>JBDHCH010000124.1:0-11389 GCA_039592115.1 Gemmatimonadota bacterium | reverse complement strand
GAGGAGGTCGGCCCGCTGGCCGCAAACGGGCCCCGAAGCTGCCGACGTCGAGGAGAAGAGGAGAATGAGAGCCACAACAGGAAAGGGACGGCGCGGGCGCATACGGCACCTCTTCGGACAGGGTGCAGGGCTTTCTTCTTCCGAGAGAACCAACCTACGAATAATCCGGGAGGTGTGCGGCGGCTTCCAGCTTCCCCATCGCTCTCGGGCGGCCAAGATGTCCGAGTACCGCCTCTCGGATGTGTCATCCCCTCCAGGGGTGAAGGAATGACTCGGCGTGGTTCGACAAGCCGGTGAATCAAGACAGAGAGGGGTTGCCCGGCCTGTCCTGGTCCCTCCTCTGACCCCTACCGCACCCTGCGAGAAATCGCCAGAAAAGACTTGACTGACTCAGACACCCCACGAAGATTAACGGAGTAAGAAATATCCAGAGACTGCCCGCTAAGGCACCTCCCGGCCGAGCGTCCGTCGGACCCGACCAGTCCCTGGACTTGGAGAGCGGACATCCGTATCCACGGCTGAATCCAGGGGTGCCCTTTTGCGTCTGGATGGTCTTTTGTCCTCCGGTGGGCCATGGACGTCATAATGGCAAAAAGGAGGTTTTTGGGGGCGTGTTCCGGATAATGGAACAAGGGTCCAACCATAGAGGATCTCCTCCGATCCCAGGGACTCAGGCGCTCTCACGCGCCATCAACATTCTGCAAGCGTTCACCGACGAACAACCCGATTGGACGCTCTCGGCCCTCTGTGCCGAGCTGGATCTGCGGAAACCCACCGCCCACAGGATTCTTTCAGCCCTCGCACAGAGGGGATTCCTTTCCCGGATGTCCGGGCGGGCCGAGTACCGGCTCGGGCCCGAAGTGATCGTCCTCGGGGCCCGGGCACTGAGAGCCGCCGACTTCAGAGAGATGGCCCAGCCCGAGCTCCGCTACCTGGCCGAAACCACCGGTGAGACGGCCACCCTCGAGTCACTGGTGGACGGAGGGGTCCTGATCCTCCAGGAGGAGCGCGGACGTGGACTCCTCAGTGCTGGAACCGAGATCGGCACTCGATGGCCCGTCCACGCCACTGCCACCGGGAAGGTTCTGATGGCATTCTCGGAGCCGGGATTTTCCAAGCCGGTGGACGGTCTTCCTGCCATCACTGGCCACACCATCGTCTCCCCGGGAAAGTGGCATCAAGCCCTCTCCGAGGTCAGGGCGAAGGGATACGCGACAAACATCGAGGAGCTGGAGTACGGGTATTCCTCGGTGGCAGCTCCAGTCCATGACAGGGCTGGACACACCATCGCCTCCATGAGCGTCGGGGGACCGGTCCAACGCATGACCAAGGACCGCATCCCTGAACTCGCAACGATCCTGACTGCTTCAGCTCGGCGCGTCTCAGAACGGCTGGGCTACCGGAGTCAAGATGCATAACTCCAGGGCGTCGCTGCTCCGTCTCCCCGTTGAACGGGGCCCTGGTTGGCGGAAGCCGACCGACGAAACAGTGTCACGACCCTTGTCAGTACTCCTCAATTCAAGGGGGTGAGCATGAAACCCAGTTGTGTCAGACTTGCACTGCTAGCAAGTGCCTTCTTCCTGGTCCTGGCGGTACCCCAGGCCGTCAATGCCCAGGACCGTACGGTGACGGGCACGGTCACCGATGCAAGGACCGGTGAGCCCATCCCAGGCGCACAAGTCTCAGTTCGGGACCGGGGAATCGGGGCTCTATCCAATGAGCAGGGGCGGTACCTCCTGTTGAACGTCCCTGAGGGGCGGGTGGAGGTCCGGGTCCTGTTTCTGGGGTTCGCGCCTCAGTCGAGGACGGTAGAGGTGAGCGTCGGCGAAACCGTGGTCATCGACTTCCAATTGACCGTCCAGGCCATCCAGATGGAGGAGATCGTAGCCACGGGTTATGCCGAGCAAACCCGGCGGGAGGTCAGCAGCTCCATCTCTACGGTTTCGTCGGTAAACCTGGATGCCCCTGCCGTAGCCAGCCTGGACGCTGTCCTTCAGGGGAAGGCTGCCGGGGTACAGGTCGTCCAGAATGCCGGGAATCCTGGAAACGGGGTCACCGTCCGGGTCAGGGGATCTTCTTCCATCTCCGCCAGCAACATGCCGCTCTACGTGGTGGACGGGATGCCCATCTTCCGCGGCGACTTCTCGCAAATCGGTGTCGGTGGGCAGGACCTCTCCGCCGTCACCGGAGTGAACCCGGAGGAAATCGAGTCCGTCGCGATCCTCAAGGATGCTGCCGCGGCAGCCATTTATGGCTCCAGAGGTTCCAACGGCGTCGTGCTGATCACGACGAAACGAGGAAATGTGACCGCTTCCGAGGGCGGGTCTGGGGCACCCCGGTTCCAGTTCAACATGTCATATGGCCAGCAAAAGATCGCCAAGAAGCTGGACATGATGAACACCCAGCAGTGGATGGATTACATGGGAGCCGCCATGCGGGGCGACGGCTATTCCGAGCAGGAAATCCAGGAGGAATTCGACTGGTTGGGGGTCGACCCCACCGTGGATACGGATTGGCAGGACGAGGTCCTCCGCACCGCCCCAATCTCAAACAGCTCCTTGTCCATCAGCGGTGGGAGCTCCCGTTTCCGCTACCTGGTGTCGGGATCGTATTTCGATCAACCCGGGATCATCCTCGGATCTTCGTACGACCGTTCGGCAGGACGGGTCAACCTGGACCTCCAGGCCACCGATGACATCGACGTATCCGTTTCCATGTCCCTGTCGCAGGAAGTCAATCTCCGCTCCGAGGCAGACAATTCCATCTACGGTACCACTGGAAACGCCATTGCGAATGAGCCATGGGTACCCGTGTACAACCCGGACGGCAGCTACTCCGACGGGGCCTCCTACTCCAACCCAGTAGCCATCGGGAAGGAGAACCGAGTGGAAGCCCGGACCCTCCGGGGTTTTGGAAACGTCGAGGCCAACGCTCAGGTACTTCCCTGGCTCCGGGCCACCAGCCGGGTCGGGTTCGACTACCTGTCCCTGCGGGAGTATGAGTACCAATCCCCGTTGGTGCCCCTGCACTACGCCGCAAGCCAGGGAGGTGTTGCCCAGATCGGCAACTCCCTCGGCCGACGGGAGCTCGTGGAAGGGTACCTGACCGCCAACAAGTTCTTCGGTGCGCATGAAGTCGGCCTGACCACCGGTAGCAGCAGGGAGACCACGACCCGGGAAAACAGCTTCGCACGGGGCGAGGGCTTCACCAGCCCTGAGCTCCACTGGCCCACCAACGCGGCCAGGCCCGTCGAGGTCGACGGGACGAGCTGGGAGCACAACCTGATCTCCGCCTTCGCCCGGGCGAACTACACCTACGACAACCGCTACATCTTCAACGGGAGCATCCGCTCGGACGGATCGTCACGCTTCGGCCAGGACAACAAGTGGGGCACGTTCATCGCCGGATCGGCTGCCTGGCAGATGATGAACGAATCCTTCATGGAGGGCGTGGATTTCCTGACGGACCTCAAGCTCCGGGCCAGCTACGGCGAGACCGGAAATGAAGCCATCGGGGATTTCCAGTTCCTGGGCCTCTACGGCACCTCCAACTACGGCGACACTCCCGGCACGGCCCCCACGAACCTGCCCAACCCGGGTCTCAAGTGGGAAACCACCACAGAGTGGAACCTCGGGCTCGACGCTTCTGCCTTCTCGGACCGGGTGGGGATGAGCTTCGACCTCTACAAGAAGGCGACAGACGACCTTCTGCTGAACCGGCCCGTGACTTCCACCAGCGGGTTTACGTCGGTGCTGGCAAACGTGGGCGCCATGGAGAACAGAGGGTATGAGGTGGTCCTCAGAACGGTCAACGTGCCGGGCGCCGGAGAGGGGAGCCTCGAGTGGACTACGGACTTTACCCTCACCCACAACGTCAATGAGGTCACCAAGCTCTACTCCCCCGAGCCGGGTGAGGAGGGAGAGGCCTTCATGGGCAGCTGGTACGGCCGTGTCGAGGAGGGCCATGCCATCGGTGAATTCTACTCCTACCACTACGAGGGCGTCGATCCCGCCACGGGCAACGCTCTTTTCACGGACCTGGATGCCGACGGGAACAAGATCGGCACCACCACCGACCCCAGCTCCGAAGACCGGCTGTACATCGGGAGTCCCCACCCGGATTACTACGGAGGGATTCGCAATACCCTGAGGTACGCCGGGTTCGATTTCACGGCCTTCCTGCAGTACAGCGAGGGCAACAGCATGTTCAACGGCATGCGGGAGTACTCGGATGCCGGGGGCTACTTCTACGACAACAAGTTCGCCGACGTCGGGAAAGACTACTGGACGCCGGAGAACACCGACGCAAGCAAACCCCGACCCAGCTACTGGGGCAGTTCCGGAGCTCGAGAAGAATCCGACCGCTGGTTGGAGGACGCCTCCTACATTCGTCTGCAAGAGGTGACTCTGGGGTATACGCTCCCCGCTAGCATCTCGGGCAGGCTCAACATGCAGCAGGCCCGGATATACGTGGCCGGGAGGTACCTGCATACCTGGACCGACTACTCCGGGTATTCGCCAGACATGAACACGGGCGGATCGGATGCCGCCGCCGCTTCGCTAGCCATCGACTTCTACGGCTACCCCTTCGCCCGCACGTTCTCCATTGGCTTCCAGGGAACCTGGTAGGAAGCGGAAAGGATCAGACCATGAAGAAGCTACGATTGGTGCCCGCTCTCCTGACGGTGGTAGCCCTGGGCGCCTGTGACACTGACAGCCTGCTGAACCCTCTTCCCGTCGACGAGATCTCCGACGAGATCGCAATCACCGACGCAACCAGTGCCAGAGCCGCACTGAACGGAGCGTACAGCTCCCTTCAGGAACTATATGGGTTTGAATGGACCATGTGGACCGATCTCCTCACGGACGATGTGGAGCATACCGGTACCTTTGGCAGCTTTGCCGACGGGGACCTCCACAACTTCCGGCCGAACATGGGGACCATCGACGGCATCTGGACCGACCACTACGAAGGTATCGACCGGGTGAACCGGATCATTCAGAAGGTCCCCGAGGCTGGAGCCATGGATCCGGCTGATTCCAACCAGATCCTGGGCGAAGCCTATGCCGTCAGGGCCCTCCTCTACTTCAACCTGGTCCGGGCTTGGGGCGGCGTACCCCTGGTGGTGGTCCCACCCGCGACCCTGGAGGAGGCCGGCCAGGTGAGTCGGGCGACTGCAGCCGAGGTTTGGACACAGATCGAGGCTGACCTGGCCCAGGCTGCCCAAATGCTCTCCGGCGCGAGCAATGATGAGCATACGTTCTTCACGCCCGGCGGGGTGACGGCGGTGGAGGCAAAGGTCGCCCTTTATCAGGGGAACTGGGCTACCGCCGCTACCAAGGCCCAGCAGCTGGTAGCCAGCGGCGAGTATGCCCTGGTCGAAAACCTCAGAGACGCTTTCACAGCCGACGGTGATCCAAGCCCCGAGGACATTCTTCGCTTGTCGTTCACTGCAACGGAGTGGTGTTCACAGGGCTGGTGGTACCGGTACGACGGTCGTCTGGAGATCGGGGCCACCTGGGAGATCTATGAACTGTACGAGCCAGGTGACCTCCGCTTCGACTTGAACTTCGATGGAACCCGGAACGACGGGATTCAGGTGGTGAAGTGGCCCACGCCCATCGGCGCCGAGGACATCCATGTCATCCGATATGCCGACGTCTTGCTCATGCTGGCAGAAGCCCTGGCTGAGCAGAACGACCTGCCTGTGGCGGTGGGCTATCTGAATCAGATCCGGGCTCGGGCAGGGGTCGCGGAATATGTGTACGGGACAGACCTAAACACTCAACAGGAGGTTCTGGACGCCATCTACCTGGAGCGCCGGCTGGAGCTTGCCTTCGAGGGAGAACGCTGGCACGACCTGGTTCGGACCGGGAGGGCCCTGGAGGTCTTAGGCGTTTCCGGACGATTCGAGGCTCATGAAGTGCTGTGGCCCATCCCTGTTGGGGAGATGGACACGGCCCCGAACCTGGTCCAGAATCCGGGTTATTGAAGAACCTCCAACCCAGTAGAACCATGGCCCCGTCCCGCACCTGCGGGACGGGGCCTTTTCCCAAGCGCGGAGTGCTGCCTTCCGGGGATCAGCGCCTTTTCAGGCTGATGAGGATCACTCCGTGGGCACCCCGACTCCCGTAACTGGATGTGGAGCCTGCGTCCTTGAGGACCCGGATGCTACGGACGTCCCGTGGATTCATGGTTCGCAGGGTGGAGGAGAAGCTGTACGGAGGAATGGATACCCCATCCACGACCAGGAGGGGCTCCTTGTTGAAGTAGATCGACTGATCACCCCGAATCCTGATACTGATGTCTCCGCCCGCGGTCTCGGAAATCTGCAGTCCGGGGACACGGCCTCGGAGCATGTCCACCATCGTGGCGAAGTGTCCCCCGCTCTCCTCCTCCGATTCCAGGGAAGACACGGCGCCCGCGACCTCATTCTCCGGCTGCTCGCCGTACCCCCGGGGAGTTTGGTCGGGCGCCATGGGTTGAGCGGTGGGCATGGTCGCCCTGCCGCCGCAGGCCTGAAGGAGAACGAGCCCGAGCGCCAGGGCGGCACGTGTGACAGCGGTCTTCATTTGTCCCTCCCTCTACTCCCGAATACCGCTCCTGATGCGTTCCGTTCCCGATCAGGGGACAGGGGCTGGGGCCAGAAGCTCAGGCTTCTTCAGCAACCGTGGACTCCGAGGGGCCTCTCGGTGTTCCGCGAGGACGTCCTGGAGCCTCGACCGCCAACCTTTCGGGGCACCGACGTCACTTCTCTGTCGCCGCCTTGTCCCGCTTGAGGTGCTGATCGTACCAGGCCAGGTAGCGCTGATGCAGGTCCTTTCGGTAGTACGGCAAGCTGATCCCGTGGTGCATGTTCGGGTAGACGACGAGAAGGGCCTCCCGCCCCATGCTCTTGACTGCCTGGTACATCATCTCGGCGTGTATGATGGGCACGTTCCAGTCCTCCTTGCCCCCCACCCACATGGTCGGTGTGGTGACCTTGTCGACATCGTTGTAGGGGGAAAGCTTCTCGAAGAGGTCTCGGGCCGCGGGCTCCCACGGGTTTCCGAACTCGAGGCGATACCAGCGCTGATATTCGTCGTGCCCGTAGCTGCTGATCCAGTGTGCTCCAGCGGCGCCGGCGATCGCCGCCTTGAAGCGCTGGGTCTGGGTGATGACATAGTTGGTGAGAATCCCTCCGTAGGACCACCCACCAACACCCAGGAGTTCGGGATCGGCCCAACCGAGCTCGATGACGTGGTCGACGCCAGCGATCACGTCCTCGGTGTCCTTCTCACCCCAGGATTGCCAGATCCCCATCTGGAAGGCTTTGCCGTAACCCGACGAGCCGCGAGGGTTCGTACAGACGACCAAATAGCCGTTGGCGGCGAACAGCTGGGCCTCGTAGTCCCAGCCGTAGGTGTACTGTGACACTGGCCCGCCGTGAATCCGTAGAAGCGTCGGATAGCGCTTTCCTTCCCGGAAATCCGACGGCTTGAAGACGAATCCCTCGATCTCCGTTCCGTCGGCGCTGGGAAAGTGCACATTCTCGATCTCGGCCAGCTCGATGCCGGCGAGCAGATCGTCGTTGTTGCGGGTGAGTTTCCGCAGATCGCCGTTGCCCTCACGAAGATAAAGGTTGCCGGGCTCGTGGGGCTCGCTGATGAGGGCAACGATGGTTTCATCGCCGCCGACGGTCACGGCGTTGACGGTGCGTGCCCCGCCGATGACCTGCGTCACTGGACCGCCCCCGGTTGGGACCATTCTTAGATGGCGCTCGCCGCTGTCAGCAACCTGAAAATAGATCGATCTTCCGTCCGTGCTGAACCTCGGGCTGCTGGCGCCGCGGTCCAGGCTTTCAGTGAGAATTCTCGCCTCACCGCCCGGCTCGATCACGGCCACCTTGGGTATGTCGTACGGTGCGTGATCGGGGTCGGTCTCGGTGATGTGGACGAGGAACGTGCCGTCCGGGTTCCAGGCCGGAGAGCGGTCTGGGCCGGGGTTCGTGGTCACCTGCATCAGGTCGGCACCCAAGTGGGCATTATCGGCGTCGACCAACCAGATGTTGGTGTCGAAGTTGGCGTCGGGTTCGTCGGTGCGGTTGCTGACGAACGCGATCGCGCTCCCATCGGGTGACCACACAGGCTGGGAGTCGTCGTAGTCGCCCGACGTGATCTGAACAGTCTCCTCGGTGTCCAGGTGGTAGGTGTAGAGGTGATTGCGACGATGGTCCAGGTAACCGATGTAGTCGCGTTTGAACTGCAGGCGGTCGATAACCCAGGGCTCTGGGATGTCAGCACCAGCCTTCGTCTTGGCCGCCGGGTTCTCCTCGGGCGCCGGGTCTTTGATGATCAGCACCAGGCGCCGCCCGTCGGGTGCCCACTCGTAGCCGGACACCCCGTCTTTGGCATCGGTGAGCTGCACTGCCTCACCGCCACTGGTGAGGTCGAGGGCCCATACCTGCGTTTTGCCGCCGTGTCGCGCCGCGAGGAAAGACAGGCGTGCGCCGTCCGGACTCCATCGCGGACTCGACGCCGAGCTTCCTTTCCCGGTCATAGGGACTGGCGCACCACCATCCCGATCCACGAGCCAGATCCGGGTCTCCGAACTGTTCGTATCGTAGTCCGTATGGGTGACGGTATAGGCGACGCGTCTCCCGTCAGGACTTATCCGGGGCGAGCCAACCCGCTCCAGGAGGAATTGGTCGTCGATGGTGAGGGCCCGGCCCTGTGCCGCCGGCTTCACGGTGCCACCCGGAGGAGCATTCCCAACGGCCAATGCTTGCGCGGTTACCCCCGAGGGATACGCAGCGCTGGTGGCGAGGCTTGCGAGAAGGACGGCGCAACTGCGTATGAGGCGCTTGGACAGGTGGGTCATCCCGAGTCTCCGTCTCATTGGGGCTGGCTCCGTCTTCGAAACGCCAGATCGCATCATCGTCCCCCCGGCGGCGAAACGTGGGAGACGCCGTTGTCTCGTGCCCAGGAATTCACTCCGGCAATGTCGGATGCAGTGATGGCTTCGAGCTCCTGCGTTCGTTCCCTCCACTGCACCTTCAGGTCCTCGAGCCGCTGCATTGATCCTGCCGACACCGGTGCGCCCGCCCCGTCCATGACATCCAGGAGATGCCTGATGTGAACATCGAGCATCGGCGGCATACTGTCCTCGTCTTCGTACGTGCCGTACCGGTTCTGGGTAATCAGATCCTCCCAGTCGGTCAGACGACGAATGGCCGACTCTCCGGCTGCGCGTAGCTCCGGCGCATCCCCATGGTCTTCGATCAACGCTTCGATCTGTCTCCGGGCCTTTCGCACAGCTTCCAGACGGATGAACAGCTCGTTCAGTAGGCCGGTTGCTTCCCGGACTTTCTCATCGAGGAAAGTGTAATCTGCCGGTGTGGCATCAGCTCGCGGATCCGGAAGCAAGGTCAGATCGGCGCTGCTCTCAAACCCTCCGATTTCGATGCGAGCGGTGTACTCGCCAGGGATCACGGTGGCACCGCCGAAGCCGGCGAACAGCTTCACGTCGTCGATGCAGTCCAGCCCGTTCCGGCGCATGTCCCAGGTCCACTGATTCAATCCCTGCTTCTTCGGTGGGTAGTGGACCTCGAAGGGGAGCCGCTGATCCATGTTGCCGAGGATGCAGCGTTCGAAATCACCTTCTTCGCTGGAGTAGTCTCGGACGACCGTGCCATCCGCGCCGGTGATCTCGATGCTGAGCGGGCCTTCGTATTCGTGGGCGATGTAGTAGTTGAGGACCGCACCGGTCGGCGGGTTCTTGCCCACTCCCGCCCCACCGCCTCCAAACCTGATCATGGGTGTCGGCCTGGGAGTGAAGAGGTGTACGGCCTCGTCGGCCAAATCGTCATTGGCCTGCTGAAGAACCGTCAGGTCGTCCAGCACCCAGAACCCGCGACCCTGCGTCGCGGCGACGAGATCGCCTTGCCGGATGGTGACGTCAGTGATCGGGACCGGAGGCAGGTTCAGATCGAGTGACTGCCAGCTCTCCCCCCCATCGAAGGAGACGAACATGCCGCCTTCGGTGCCGGCGTAGAGAAGGCCCTCCCGCGCCGGGTCTTCACGAACCACTCGCACGAAGTTGTCATGCGGCAAACCCTGATCGATGCGCTCCCAGTCCCGCCCGTAGTCGGACCCTTTGTGGATGTAGGGACGGAAGTCGTTCAGTTTGTACCCGGTCACGACGATGAACACGGTACCAGGATCGTGAGGGCTGACTTCGATGGCGTTGATCTGGGCGCCTTTGAGATCGCCTGGCGTGACATCCTCCCAGCTTTCGCCATGGTCCCGAGTGAGGTGAAGGAGGCCGTCGTCACTACCGACCCAGATCGTACCGGGTTCGTGTGGTGACTCGCTGATGTAGAAGATGGTTCCGTAGAACTCGGCCCCCACGTTCTCCGGGGTGAGCGGACCCCCGTTCAATCCCTGCTTGTCCTCCTCGTCCTTGGTCAGGTCTGGACTGATCTCTTCCCACGTCACCCCGCGATCGCTGCTCCGCAGCACCTTCTGCGTACCGAAGTAGAGCACCCTCGGATCATGCGGGGATGCCACGACAGGCGCATTCCAGTTGGTCCGGTACCTCAGGTCCTTGGACTGCTGCCCGTATACATATTCCGGATAGGGCTTGATGGGTCGCAGCCGTTTGGTCTCGTGATCGTACTCGGTGAGGGTGCCGTTGATGGTGGTGGCGTAGATGAGCCGCGGATCATCCGGATCGAACGCGATGTGCGCGCTCTCGCCTCCGCCAACATCGAAGTAGTCATCGTGGCCGATCCCCCCGCTGAAGGTGCGGCTCGCGATGGCGACGGTAGAATTGTCCTGTTGCCCCCCATAAATCCGGTAGGGCATCTGGTTGTCGGTGATGACCCGGTAGAACTGGGCCGTAGGCTGATTCATGATGCTGGACCAGGACTTGCCGCCGTCGAAGGTCACGGTGGCCCCGCCATCGTTCCCGTTGATCATGTTCAGGCTGTTGTCGGGATTGATCCAGTGGTCCTGGTGATCCCCATGGGGCGTCGATCTCTTCTCGAATGTCACGCCACCGTCGATTGATTTCATGAATGGCGCGTTGAGCACATAGACCGTGTTCTCGTCGAGGGGATCTGCCTTGAGGTGGTTGTAGTACCAGGCCCGCGACCACAGGATGCGATCGCCATTCATCAGGGTCCAGGTGTCTCCGGCATCGTCGCTTCGATAGAGACCGCCCTTGTCCAACTCGGCCTCGACAATCGCATAGACCCGGCTCGGCCTGCTGGCGGACATGTCGATCCCGATCTTCCCGATCAGCTCCGGAAGGCCGCCTCCGAGCTTTTGCCAGTTATCGCCACCGTCTTTCGACTTTAATATGCCACCGGCCGTTCCGCGTGACTTGACGAACCACGGCTTGCGTCCGT
>JBDHCH010000123.1:0-12032 GCA_039592115.1 Gemmatimonadota bacterium | reverse complement strand
AAACTCCGCTGCCTCGGGTGCTCCCCCCTCTTCGAGAGCGGTGGTGAGGTGGTCTACCAGCGACCGGAGCAGCGCGTTCGCAGCCGGTTCCGCCACCTGTACCACCCGCGATCCTTCCTCCGGAGTCACCTCCGGAAGACCCTCCTCACAGCCCATCAGGGACAGTCCCCAGGGAAGGGTGAGGGCGAGGAAGAATGCTCTTCCTCTCTCCGCCATGAAATTGTCGGCCATCTATCCTCTCCTGCGGCGTATTTCCGTCCCAAGAGAGGTACCCACTTGGCTCCTGTATGGAAAGCCCCCCCGACCCTTTGCGTCCAACAACAACGAGCGCCGGAGACCTCGTGGCCTCCGGCGCCTCCTGAGCCCTCCCGGGAAAAGGCCCGAGAGACTCCCCGATCAGGTACCTCTAGTCACTTCCAGCCGCGTGGCACCACACACACGCCTCGTTCGTCCGACCCTCATGGGAGGCGGGAACATCGGGAACCGGTTCCCTCGTTCGTCCGACCCTCATGGGAGGCGGGAACATCGGGAACCGGTTCCATGGCTCCGGCGGTGTGGCACATCAGGCAGTTGTCCTTGCCGTCGAGATCGTGGGATGTCTGTTTGGCTCCCGTCGTGGTCATGGGGGAGTCAGCAGCGTGGCACCAGAGGCAGGTTTCCGACGCGCGGCCTTCATGGGAAGCGGGGGCGTCAGGAACCGGCTCCATGGCTCCAGGGGTGTGGCACATCAGGCAGTTCTCTTTCCCAGCCACATCGTGGGACATGGCCTTGGTTACCAGCTGGGCTTGGAGCGGCCCGGCCAGGAAAGCCATGAGCCCCAGGGCTCCGAAGAGGCTCAACAAACGACGAGTCATGGAAGCTATCTCCCGTGTTGGAAGGGGAACCGGGGGGGGGTGCTTGGAAGTCTGCGCCAACTCGGCACAAACCCTCGACCCGGAAATCACGGCTCCGGGGTGCCCCGACCCCATTAATCGTTCAGAATCAACTGTTCACTTACCATACTACCGTGTGACCTGAAGCTGCAAGTGTCTCTCCACCTTCCCGGATCCGTACCAGGCCAAGGGAAAAGCCCTCGGATCGCCTGCAACCCCCGGGCCGAGAAACGGCCCACTGAGTTCTAACCGAAACCCGGGGCGAAAGGTCCGGGACCTCCGAGCTCCCCCCCCTTCCCGGGACATTTCGCCCCGCGCCACAAATCAGGAAGGCCAAAAGAACCCAACCAGATGTTTCAACGTGGTCAATAATATTAACCGACAGACGGCATTAAACTTGCGAAAAGCCCGGCAGGTGACGAGGATTCGGCTCCGAGTCACATCCTTCGAGAAACCCCAGTCCTCGGCCGGAAAGGATGGACCGCATGCCTCAGCAGGTCACGCGTCTTCTCCTGGTCTTTGCCCTGGTGGGTTCCGCCCTCCTGATCGCCCGGTATTTCCTGGTCCCTGACACCTTCGGGGACCTTGGTCATTATAGGGCTGCAGCGGTGGACTCCATCCGGAACCTGGAGAAAGCCTACGCTGGGCGCCAGGAGTGCGCTCTCTGTCACGGAGATGTGGAGGCGGCCCGAGCCGCATCCAACCACCAGGGTGTATCCTGCGAGGTCTGCCATGGGCCCTCGGCGAACCACGTGGCGAGCCCCATGGAAGTGAAGCCGGTCATCGATCGAGACCGAGGCCTCTGCACCATCTGCCACGAGTTCAACCCGTCACGGCCCACCGGATTCGCCCAGGTGGACCCCTTGACCCACAATCCCCAGACGCCGTGTTCAGTTTGTCATCAGCCCCATGCACCCGAGCCGCCCTCCACCCCGGAGGAGTGCAGTGCGTGCCACGGCCAGATCGCTCGGCAAAAATCCGTTTCGCATCATGCCGGCCTCTCCTGTACCACCTGTCACGAAGCACCCGACGAGCATAAGAACTCGCCTCGGATGGTTCAGCCCACACGCCCCGAAGACCGCGCCTTCTGTGGAAACTGCCACAGCGCACCAGCCATGGCAGGGACCGGGATTCCGCAGGTCGACATGCGCAGCCACGGAGAACGGTATCTCTGCTGGCAATGCCACTACCCACACTTTCCGGAGGTCGGCTCATGACCGAGGACCGATCAAACCCGAACGCTAACCAGGATGGTGGGGAGGACGGATACACCACGGCAGAAGAGGTCGATCGCCGTGCCTTCCTGAGGTCATGCGGGCTGGCTGCCCCCGTACTCCTGGGTCTAGTGCGGGCTCCGGAGGGTCTTCTGGGTCAGGAAGACCTCCAACAAGCCGAGAGGGAGGCCCTCCTTTTCGCCATGGGCGTGGACGTGGCAAAGTGCATCGGATGCGCACGCTGCGCCGTGGCCTGCAAGGCCGAGAACCACGTACCACCAGAGGAGGAATTCTTCAACACATGGATCGAGCGGTACACGATCCAGTCCAATGATGAGATCCTCGTCGACAGTCCAAACGGTGGCATCGACGGATTTCCCCCCATCGAGGGAGAGGGGGAGACCCTCAGGACCTTCTTCGTTCCGAAATTGTGCAACCACTGCGAGAACGCCCCTTGCGTTCAGGTCTGTCCGGTGGGGGCAACGTTCACAACCGAGGACGGGGTGGTCCTGGTGGACGATGACTACTGCATCGGGTGCCGATATTGCGTCCAGGCCTGTCCCTACGGGGCTCGGTGGATCCATCCGGAGAAGCATGTGGCCGCGAAGTGCACCTTCTGTTATCACCGGCTGGACGAAGGGCTCCTACCCGCCTGTGTGGAAGTATGCCCCACGGGTGCCCGTCTCTTCGGCCAGATGGGCAACCGGGCCAATCCGCTGGAGCGCTTCCGAAGGTTCAATGAAATCCAGGTCTTGAAGGGCCACCTGAACACTCGGCCAAAGGTCTTCTACGCCAATCTGGACGGGGAGGTGAGGTAAACATGCAAGGCTTCATCTATCCCAACGAGTTCGAGCTCCAGTGGGGCCTCCTGGTCGTCCTCTACCCGTACCTCACCGGCCTGGTGGCCGGGGCGTTCATCCTCGCCTCCCTGGAGCGGGTGTTCAACGTGAAGGAAGTGGAGCCGACGTACAGGCTCTCTCTCCTGACAGCCCTCGCGTTCCTCCTGGTGGCGCCTCTTCCCCTCCTGGCACACCTGGGGCATCCAGAGCGTTCGTACCAGATCTTCATGACCCCGAACCCCACGTCAGCCATGGCCATGTTCGGGTTCGTCTACGCCTGGTACTTGATGGTGGTGCTGCTCCTGGAGATCTGGTTCGATTACCGTGAGAGCATCGTGCACTGGTCCCGCACCACCACGGGCTGGCGGAAGTGGATGTATACCATCCTCACCCTGGGTGCCACCGACCTCTCCGAGAAGTCCCTGAAGTTTGACCGACAGGCGGGGAAGTGGATCACCATCATCGGAATCCCGTCCGCTTTCCTCCTCCACGGATATGTCGGATTCATCTTCGGCTCCATCAAGGCCAACCCCTGGTGGAGCAGCGTCCTCATGCCGGTGGTGTTCCTCTTCTCGGCGATCGTTTCGGGAATCGCCCTCGTCCTGTTCATATATGTCTGGGCACAGATGGCCCGGGGCCGCCCCGTTGACATGGTTTGCACGGACAAGCTCGCCTCATTCCTTTTCTATGCCATCGTCGTGGACTTCTCCCTGGAGATGTTGGACTTCATCCATCGGCTGTACGAGGCCGAGGAGTCCATCACCATCCTGGGCCAGCTTGTCGAGGGCCGCCTCTTCACAAGCCTCATCGTGCTCCAGATCCTCCTGGGAACGGTGGTCCCCCTGGTCGTGCTGTTCCTCGTCTCACCGGCGCTGAAGAAAGGTGGATTCCTCTCCGTCACATCCGAGATGCGACGTATCCTCTACCTGGGGATCGCCGTACTGGTGCAGATCGGGATATTCAGCATCCGGTGGAACGTGGTCATCGGGGGCCAACTCTTCTCCAAGAGTCTCAGGGGTCTCACGACCTACAAGGTGGAGTTGTTCGGAGTGGAAGGGTTGGCCATGACCATCTTCCTGCTGTTCCTTCCCGTCCTCATTCTCTGGGCTCTCGTCAAAATTCTCCCACCCTGGATCGACGGGGAAAAGCCAGGGGCCGTCGAGGCGACCTAGTGTGGTACGGCAGGAATCCCCAGAGCCCCGTTACGCGGGCTCTGGGGATTCCTATACCCCTGGCATGCTTCTCGCAAAAAAAAACACGTGTTTCGAGAGCCCGACTCCGATAGCTTTCCGGGGAAAGCGCGCCTGAGCGTGGTCTGAAGGAGGTCTCCTCGAAAACCTGCGGGACCTGAACAGAGGGTTGTCAGGACCTCAGTGGACACCTTGGCCGGTCATGAGGCTAAGTGCCACATTGGGCCGACCGTTCCGAGGGGTGCCGAACAACGCAGGAGGCCGTAGTCTATTGAGCATTGATGGTCTGAAATCCTCCCGGGTTCGGGCTGCGAGCTACGCCACCCCCGGGGACCTACGGGCACGGTCCGTGACAGAAATGTCCTTTTCTTTCGAGTCGAGGTTTCAAATGACCCAACGGAAGCTCGTCCCCCTGGCCCTTCTCGGGCTCCTGGCCCTGCCGGCTTCATTGGCCAGCCAGGGAGTGGGAGTGAACGGGAAGGCGCGCACCTACGTAAGCTACCTGCAGGTCCGCGACATGGTTCAGGACAGCGTCCTGGCCGCCGCCGTTCCTGGCGAGGGAGCCCAACGCACACTGGATGACGGGACCCGGGTGTCCTGCGCGGATGGTTGGTGCCGGTACTACAAGTCCGGATCCGACGTGGGCATGGTCCCCTTCATCCAGGATTTCGAGCTCAACGCCTGGTCCGGAATCACCGGACTCCGGGGCTATGCCCATGTACGGTTCCGTCAACCTTACGGGGACGGCTCCTACTGGCCCCGGATGGAGAGCGAAATCGAAGCGCTCACCGCCTATCTCGAGTACCGTCGGTCGAGTTACCTGGCAAAAGCCGGGAGAATCTGGCAATCCACGGCCCTGGGCTTCTACAACTATGACGGAGGCTCCTTTCAGCTGAGGCTACCAACCCAGCTCGAGGTGAACCTCTACGGAGGCCTGAGCCTGGTCCGGGGCATCAACCAACTCCATCACACCGACTTGATCGGGAACGTGGAGCCTCTGAATCCCAAGGAGGACGCCTATCTCATGGGATTCCACACCCGGTGGCGTCCCTACCCGGGTTTGGCCACGTCCTTCACCTACCAGAGGGAGACCGCTACCCACTCCGAGGACCTCTACTCGGAGCGCATCGCCGGGAGCGCCCGCCTCCTCGTCAAGCAAGCCACGGTGGACCTGGAGCTCAAGTACGATCTGGCCTCGGAGAATACCAACCTCGCCCGCTTGGCTATCGCCACTCCTCTTGGGGCCGGGTTGAGGGCCAGCGGCGAGGTCCGGAAATACACGCCCTACTTCGATCTGTGGACCATCTGGGGAGCCTTTTCCCCTGTGGGTTACGACGAGGTCAGGGGCCGTCTGGATTGGATGAATGCGACGGGCCGGTTCTCGGCCCGGGCTTATGGACTCTACCGGCAGTATGGGGACACCGACACGGATCCGCTGCCCAACGGAGACGAGATCCGGGATGATGGGTGGCGGCTCGCCGCTGGAGGCCGCTACGCCTTCGCCGATGATCTCGTCCTTGATGGCGAATACCGACATGACGTCGGGTATGGCGCCAGCCGGAGCGGAGGCGACGTCTCCCTTCAACGGACCTTCGGCCGAGGGAAATATCTCGGGGTGAGGGGAACCGCATTCGAGACGTTCTCCGAATTCAGGGTCGGCTCCGGCAGGGTCATCGGTGGTGGGCTCCAGGGGGCGATCCCTCTTGGGGCGGCACACTTTCAGGCCAGCGCAATGCTCTACAAACACCAACAGTCCGATCGGCCGAGAGTCCTGGACCTGAACCAGGCACGATTGAACATGATCCTGGAGATTCCCATCGGGGGCGATCCGGGAATGGCGAGAGGGGGTGACCGATGAGACGCGCCCTGTTCTTGGCCGGATCGGCCATGGTTCTCGGCGGCTTCCTGACCGCCTCCGCCCTGGAAGCCCAAAGCAGCTTCCCACATGAAAAGCACTCGGTCTTCTTCGCGGACTGTGGCGCCTGCCATGGTGGGGTCGGATCTGAGGGATTCGACGGCGTCTACCCCGAGGTCGCAACGTGTGCGGCCTGCCATGACGGAAACACTGCTCCCGAGATCGGGTGGACACCACCCGCCGGTCCGAGAGCCTCCAATCTCGGCTTCAAGCACGAGCCCCACGGCTTCGACTGTGCCACCTGTCACATCCCGGACGGTGGCGAGGACCTCTCGCTGATGAGACTCCCCAGGCCATCCACCTGTCTGAGTTGCCATGCACCCCAGGCGGACGGCCACTTGTCCGCCGAGGGTATGTGTCAGACCTGTCACGTGCCGGTGGTGGAATCCGGCCTGAGGTCCAGCGACGTCACAGGGTTTCCAACGCCGGCTTCGCACCGGTCCGACGGTTTCGGCACCACCCACGGAGCCATGGCGATAACATCCGCCGCCGACTGCGCGGTTTGCCATGACAGGTCCAGTTGCTTCACCTGCCATGCTGGAGCAACGCACCTTCCGGAGGCCATACTGGACATCCCACTCCCCCAGGAGACCGGGCCACGAGGAGTCCAACTTCCCGAGGGTAGGACCCCGCCGTTCCATGAGGGGGATTTCAAGGTAAACCACGCTGCTGCTGCTTCGGCCGGGCTGCCCGAGTGCTCCTCCTGCCACTCGGAGAGCACCTGCAACAGCTGTCATGAAGGCCAGAACTCTCCGGGATTCCATCCCTTGAACTTCCTGGCATCCCATGGGCCGGAGGCCTACGGCAGAGTGAGCGACTGCAGCTCCTGCCATAATCCGGAGGCCTTCTGCCGGTCCTGCCACATCGGGCTCGGGTTGGATGCAGCGGGTGGGATCGGCGGAGCATACCATGATGACCAAACCCTCTGGATCCTGAGCCATGCTCCCGCGGCCCGTCAGGATCTGGAGAGTTGTGTTGCCTGTCACCAGCAGACGGATTGTCTGCGTTGTCACTCAGCCCAGACTGGTTTGGGCGTAAACCCCCACGGTCCCGATTTCAACGGCACCGGCATCGAAGACCGGAACAAGGCCATGTGTACCTTGTGCCACGTTCCGGGAGCCTGACGGCTGGCGCGGAGGATTGGTGGGACAAACATAGAGTCCGCTTGATCCCACCCCTTTCCTGCCCGGGAGGGGGATAAAGCGGCGGAGGTGAGCTACCTATTAAGCGTTTCCTTCGCCCTTCGATAGATGTGCGGATGGTGTGGTTGGTTCTTCCGGTGCTGGGCCTGCCCCAAGGGGGAACGGCGCAGGGGCCGGGGGATCCGTGTCTCATGTGCCACTCCACGCCGGCCATGTTCGAGACCACGGGAGACCCGGATCGGTTCGTGGTAACCCACGAGTCCCTGTCCGGGTCCGCTCATGGCGACCTGGGGCTTTCCTGTTCTTCCTGCCATCAGGACATGGAGTTTCCCCACCCTGAGGACGCCAAGGCGACCTGCTCACCCTGCCATTCGGGCATCGAGACGGAGTTCGCCGAAAGCCTTCACGGGTACGCCTTGGCCCGGGGGAACGAACGGGCTCCCGGATGCACCACCTGCCATGGGGCCCACCATATCCTCCCCAGCACGGACCCCCGGTCCCAAACCCATAAGGTTCGACTTCCGAACACGTGCGGTGCCTGCCATGGCGAAGTGGGACTTCTGACGGACCAATATGTTCGTCTTCCCCAGTCCTTCCAGCAGTATGTTCTCTCGGTCCATGGTCAGGGGACAACCCGGGGAATCGCCGCCGCAGCGTCATGCTCGGACTGCCACAGCGTCCACGCGGTGAGGGGGTCCGCGGATCCGTTGTCTCGGATCTATCCCATGAACGTGGCCAGCACCTGCGGGCAGTGTCACCCGGACATTCAGCTCCAATACGACCGGTCGATTCACGGCCGGGCCCTCCAGGCAGGGGTCACCGACAGTCCCACCTGCACGGACTGCCACGGGGAGCACCTGATCCTCTCACCAGAAGATCCGGAAGCGAAGGTGTCCGGAGCGCGGCAGGCGATCGAGACCTGCGGCGAGTGCCACAACGATCCTCTGATCATCTCCAAGTACGGCCTCCAAGACGGCGTCGTGGGAACATACCTGGATTCCTATCACGGGTGGGCTACCCGGAGCGGAGCGGGCCAATCTGCCACGTGTATCGACTGCCACACGGCCCACCTGGTGCTACCGGAGGAAGATCCCGTTTCGACCATCTCCGCCGACAACCTCATCTCGACCTGCTCCGTGTGCCACGAGAACGCGAATGCAGCCTTCGCCGCCTCGTACGATCACCGATCCGCTTCCATGAGGGACAACCCTCTGAACAGGATCATCAGAGACATCTACATCTGGGCGATCATCCTGATCATCGGGACCATGATTCTCCACAACCTGGTGGTGATGAACTACTACATGGTCAACCGAAAGAGGGAGGAGGAGCGGGAAGGGGACACCGTGCTTCGCTTCACGCTGAACGAGGTCTTCCAGCACCTGGCGTTGACTGTGTCCTTCACGATCCTGGTCATCACCGGATTCGCCCTACGCTTCCCGGAGGCGTTCTGGGTGGAGTGGCTCGGATTTCTGGGAATGTCGGAGTATGTGCGAGGCTACGTCCATCGGGTGTCTGGAGTGTTGCTCATCCTGACCTCGGGGTATCACGCATGGTACGTCCTGGCAACCAGGCGGGGAAGACAAGAGTTGAGGGCCCTTGCACCCTCGCCCAGAGACGTCACCGACGCCGTCGATAACCTCCTTTTCCATACCTTCCGCTCCAACAAGAAGGTGAAGTTCGGACGGTACGACTACTCCCAGAAGGCAGAGTATTGGGCCCTTGTCTGGGGAACGATCGTCATGGCGATCACCGGCCTGATCCTCTGGTTCCCAACGCTCTCAGCGCGGTACCTCTCGGGGATGGTCATTCCCGCAGCTCAGACCATCCATTACTACGAGGCTTGGCTGGCGACACTCGCGATCCTCGTGTGGCACTTCTTCTTCGTGGTCTTCCACCCGGAGGAGTATCCCATGAGCTGGACCTGGCTCACCGGAAAGATGAGCCGGGAATCCGTGAAGGCTCACCATGCGAGATGGTACGAGGATGAGATCGAGCCTTCAGGCCCGGAGAAGGAAGAATAGGTCAATCCCGTCACGGGAGATTGATCTGGAGGAGTCTGGTCCACAGCAAAGGGCGCCCTTGGACCGGGATGCGGAGCGCGCGCGCATCCCGGTCCTGATATCCAGCGGTGGAACTCTGCCAAGGGCCTAGCCGCCACCCCCTAGTGGTGGCATCTCGTGGCACAGCGTGCACTCCATTCCTCCGCTGTGTTCTTCCTTGTCCTGATGACAAACCAGACAGATCTGTGGGCTCCATGAGGTCAGCCCCGCCTGGTCGGCCCCCGTATGGCACGTGACGCAACCAGCTGTATGAGCCAGCTCGGCCATATGCTTTTGCCCAGTGTCATCCGTGTGGCAGAGCCGGCACTCCCGTTCCGGCGAATGATGGAGGGAGTGACACTGGGCACAGGTGGCGTCTTCCACGCCCATGGACGGCGACTGGTGACAGAAGTCGCAGGTGAAGCCCATGTCCAGGTGCGGCTGATGGATGAAGCCCCCGGAGGGACCCTGGAGAACCTCGTCTGCCGGAGCCGAATGACAGAACCCGCAAGCTCGGGGCGAGTCGGAGACGTGGTGACAGGCGTCACAAGTCGCCGTGCTCTCAACCCTCAGCCCCCCGTGCTCGTCGAATGACGTATGGCAGGTGGTACAGGCCATACCGGCGTTCACCGTGTGACGCCTGTGGGGGAACCGTCGACCTCGCCAGTAGACGTCTCCCTGGGTGCCCTCCCCGAAATGGCACGTCGCGCACTCGCCCTCTCCAATGGGCGCCCCCAGTTGGACGGAGGCGAGACTGGGGCTGACACCTCCTGCCCGAGCCGCATCCTGGGCCGTCTGCAGGGCGACCCGAAGGAGGTCGTCCGCATATCGAATGTTGTGGACCCCTTTCCCCACCCCCACCAGGGCGACGTTCTCCTCCGCCACCAACAGGAGGGAGTCGACCGGAGCGGTGGGATGGGGCCCGAGAGCTCGCCGAACACGGGCCACCGCCTGGGATACCGCATCGACTCGTGTCTGCATCTCGGCCTCCCACTCGGGGAGGATCCCGGCAAACTCGATTCCATGGCAGGACAGACAGGTGGCTTCCCCGGCGACAGAGACCCCGTCGTGGCCCGCGATCTCCCCGGGAAGCGCATGGCAACTCTCGCAGGTTACCCTAGCCAGGAACATGCTGCTGGGAGCCTCCTCGACCCCATGCCCGCCGCTCCCCGCCACCAGGGAGCGCTGGGCGTCATGGGCGCCCTGATGACAGTTCGCACAATCCAGTTCCAGGGTCTCTTCCAGAGCCACGACCTTGTGTTGGATTTCGGTGTGGCACTGTTGGCACTCCACGTTGTGCTCCGCGATGTGGACCTCATGGAGGAGGGTCGGGTTGTCGAAAGCCTCGATGCGATCCACCAGGTTGTGACAGGTCCAGCACCGCTGCTCTTCCGCCGCGCCATCACCCACGGCCACATCCGAATGACACTTGGCACAGGACACCAGGTCTCGGACAATCTGTTCATGATCGATGGGCACACCCTGGTACTCGAGGTTCGGAGGTGCAGGGTGGCATCCCAAACAACCGCCCAGAGGTTGCCCTTCAGGGCGGTCCTTGAAATGACAAAGCGCACAAGAGGAAGGGGTCACCGTGAGGTGCTCCCCCTGAACGATCTGAGAATGGCACGATGTGCATCGCAGATCCTTCCCGCGCTGCAGTTCGCCCAGATGCTGCCGGTGGTCGAAGCGGACCCCCATATAGGACACGACCCCCAACCGCTGTTCCAGGTGACAGCCCTCCCGGGTGCAGGCCGCATCCTCGATTTCCGCCCAGGGTTTCTCCTCGAATGTCCGGGTCACGTACTTCACCACCTGGTTCGCCGCCTGAACCTTCCCCATGGCTTCCGCCTTGATTCCCGGTGCGTAGTGACATCGAATGCACGGCACCATGTTATGGGAAGACTTCAGCCAGGAGTCGTAGTAAGGCTCCATGTTGTGGCAGTTGTTGCAGAATCCGGGTTGGGCCGAATACTCCAGGAACCCCACCGTACCCGCCGCCCCCAGGACTCCCAGGACGACGGAGATTTGGACCAGAAGGATCAGGATCTTGTTCTTCCGGGGCTTCATACCTGCGCCTCCGGTCCGGGCTCGGGCCCCGGCGCCGCTCCTTCCTGTTCCAACAGAACGCGCCGGCGCTTTCTGAGAGCGAGGAGTGCCCCGGAAAGCGCCAGGACCCAGAGTGGAATCGCCATGAGCTTCCGCTCCCAACGGTGCTCCTCCACCGTCTCGCCACGTTCACCGATCTCCTGGGAGAGAGAGGAGATCCGCCTCGCCAACTCATCGACCACCACAGGATTGAGGGAGTGGGCTTGTACCAGGAGCTCCTGGAGGTGTGTGTCCACCATTTGAAGGCGGATCTGGAGATCGTCGGTCCTCTCTCCCGCCTCGATCATCATGTGTGTCGCCTCGTGGGCGCGCTGTCCGTCACTCTGGGCGTGGAGGATCTGTTCCTGGACCTGGAGACCCATGACTCCCGCAGCAGACCCGTCCTCGTGGCAGCCGAGACAGATCTCTCCGATCTGGCCAAGGGGAGGCATCTCGGTGCCATGATTCGCGTGGCACCCCAGGCATCCCCCTTCCCGTCCAAGGGAGCTGGCGAGATCCGCATGGGGCCCGGAAAAGTATGCCTCCCGCACCAGTTGATGGCATTTGCCGCAAACGTTCGGGATTTCCTGGACACCCGGGGGCAGCGCCGAATGGGATCCGTGACAGGAAGGGCAGGTTGCGGAGCGATTGTTGAACTCCTCAATAAGAGCGACTCCGTGAGCGCTCTCGGACCATTCCAGGAGTTGATTTGTTGGATACCCGGCAGGCACCA
>JBDHCH010000122.1:0-17944 GCA_039592115.1 Gemmatimonadota bacterium | reverse complement strand
TTCCTGGAGGGAAGGGAAGGAAAGTGGCCTGACCGTCTTTATCTTATGGGGTTCGTGTGTGACCACGACGGATCTCCTTTGCGACTGGGGCGCCTGTTGCGCCGCAACCTTTCCCGGTTCGTCCTCGTCCTAAGAGGAGTTGGTACGACGAAGGTCGAAACTCCGATCGAGGCGGTAAGCTACACAGAGGGTCGGAGCAGCGCATCCAGACAGGGTACGACGGCCCCGGGAGACCTCCGGTCACATTTCATCGGGCGGATCGTACATTGGAAAAGTGGACTTCCATAGAAGTCGAACCGACTTCCGGCATGGATAAATGAAACTCACCCATATCCCCCTCCTCCTGATCCTGGCTTTAACCGGTTGCGCCACCTCGGGCGGCATTGACGACGACATCATGGGACGTCCTCGGATCCGGTCGGTCTCCACTCCGTCCCTGGCCCAGGATGGGGGCGTCATGCCGGGACACTCTACCGTGACCTACGTGGAGGATCCGATCGTGGTCAGGAGGCTGATCCAGCTCCCCGTGGAGGAGGCCTGGCCGCGAATCCTGGATGCCTACAGGGCTGAAGGGCTGGTTCCCGATGGAATCGATCTGGATCGCCGGCTGATCTCCGTCTCCCGATTCGAGTGGTCTCGGGTACGTGGTGGGCTTCCCTTGAGCACCTTCCTCGAGTGCGGGGTGTCCTCCACCGGTGGGCCCCTGGCGGACGGAGCCCGGATCATCGGCTCGATTGTATCACAGGTGTCCGACGAGGGTGAAAGCACGGTCGACGTGGTCATCCGGTTCGAAGCCTATGCCCTCCCCTTCGAGGGAAGGGCCGCACTGGTACAGGACGCCGTGGAAATGGGCCCCTTCCCGATGACCGACCTCTATGGGCCCGGGGACAAAGTGCGGGTCCGGGTTTCCAGGACCCAACGCCTCACCGGGACGTTCATCGGCCTCCGGCCCGATTCCCTTCTTCTGAAGAGGAGCAGGATCACTCGGGTTCCCATCGACGGGGTCCTGGGCCTGGAAGTCAAGAAGACCCGGCGGGTTCCTGTGTGGGCTGGTGCCCTCCTGGGAGTCGCGGCGGGGGTGGCGATCGCTACCAACACGCCACTGGGCATCACCGGAAACCATGATGTGCAGGGGAAGATCCTCAACCCCGGGCTCGGTGCGGTGGTGGGGGGCCTCGTCGGGGGGTTCTTGGGTTCTTCCCTCTTCGGCACGCATTGGGTGGAAGTTCCGAGAGAGGCCTACCGAAGCAACCCGGCTTTCGGGCCGGACCGCATCAATCCTTGATTTCGAAGAAGCGTCAGGATTCCCCGCGGAGAGGCACGAGTTGAAATGAGACGAACCCGGGAGACCTCAGCCCTCTGGAAATTCGCCGTCGTTGCTCCCCTGGTCCTGCTTCCGGCTTGTGCCGGCAGCGGATCCGGACCTTCCCGGCCTCAGAGTGATCGGAACGTCATCACCCTGGCGGAGATCGAAGAGACCGAAGCCAGAGATGCCTACGAGGTGGTCCAACAACTTCGGCCGCGGTGGATGGTCCGAAACCGGGGCCAGCGGACGATGTTCGAGGATGGGGCCGACTTCGCCAAGGTTGTCGTCGATGAGTTCCCCCCGAGGGAGTTCGACGTGTTGAGAGAGATTCCCCGGGAGACGATCTTCGAGATTCGATTCCTGGAGCCGAGGGAGGCCACCTTCCTCTACGGATCAGGCTACAATGAAGGTGTCGTGAAGGTCATCACGAAGAAGTGACGGCGTGCGAATAACCTGGTTCCCGGGGCTAGACCCAAGATCGGCGCATTTGCTGTTGGGAGTTGAAGTTTGACCAGTATTGACATCGAGAATTTCAGACCGTACATAGATGGCTCGGACCGGGGAGGCCAGGTCTTGATTTGGCGTCCCCGGGTTCTTTTGTGACCCTGTTGGAGTTACGGGTTTTGGGGCGGAGGCTGAGGGCATCTTTTCACTTGTAGGCTTATGAGTTCGCCGGCTGGGATCTCTTTCGACCTGGCCTTCACATTCACTCTTCCAGGTTCCACGCTGACCCCGTGGACCTGCTGTGTTCGTACGCTCGTTCCCCACTACAATGAGACACCCCCCAACGCAGGAGGAATTGCGATGATTCCTTCCCGTGAGAAGCTGTGTTCACGGGCAGTCCGCTTCCTTCCGGCTCTGGTCCTGACGGGACTCCTGGCTCTCCCGAGCCTTGTGAGCGCCCAACAGACGGGATCCGTGACCGGGATGGTTGTGGATGCAATGAACGGAGAGCCCCTCAGCGGTGCCCAGATCAGTATCGAAGGCACGCAACGTGGAGCCCTCTCGGACGCACGTGGCCGGTTCCTGATCCTTCAGGTCCCGGTCGGCACGCAAACCGTTCGCGTTACCTACATTGGTTTCGGCACGCAGACCGCCGAGGTAAACGTGACATCTGGTGGCGCCGCGGAGGCGAACTTCCAGCTTACTATCTCGGCCGTGGCCCTGGACGAAGTCGTGGTAACAGGGACGGCAGGCGCCGTGGAGAAGCGGAAGGTCGGGAGCTCCATGGCCACCATGAACATGGAGCAGGTTCAGGACAAGCTGCCCATCCAGGACTTCGGGTCGGCCCTGCAGGCCAGGATTCCCGGAGTCCGGTCCGTCGGGACGGTGGGGGGCGTCGGCGCCAGCCGGGAGCTCACCATTCGGGGCACCGCAAGCTTCGAGCTTGATCAGCGCCCCGTGATCTACATCGACGGCATCCGGGTGGACGGAAGCCAGTACGAGTGGGGGAACGTGTCCAACTCCGGGACAGCCTGCTGTTCGTTCAGCGGTGGCGCCGGGGAGGATCGCCTCTCCGACCTGAACCCCTCCGACATCGAGCGGGTGGAGGTCCTGAAGGGGGCCGCTGCCGCGACGCTCTTCGGATCCGAAGCCTCCAACGGCGTGATCCAGATCTTTACCAAGCGGGGCCGGAGTAACTCCCCGCCGCAGTTCACGGCCAACACCTCCTGGGGGATCAACCGCCTCCGGGACAACATCCAGACCAAGACCTATCCCAAGTTCAGGGGCCCCGACGGCTTCCAGGCCTGGGATGCAAACGAGACCCTCATCGAGAACGGTCTCGTCGGCACCATGGACCTCTCGGCCCAGGGTGGAGGCGAAGACGTCACGTACTTCGTCTCAGGCGCGTACAACTTCGAGGAAGGGTCCGTGAAGCCCAACTGGCAGAAGCGGGGGAACCTCCGGATGAATCTCCGGTGGGTAGCCTCCGACCAGTGGACCTTCGCCATCAACTCGGCCTATTCCCGAAACAAGGTCCTGAGCCTCCAGTCTGGGAACAACTGGATGTCTCTCCTGGGGAACGCGGTTCTTGGGAACCCCCGGAGCGCGACGGAAGAGGAGCCCTACGGCGAGCCCTGGCTCTCCGTATCGAGCATCAAGCAGGTCGACACGTACAGTGACGCCAACCGGTGGACCGGGGGAATCACGACGACCTACACACCTGCGCCGTGGTTCAGCAACAAGCTCACCTTCGGGATGGACAACGTGGACGATCAGAAGTCCCGCCTCCTCCCGTTCGGAAACTACTATACCTACGTGGGGACCGTCGGTGAGCGGAACCTGGGCTACCGCAGGGCGCGGACCCTGACGGCCGATTACCTGGGGACTATGACCATCAACCCATTGTTCGGGTTCGGCCAGGAGGTCGCTTTCGGGGCCCAGGGCTTCTGGGAGACCAGCAACGAGCAGATGGCGACCGGCCGCGGATTCGCCGGCCCCGGCGTGACCACCGTCGGTGGCGCGGCCCTTACCTTCGCCGGTGAGGAATTCCGTGAGGCCGTCAACATCGGCCTGTTCGCCCAGGATCGCATCTCATGGCGGGACAAGATCTTCGCCACCGCAGGGATTCGGGTGGACGGGAACAGCGCCTTCGGTGAGAACTACGGCCTCAAGGCCTACCCGAAGGTCGACGTGGCCTATCAGGCCACTCAGGATGACTACCTACCTGAGGTGATCAGCAATCTGAAGATCCGGGGTGCCCTGGGACAGGCCGGGAAATTCCCTGGTGCATTCGACCAGTTCCGGACGTTCAGCCCCACCACGGTGCTCAACGACGTGGCAGGTGTCTCTCCGGACAACCCCGGGAACGCCGACCTGAAACCCGAGACCACGACGGAGATCGAGGGTGGCTTCGACGCAGGCCTCTTCAACGACAAGATCGGGTTGAGCTTCACATACTATTATGCCAGAACCAGGGACGCCCTCCTGGAGATCAACCTTCCGCCGTCGGAAGGGTTCTCCGACCAGCGCCTGGCTAATGCCGGCGAGATCGAGAACAAGGGGTGGGAGCTGTCCATCAACACTACGCCCATCAACACGGCGGATTTCCGCTGGTCGGTGGACCTGAACATGGACGCCAACGAGAACAAGATTCTCGACCTGGGCGACCAGGCTAACTGGCGCACCGTCCAGTTCAAGGATGGCAAGGGCGGGTTCCGGGTGGACTCGGTCATGTACCTGGGCGGCCACGAGGAGGGGTATCCCATCCGCTCCCAGTGGACCCGGATGATCGAGAGCTACGACGCCACCACCAACGAGCACACGCGGACCGACTACAATGTGTACGCCGGCCCGGTGCTCCCGACCTTCACCGCCTCTCTGGCAAACACCCTGACCTACGGAGCTTTCCGGGTTTACGCCCTGGTTTCCATGGAGGATGGGGCCATCTTCTCGAATGGCGACCGGTCCTATCGGGTCCGCCAGGGCGGTGGAGACGAGTACCTGAGCCTGTTCGACTTCAACAACCTGGATTCCAATGGGAACCCCTCGCCCACCACGGCTTCGGACTCCCTCTACAACTACTTCACCCTGTACAGCCCCCGAGACAGCCGCGACCACGTGAGGCTCCGGGAGGTGTCGGTTTCCTACTCCGTGCCCATGGAGTTCACGAACCGGTTCGGCTTCGGACGCACGACGCTGACCCTCTCCGGGCAGAACCTGTACTGGTGGGACGACTGCAATTGCATGGATCCCAACATGCAGTATGCGGGTGGGAGCTCCTTCAACCAGTCCGGATTCCTGGCCATGCCTCAGAGTCGAAAGTTCCTCTTCTCCGTTCGAACAGGCTTCGGCGGATAGAGGGGATAGAACGATTCATGAGACCGGAATTCGGCCTAAGGAAGGAAGGGAATAGATGAGTGAGAACAGAAGATTCCTGAGAGGATCCCTCCTGGGCGCTTTCGCCCTGTGGGGACTCGCAGGCTGCGGGGACCTCCTGGAAGTCCAAGACCCCCAGCGATATACCTCCGAAGACCTCGACCAGGCTCTCCAGGCGGTTGCGGATGGCGTCGAGGGAGACCTCTACTCCAGCCACGACAATGTCGTGATGTATGCCACCCTGGGCTCGGACGAGTTCCAGCACACCGGGACCTGGTGGGATTGGGACGATCTCGACCACGGTCGATGGAAGTACGACCTGGGCGGGGCCACCAACACCGGGTACATGCGGGCCAGGTGGTTCGCACGGGATACCCAGGAGCGCGTCAAGAACGTGCTGGGTGAGTCCGAGGCCATGTCTTCCCCGTTGATGGCTCAGGTCATGACGGTGGAAGCCTGGTCCGATTTGCTGAACGCGGAGATGTTCTGCGAGGCGCCGGCAGTGGCTTCGGGACCGGCAATTACCGACGACGAGCTCATGGCCATCGCTCGTGAGGAGCTCACAGACGCCATGTCGGTGGCCCAGGCCTCCGGGGCGACGGACTACTACAACTGGGCTCTGGCGGGTCGGGCCCGTGCGAACCTCTGGCTGGGGGACTATTCGGCCGCGCTGGCCGACGCACGAGCCGTTCCGGATGACTTCATGCACTACTCCCAGTATTCCATCAACGGCTCCAGCAACTGGATGGTGACCGTGGCAACCTTCGGCGAGAACACCGCCGGGGGCGTCCGGGAGCACTGGTGGTCCCAGGTGGATACGGTCGCGGAGATGCTGATGGATCCCTACACCGGAGAGTTGGATCCCCGGGTTCCCATCCATTACGACCCCGGCGATATGGGGGTGGACGGGCTGACGCCTCACTACAGCCAGTGGAAGTACCAGGAAAGAGGGTCGGACATCCCTCTCAGCCACTCGGGCGAGATGAAGCTCATCGAGGCCGAGGTCCTCTGGCGGAACGGAGACCTGGGCGGTGCCATGACGGCATTGAACTACCTCCGGACCCGGGCCGGGCTCACGGCCCATGCCACGGATCCGATGCCGGACTCCGAGCTGGTCTTCGAATACTTCATGCACGAGATGTTCGCCGAGCTCTTCGTAGAAGGCCGGCGGTTCGGGTACCTCCACCGGCTGGGACAGGTGGAAGAGGTATTCGCAGCCATTGGCGACCCTGATCGCCCCCTCCCCGACGAAATTCGCCATCTCGGCGAATGAGGCGCGGTACAACGACGAAATCGAGGATGATATCGCCCAGCGGTGCCTGCCCATGAGCGGTACCTTCTGATCCGGTCCTCGATGGCTCTGTGACACCCGGAGGGGTGGGTGGGGAGTTCATCCCCCCCGCCCCTCTCGGCTTTTCTTTTAGGCCCACCCCCTCCACCGAAGCGTCCGGAGAGTCACGATGCAGCATCACCCGTCCTTCCGCCGGACCGTCCCGGCCAGCCTCGTCATCGCCCTTTCCCTGGTTGCCCCGTCGACGGGTCCCGTCCTCGGCCAGGAGGTGACCATCGACGACTACAGCAGGGCGGCCCAGCTGCTGAGCTGGAACGCCGAAACCCTGGTCCTGGGTGGCCCGGTCCAGCCCAGCTGGATGCCGGATGGGAACCGGTTCTGGTACCGGACCCGGGTCGAGGAAGGCCACGAGTTCGTGCTGGTGGATCCGGGCCGAAGCTCAAAAGGGCCGCTCTTCGATCGGCATCGGTTGGCGTCGGCCCTTTCCCTGGCAGCGGACACCTCGTTCGTGGGCACCAAGCTCCCGTTCCAGGAGTTCGAGTTCGTCGGCGGGGAGGAACGCATCGCCTTCAACGCCAACAAGAGACGGTTCGAGTGCGATGTCCGAGCCTACGAGTGCACCGTGGGGGACACCCTTCCCGACCCCCGGGGTTTCGTCGTCTCGCCAGACTCCACCAGGGAAGTGTTCATGATGGGCTACGATCTCTACATGCGGCCCTTCCGGGGCGGGGATACGGTCAGACTGACGAGCGACGGTAAGGAGCTCTTCGCGTACGGGGCCGGAGTGCCGGGCCCATCGGAGATCCGGCGGAAACAGCCCAGGCGTCCACAGGTATCCTGGGCCCCGGATTCCCGTCATTTGGCCGTCATGAGGCCGGACGAACGAGGGGTGGAGATGATGCACTACATCTCCTACACCCCCTCCAGGCCGGAGCATTATTCCCGGCCATACGCTCTTCCCGGGGATTCCATCATTCCTCAACCGGTCTTCCATATCCTGGAAGTCCCCGTCGAGCTGGAAGGGAAAGCGCTCCCGGAGGACAGCTCGGCGGCCCACGCTCTCTCCAACCATCAGGTGAAGGTGGACGAGGAGCTCTGGAACCTCTCCTTTGGTGGAGCCGCTGCTGACTCCGCCTGGACCGAGGACTCCCGGGCGCTATATGTGAACTACTTCACCCGGGGTGCGAAGAAGCTGACGCTGGCGGCGGTGGATGCCGAGTCGGGCGAGCTCGTGGTTCTGGCCGCCGACTCCTCCAAGACCAATGTGATTGGAAACAACTGGACCGGGTCGAAGAGCTTCCATGTCAGCAGGGACGGCAACACGGTGATCTGGTGGTCCGAGAGGGACGGCTGGGCCCATCTCTACCGGCTGGATGTCGCCGGGAACGAAGTCGAGCAGATCACATCCGGTCCTTGGACGGTGGGGACACTTCTCCATGTCGACGAGGCCACCGGTCAGCTGTTCTTCACAGGCCGGGGGAGGGAGCCGGGCCACAATATCTACTACGCCCACCTCTACCGGATGAACTGGGATGGATCGGGCCTGACGCTACTGACGCCGGAGGACGCCAACCACGACATCACCTTCTCTCCGTCCGGGGATTACTTCGTCGACGTCCATTCGAGGATCGAAACTCCTCCCACTTCGGTGGTGCGGCGGTCCCGGGACGGGAGGGTGATCCAAGCGCTGGAAGAGGCCGACGTGTCACTCCTGGAGGGCATCGGATGGAAGCCCGGGAAGGTCTTCAAAGTCAAGGCTCGGGACGGAGTCACCGACATCTACGGAGTCATTTATCTCCCGCCAGACCTGGACCCGACCCGACAGTACCCGGTCATTGAGCACATATACCCCGGGCCGTTCATCGGTAGCGTCGGCAGCTGGTCCTTCAAGGGTGGTGGAGAGACCTTCGCCCTGGCGAGCTTGGGTTTCGTCGTGATCCAGGTCGATCACCTCGGGACGCCCTATCGGTCCAAGGCCATGCACGACAGCTACTACGGGAACATGGGGGACAATGGGATTCCGGATCATGTCGCTGCGGTGAGGCAGCTGGCTGCCCGATACCCCTTCATGGACCTGGACCGGGTGGGGATTTTCGGGCACTCGGGAGGAGGCTTCGCATCCACCGATGCCATCCTCCGCTTCCCGGATTTCTACAAAGTGGCCGTGTCAGGTGCGGGGAACCACGATCAACGGACCTACGGGATCCACTGGGGCCCCCTTTACCAGGGGCTCCTCCAGAGGGACACGGTGAAGGGCGGGGACAACTACGAGAGCCAGGCCAACCAACTCCTGGCCGAGAATCTGAAAGGGAAGCTCCTCCTCATGCATGGTGATCTGGATGACAACGTGCACCCGGCCATGACGATCCAGGTGGTCAACCAGCTGATCCGGCACAACAAGGACTTCGATCTCATCATCGCCCCGGACCGGGCGCATGGGTTGAACGAGCCGTACTTCATCCGGAGACGATGGGACTATTTCGTCCAACACCTGATGGGTGCGGAGCCGCCCAGCGGTTTCGAGATCATCAGGCCCGGTGGGTAGCCCGGGTGCGGGAATCTGAAGAAGAAGAGCCCTGTGTGGACCAGGAATCACCGATTCAGGAGACATCGGATGCGTGACGTTGTGGCGCTGCAGCGGATACATGGGGCCCTCATTCTGGCCCTGTTCTTCACTCTCGGGGGACCCGGCGAGGCCACCGCTCAAGAAGGGATGGACGCGACCACCTACACCCGGGCGGAACGGCTACTGGCTTGGCACATCGATCCCCTGATCACCGGGGACCAGGTCACACCCAACTGGATGAGGGGAGGCGAGCGTTTCTGGTATCGGAACAAGACCCAGGAGGGACATGAGTTCGTTCTGGTGGATCCCTCCCGGGGTTTGCGGCGCCCCCTGTTCGACCGGCACCAGATGGCAGCGGCCATGTCCCAGGTGGCCGACACGAGTTTCGTCGGGACGAAGCTTCCCTTCGACACATTCGAGTTTGCGGACGACCAGGAGAGCGTGATCGCGTTCAAAGCGGTCAAGAAGCGGTTCGAGTGCCACCTGACGACCTATGAATGCACGGTCGGCGACACCCTGCCGAGCAACGTCCCATTCGTGAAATCACCGGACGGTGAGTGGGAGGCATTCGTCCACGATTACAACCTCTACGTACGGTCCGTCGAAAACCCCGCTGATTCCATCCCCCTCACCGATGACGGGGTGGAGTACTGGGCGTACGGAGTCACGGCGCCCCGGCCGAGTCAGATCATCTCCAAGAGACCTTCTCGGCCCGTGCTTCAGTGGTCTCCCGATTCCGAGAGAATCGCTGTCGAGCGGATGGACGAGCGAAATGTAGGAATGATGCCTCTCTATTCCTCCACCAAGAATCGCCCGGAGGGCTATCTCTACCCCTATCCGCTTCCTCAGGACAGCATCATTCCTCGATTCAAAATCCACATCGTCGATCTGGAGACGAAGACCAATGTCCGGATCCAGGAAGAGCCCCAGCCCTACCTCACGTTTTCGGCCACGGGGGTGGTGGACTCCACCTGGGTCACCGTGAAATGGAAGGACGAGGGGAACCGCCTCTACTTCACGCACGCCGTTCGGGGGGCGAAGCGGATCCAGCTTATGGAGGCGGACGTGGAGACGGGGGAGACCCGCTTCATCGTGAAGGATTCCCTGGCCACACACGTCGAGCTCACCCTGGACATCACCGGCGCTAAACCCAACTGGGACGTGATCAACGGTGGCGAGGACGTCATCTGGTTCTCGGAACGAGATGGATGGGCTCACCTCTACCGGTTCGCAGGGGACGGAACCCTGAAGAACCGAATCACATCGGGTCCCTGGACGGTGGGTCGCATCCTCCACGTCGATGAGGAAGCGGACCGGATCTACTTCACCGCCCGGGGAAGGGAGGAGGGCAGAATCCCCGTCATGGCAGACCTGTATTCCGTGAACCTGGACGGGACCGGTTTGACCCTCCTGGGTGGCGAGGACGCCGACCACACGCTTGCGGCGACCCCCAACGGCCGTTTCTTCGTGGACGCCTTCTCTCGGCCCGACGAGCCTCCGGTCTCGGTTCTGCGGGACCGGAGCGGCAGAGTGGTCATGGAGCTGGAGCGGGCGGACCTGTCAGGGGCGCTCGAGCTGGGTTGGAGCATGCCGGAGGTCTTCTCCTACAAGGCCAGGGATGGGGTCACCACCGTATACGGCCTCCTCTATAAACCCTCCGACTTCGACTCCACCGCCAGCTACCCTGTGGTGGAATACATCTATCCGGGTCCCTTCATCGGGAGTGTGGGCCGGTGGAACTTCAACGGAGGTCGACTGGGGACGGTCCTCCGATCGGACCAACGGGCCCTGGCCGAGCTGGGGTTCGTGGTGGTCCAGATGGACCACATGGGCACACCCTTCAGGTCCAAGGCCTTCCAGGACAACTATTGGGGTTTCATGGGGGACAACGGGATCCCCGATCACATCGCCGCCCTGCGACAGCTCGGAGCGGCCCGTCCGTACATGGATCTGGACCGGGTGGGGATCTACGGGCACTCGGGTGGTGGGTTCGCGTCGACCGACGCCATCCTGCGGTTCCCAGACTTCTACAAGGCGGCCGTCTCGTCGGCGGGGAACCACGACAACCGGACCTACCACGCCGCTTACGCGGAGAAGTATCAGGGGTTGTTCGAGCCGGATACGGCAAAGGGAACAGACAACTACGAAGCCTCCGCCAACTTCACCATGGCCGGGAACCTGAAGGGGAAGCTGTTTCTCATCCACGGGGACATGGACGACAACGTCCACCCGGGACACACCCTGCGGGTAGCGGACGCTCTGATCAAAGCCAACAAGAGCTTCGACCTGCTCATGGTTCCGGACAAGGCGCACGGGTTGAACGAACCCTATGTAATCCGGAGGCGTTGGGATTTTTTCGTGGAACACCTCATGGGGGTAAGCCCCCCATGGGATTTCCAGATCAGGCCTGCCGGGGAGTAGCCGCCCGGTCCCGGGGAGGGGGGGAACGTCTTGAAGACCCTTCTCGGAGCCTGTCCCGGTACCGCGGCTGGCCCCAAACCCGGGATGGGCCGCTAGCCGCCGCCCCTCTCCCCCCGTCGGGTCCAGACGAGGATGACGCCGCAGGGATTGTTGTACTGAATGGGTGCTCCTGCGCCACGGTAGATCTCCATCCCGGCGACCCGATCGGGCTGGATGTTCTCGAGCCAACCGACCTCGACGGGGACATCGTCCATGTGGACCAGGGGGACACAGCCGGATTCCGCTGAGTTGTCGAAGCTTACGGCCCGGCGCATCCGTACCTGGAACTGGCCCGCGCCCCCGTAGTCGACCCGGACGCCGGGCACGGTGACCAGCAGGTCCCCCATCGTCCTGGGAGCCCGTTCCTCGATTTCCTCCTGTGTGATCACTTGCCCGTTGTATCCCCGTCCCCGGCGGTTGTAGAACCCCATGTCCTCCAGGTAGGGATCTCTGGCGGTGGCGAGGATGGAGAGGGGGGCCACCTCCACTGGATCGATCCCCAATCGAACCTCCAGCTCGACGGTCGTCCCCGGTGCCACCTCCACCGAGTCCACCAGGGGGGCTCTGCCGAGGTAGGCCACACTGAATGCGGCGCGTCCGGGACGAACAGAGGGGAACTCGAACCGGCCGTCCGAGTCCGTAACCCTGAAGCCCTCGGCGCCCTGGAGGAGCACTTCGGCGCCCTCCACCGGATCACCGGTCTCCATCTCCAGGATTTGCCCGAGGACGGCGGAGTTGTCCCGTGACGACGAGGTCGTCATACGGGAAACCGAGCTTTCGGGCTCGAGGGAGAGGGTGATCTCTCCGGACCGGAGGACCCGGATGCTGTTCTGCTTCGTCTCGTATCCCGGCGCTTCGACGATGATCACATATGCGCCCCGAAGGAGGTCGGAGAGGGTGAACGTTCCGATTTCGCTTGTCTCGGCCAGGAAATCGGTGTCTGCGAGGCGCACAACCGCACCGGGAACCCCGAAGCCGCTGGCGGCGTCCAATACTACGCCGTTGATGGTGACCCGGACCGTGTCCGAGACCACCTGTGGGCGGAGTCCGTCCTGGGGGAGGACCAGGAGTACGGCCAGGAGGCCCAGGGCTCCGGTTCTCCGGAAGTCGGGAAAGAGAGATCTCTTCAAAAGAAAAAGCATGATGGATCCGGGAAGGGGAAGCTCGGGCCACTAGCTCTCTTACGCCCCTGGGTGGAAGGGGTTTCATCCCGCGGGGCAGGCTGGGTTCAGCGGTCAGATAGGGCAACTTATCTCCCGCAATCTCGTATATGCTGAGAGTGGGGGAGGTCCTCCCGATCATATCCTTCACAGGAACCGCTTCAAGTGCCCAACGACGAATCAATGGATCGAAACCTGGTCGGGCTGCTCCTCATGGTTCTCCTCCCGATCCTGATGCTCGGCACCGGGAGCCTCCATGCCCAGCAGGTCCTCCACAGTCGGATCATTGGCGTGGTTGTGGATCAGGAGGACGGGAAACCTATCGAGGGAGTCGAGGTGGGCCTCCGAGGGCTATCCATGGTCAGGGTGACGGATGCCCGGGGAAAGTTCGAGATGGAATCAGTACCGCCTGGGGCCATGGTGCTGGAGTTCTCCCACCTGGGGTTCAGAGTCAGGACGGACTCCATCGTCCTTCCTCCGGAAGAGACCCTCGAAGTCCGAGTTACCATGACGCCGGATCCCATCCCCCTGGATCCCATCCTGGTGTCGGTTCGGTCCAAGGTGTTGGAGGTGAACGGGTTTTTTCGCCGACGGGAACAGGGACTCTCAGGAGTCCACCTTACGAAGGAGCAGATCGCCGAGAGGAGACCAAGCAACCTCACGGATCTGTTCTCCTCCATCCCGGGCGCCCGGTTGGCAAACCGGGACGGCGTCGTGGGACCCGTAGTGGTCTTTCCCAGGGGGAAGTTGCTGGGTGGGGGAACCGAAACCTGTTATCCGGCCATCTGGCTGGATGGTGTCCTGACCCCGGGGATGGAACTCGACCAGATCTCTCCCTACTCCGTGGAGGGAATCGAGGTATACCAGGGGGCTGGAGCGCCGTTGCGTTTCAGCACCGATTGCGGGGCCATCATTGTGTGGACTCAGGTGCCCGTGAAGCGGGGCAGGGGAGGGTGACCCACCTGCTACATCTGGGGTAATACGAACGTCCTCTGGCTGCTGTGCTGCTCAGAGGGCTCTCTGGTTCACGAACTACGAGGCAATGGGATGACTTCGAAACTTGGAACGCCCCGCCGGCGGGCGCGCGGGATAAACAGCTCTTCTCTGTTTGGTGCTCTTCTCTTTCTCACGGTGACGGGCTGCAGCCTGTCCACTGACCTGGGCCGGCCCGAGAAAGCCCGGGTGAAACTGGAGGGCCCTCCGGCCGCGTCGATGCTGATGGTGACGTCGACCAGCTTCCTCGTCACCGAAGAAGGGAACGTGTCTTTCGTCACCGCCGACACGACGGAGATCTTTCCCCCCTTCGAGGAATCCTATGACCTCGGGGTCCCCGCTCGGCTCTATTTCAAGGCCGTGAACTCCGCCGCGGAGAGTCAGGACTTCTCCTTGAAGGTCTGGGTGGGTGGCCAGAGCTGGTATAACGAATCGAAGGTCCTCGCACCGGAGGAGGCCTTCGAGTTCATCTATCGGTACAACGAGCCGGCAATCTTCTAGGAGAAGGCCGTAGGGTGCCGCGGGATGGCTCCGTCGCAAAGAGCTACCTACCAGACGCGCTCCCCGGAACGGCCACTCCTCCCCTTCCCGCACTGTGGAAACCCGAGATCGAAACCTTCCGATCTCGGGTTTCGTCATTTCTGTTGACGGTCTAGAGAAGCACGGTTACATTTCTGTCGATCATCTACTGTAGATGTCCAACAGGAGCTTTCATGCCCAAGTCCCGATCCGAATTGCTCCAGGGCACCCTGGAACTCCTCATCCTGAAGGTTCTCTCCCTCGAACCGATGCACGGATGGGGAATCAGCGAGCGCATCCAGCTCCTCTCCGAAGAAGTGTTCCTGGTGAACCAGGGATCTCTTTACCCGGCCTTGCAGCGGATGAAGCGGAAGGGATGGATCACATCGGAGTGGAGAGTCACCGAGAACAACCGCAGGGCACGGTACTATGCCCTTACTTCGGCCGGGAATCGACAGCTGGGGGAAGAGCGTGATGCGTGGGCCCGATCCTCGACGGCGGTTGATAAGATACTCCAAGCCGCCTTTTGAAGAGCCTGCCGAGGGGGTGGAGACGCCCTCGCCAGACCGGCGGGAAGACCCGGATCGGGTAATCATCAACGACGACCTGGAGCTTCGACCATGACGTGGGTGCGGTCGATCATGGAGCGGTACAGAGCCCTTTTCCGTAAGGGTAAGCTCGATGCAGAGATGGACGAGGAGCTCCGTTTCCACCTGGAGCAGGAGACGGAGAAGAACCTCAAAGGGGGAATGACTCCCGAGGAGGCCCATCGCCAGGCCATGGTCGCCTTTGGCGGCGTGGACCGGTTCAAGGAACAGACTCGTGAGGAGCGGGGGGCCCGTCCGTTGGAGGACCTCATCCGGGACCTCAGAGTCGGCACTCGAACGCTCTTCAAGGTCCCCCTGGTGGTCGTGGTCACGGTGGCCTCGCTGGCCCTGGGAATTGCCACTTCAGCGACGGTGTTTGCGGTGGCCAACGGGTTCTTGTTCTCCGATCCAGGCCCGGTCCGCGATCCTGGGACCCTGGTCGTGGTCCATACCAGTGAAGATCGGGGGCGCCTCTACGGGGAGACCTCGTTTCTCGACTACCAGGATCTGACTGAATGGACCGAGACCCTGGATGGGCTGGCGGCCCACCGCGTCGGCGTCCTCTCTCTCGGCGACCCCACCGAACGAGATCGCCTGATCGTGGAGTTGGTAACCGGGAATTTCTTTGACGTCCTGGGCATCTCCCCGGCGCCGGGCCGTGGTTTCCTGCCGGAAGAGACGGTTCCTGGGAGGGCGGAACGGGTGATCGTCCTCAGTCATCGCAGCTGGATGGAGCGTTTTGGCGGGGACACCGGAGTACTGGGCCAGGTGCTCCAACTCGATGGCAATCCGTTCACTGTCATCGGTGTGGCTCCTGAGGGGTTGAAGGCCAGGTTCTTCCAGATGGACGTGGAGGGATGGGTCCCGTTGGGGATCCCAGGGGGAACCTATCGGGCCACCCCGGCCCGGATGGCCAACCGGAGAGAGCGGCAGTTCATCCTGCTGGGTCGGTTGGCTCGCGGGCGAACGCTCGAGGAGGCGCAGGCCGAGTTTTCCCTTCTCGCAGGCCGCCTCCGTGAGGAGCATGGGGAGATCTGGGAGGATGGGAACGACCGGCCCAGGGTTATCACGGTTCTTTCGGAGTCGGAAGCCAGGATTCCACCGGACGGGAGAATCGCCCTCCTGGGGACCGCTGGCTTCCTCCTCGCCTGCGCATTTCTGGTCCTCCTCCTGGCGTGCTCCAATGTGGCCAGCCTCCTCTTGGCCCGGGCTCACAGAAGGAGCCGAGAGATGGCGATTCGGACCTCCCTCGGTGCTGGCCGAGGGCACCTGGTGCGGATGCTCCTCACGGAGAGCCTCCTCCTGGCCATGGCCGGAGGGGGGTTGGGCCTGTACCTGACCCACTTTGCCACCGGGTTCCTGAAGGTGCTCCCTCTCCCCATCGATGTCCCTCTGCGATTTGATTTCTCGTTGGACGGGCGTGTGGTCCTCTTCACGCTCCTCCTTTCCCTGGGGGCTAGCATCCTCGCCGGCATCGGGCCCGCCCTCCAGGGATCGAAGCCGAACCTCACACCAGCCCTCAAGGGCGACACGGGCCGAAACGATCGGAGGGGCTGGCGGATCAGCCTGAGGACGCTTTTGGTGGCCGGGCAGGTGGCCACCGCCACCTTCCTCATCGTTGGGGCCGGTTTGGCCATGAGAAGCTTGCAGGCCTCCTCATCCTTCGACGTGGGGCTGGACGCCACCGGGGTGGCGATCATGTGGAAGGAGCCTCCCGAGGAGGGCCTCGAGGCGGACGACCTCAGGGAATACTACCTCGGTCTGGCGGAGACCCTGACGGGGCGCCCGGAGGTGGAGACCGTGGCCCTGGCGAGGGTGGCGGAAGCCCATCCTCTGATGGATGACTTCGCCACCGCACGAGTCCGGCCGGCGGAGGGTGAACCCAGCAGGATCCGGTTCAACGCCGTGACCCCCGGGTACATGGAGATGTTGGATATCCAAGTGGCTCGAGGCCGGACCCTGCTACCGACGGACGGGCCCGGAGGGACTCTCGTAGCCGTGGTGAATCAGCCGTTCGTCGACCGGTTTCTCCCGGGAACCCAGGGTTTGGGCCAACGGTTCACGGTGACGGGGTGGTGGGACGCCGAATCTCCGGAGACCAGAGAGCCGGCCAGCTATGAGGTTGTGGGGGTGGTCGGACCCCGAAACACAGCTCCAGGAGAAGCGGAAGCGCCCTTCTTCTGGACCTCGTTCCTCCAGGAGCCGCCGGTCCGAGGAATCCTCCACGTACGGGGAAGGGGAAATGCGGAATCCCTCGTTCCGGTCCTTCGGAGGGAGATCCCCGTCCCGGCAAACGAGTTCACACTGATCGATCCCTCGCCATATGTGGACCTCATCAACTACCGGTTTCTTGGCCATCGCATCACTTCCCGAGCCCTTGCGTTCGCTGGTGCGTTCGCCCTGTTCCTGGCCTTCATCGGCGTGTACGGCATCGTTTCCTTCGCAGTGAGCCAGCGGTTCCGTGAGATGGCAATCAGGCAGGCCATGGGGGCCCGGCGTGAGCAGGTCATGGGAAGCGTCATCTGGGGCGGCTTGAGGACGACGGCCGTGGGCTTGATCCTGGGGTTGGCCATCGTCGTTCCTCTGGCATTCCTCGCCCGGAGTGCCCTGTTGGGTGTTGCCCCCCTCGACCCCGCCGCGGTTGGTGGAGGGCTCGCGGTCCTGGTACTGGCTGCGGTTCTGGCCGGGGCGATCCCGGCGCGGCGCCTCCTCGCTGCGGAACCCATGGAAGTGCTTCGAGATGAGTAACGGACGGGTCGGAGAGGTGCCGGGGAATACCCGGAGAAACCCATCGGGGAGTGTTTCAGGGGGCTGCTGCCGATGACCTGGTTCACGCGGGGGTGGATGAGGGTGGTGGCCCTCTTCGGAAAGGCCGGGATGGATGCGGAGATGGATGACGAGGTTCGTTTCCACCTTGAAATGGAAACCGAGAAGAACCTCAGAGCGGGGTTGAATGCCCGGGAGGCTCGGCGACGGGCGTTGGTGGCCTTTGGGGGTGTGGAACGCTTCAAGGAACAGTCTCGGGAGGAAAGAGGCGTAAGACCACTGGAAGACTTCATCACCGATTCACGGTATGCACTCCGAGGTCTCTTCAATAACCCGGGTTTCACCGCTGTCGCTGTTCTTTCTCTCGCAGTGGGGATCGGTGCCAATACGGCCATCTTCTCTGTTGTCAACGCGATTCTGATCCGGGACATGCCTTTCGAGTCGTCTGAGGAGTTGGTGAACATCTACCGGGACCGG
>JBDHCH010000121.1:0-11584 GCA_039592115.1 Gemmatimonadota bacterium | reverse complement strand
TGGCGCCATGGAAGAGAGGTGGACCCGGTGAACTTCCTGGGAGGATTCCCGCCAGGCGGGTGATCCAGGATGCCAGCCCCCCCGCGGTGTCGCGGGAAAAACGCCCTCCCGGAAGATGGTTCCGGGAGGGCTCATTTCTTCAGAAGCGTCGAGCAGGAGCCGATTCCTGGAAAAACCCTGACTCCAGGAGGGTTCTCGATCCTCAGTCCCCGGCTTTGAGGGCCCTGATCTCCTCCGCCAGGGCCGGCACGACGTCGAAGAGATCCCCGACGATGCCGTAGTCCGCCACCTGGAAGATGGGGGCATCCGGATCCTTGTTCACCGCCACGATGGTTCCGGACGTTCTCATCCCAGCCATGTGCTGGATGGCCCCGGAAATTCCAACGGCGAAATAGAGCTTCGGGGCGACGGTCTTCCCCGTTTGGCCCACCTGCTCACTGTGGGGGCGCCAGTCGGCGTCCACGGCCGCCCTGGAGGCACCCAGGGCCGCATCCGATCCCAGTGCGTCCCTCAACTCCTCCAGGACTCCCCAGTTCTCGGGACCCTTCATGCCCCGCCCCCCGGAGACCACGATAGAAGCCTCCGCCACATCTTTGGCACCGCTTCCCGTCGCTTGGAACTCCATTACGCGGACTCCCCACGAGGAGGGATCCACACCGTCGGGCGCATAGGGTTCGGCGGTCCCCTCAGCCGGGGCTTCCTCGGCTTGGAACACATTGGGTCGGATGCTGAGAAGCGCCGGAGAGGCCTGGAAGGTGATAGTGGAGAAGGCTTTCCCAGCGAACACAGGGCGTTCCGCGACAACGGATCCATCCTCCACTTCCAGGGACGTGACATCAGAGGCGAGGGGAAGGTCCAGAAGCGCAGCTACTCGGGGCGCCAGATCCTTCCCCTGGGCCGTGGCACCGAACATGACTGCTCCGTAGTCTCCGGATCGGACGGCGTCGGCTACGACCTGGGCATACCCCTGCGGGTGATAGCCGGACAACGCATCCATCTCCGCCACTCGGACCTTCTCTGCCCCGAACCGGCCCAGCACCGCGGCCTGGGATGACATTCCGGTTCCCCCCACCAGGAGAGCGTGAACGCTCCCCCCGAGCCCTGCTGCCACTCCCGCCGCGGCGGAAACGACTTCGTTGGAGATGCCCCGGATGGTGCCTTCCCTCTGCTCAACGACGGCAAGGACGTCGCCCATAACCCTCTTCCTCTCTCATCTTCGAATTCAAGGTCGTATGCTCTGGTGTAATCCCGACGGGACCCGGTGGAATCCGCGCCCGACGGGTCCCTCCGTCAGAGGGCCTTCGCCTCTTCCCGGAGGAGTCGAACCAACTCTCCCGCAACCTCTGCCCCTTCGCCGACAATTCTCCCGGCCGGCCGCTCCGGCGGATAGGCCAATTTCCGAATGACCAGGCGACTCTCACCTCCCTGAGCCTCTTTCTGGTCCAGGGGCTTCCGCTTGGCGGCCATGATCCCCTTTAGGGAGGCGTAACGGGGCTCGAATTTCCCCTTCGTCAGAGTGATGACCCCGGGAAGATCCATCTCCAGGACCTCCGTGCCGCCCTCCACCTCCCTGCGGCATGTGACCTTTCCATCCCCCATCTCGAACCCGGAGACGCCTGTGACACATGGAAGGCCAAGAAGGGTGGCCGCCATCGGGCCGACCTGTTGCTGGTCCATGTCGGCACCCTTCATCCCGAACAGGATCAGCGAGGACTCCATGCCTTCCAGCTCGGCAGAGAGAGCCTTGGCCACTGCCAGGCCATCCACGCCGGATTCTCCCTTCAGGAGAACGGCCCGGTCTGCCCCCATGGCCAGACCCTGGCGGAGGGTTTCCTGAGTTTCGTCATTCCCCATGGACAGGAGGACCACCTCCCCCTCCCCGGCCGCCTCCTTCACTTGCAGGGCCGCCTCGATGGCGAACTCGTCGTAGGGACTGATGATGAATTTCACACCGCTTGGATCGATAGAGGCACCATCCTCCCCTAAGCGGATTCTGGTCTCTGTATCGGGGGTTCTTTTGACGCAGACAACGATGTTCAAGGCTTCGCTCCCTGACGGGCTGGTTCAACGAGAAGAACAGCACGGAATCTATTGTGGGTCGGTACGACCTTCAACAGGGAATCAGGGCTGAGGCCACTGTTCCCTCCTCCCCGCTACGACACCGGACCGCAACGGGCCTCGCCCCACACCACTCCCGTCGCCGGGTCACCTGATCAAAGTGTGGCCCCCAGGATGGTGAACCCGATCACGGCCACTGTGCCCGCCGTGAGGGCGTAGGGAAGCTGGGTCCTCACGTGGTCGATGTGGTCCGTGGCCGCTGCCATGGATGAGATGATGGTAGTGTCACTGATGGGGGAGGAGTGGTCGCCAAAGACCCCGCCGGCCAGGGAGGCCGCCACGAACGGGGCCAACGGCAGTCCCATGGCCTCCGCCGCAGGTACCGCGATGGGAAGCATGATCGCGAATGTCCCCCAGGAGGACCCGATGGAGAAGGCGATCCCAGCGCCAACCAGGAAGACGAGGGGGAGGAAAAGGAACGGGGGAAGTACCCCTTCCGTTACCTGGGCTACGAAACGACCCGTCCCCAACTCGTTCGCCACATCCCCCAACGCAAGGGCGAGGAATAGGATCAGGGCCAGCGGGATCAATCCTCCGGCGCCCTTCAGGCCCGTCCTGGTAAGGTCGTCCACGGAGGCCCCTCGCTGAGCCAGGAGCAGGATCCAAGCCACCGTCAGCCCTGCCAGGACGGCCCAGAGCACACTGGTGGACCCCTCTCCTTCCATGAGGTCCCCACCCCCCGTAACGAACAAGAAAACCGGCATCATGATCACCAGAACCGCGATGGGCAGGATCATGTTCACAGCCCTGGGGGGAATCTTCTCGTTGGGCTGGGGAGAGAGAATGGACTCGTCGATCATGGGGGTGGCGTTGGGCCAGAGGAGCTCTCCCTCTTGCGTTCGTTTCTCAGCCTTCTTCATGGGGCCGATGTTGAAACCCGTGATGGCGGCGATGAGGGCGAGACCCAGGGCCGCCATCGCATAGAAGTTCAGGACTATCGCCGACAGGAACACCTTCAAGGGATCATCCAGGCCGAGCCCCGAGAGAATTCCGAGGTTGTAGGCCCCCCACGCGTTCAGAGGGATCATGATACATGTGGGAGCGGAGGCCGAATCGATGATGTACGCCAGCTTTTCCCTTGAGACCTTGAACCGATCGAAGAGGGGCCGGGAAACGGAGCCCGCGACCAGAACGTTGATGTTGGACTCGATGAAAAGGGTGAGTCCGATCGTCCATGCCAGGAGCCTCGCTTTTCGGGGGGTGTCGACCCAATGCCGGGACTCGAGGAAACTCACGAATCCTCTGACTCCGCCCGACGATTCCACCGTCGCGATGAGGGACCCGATGACCAGGGTGAACAGAATCACCTTGGCGTCTCCCGGGTTGGAGAGAACCGCCACCGATCCGTCGATGGCACGGGCCAGGCCTGTCAGTGGATTCCAGCTTTCCAGGATGGTCCAACCCAACCACACTCCTCCCGCCAGAGAGAGGTAGACTTGCCGGCTGACGATAGCGAGGGTGATGGCCAGGAGTGGAGGCAGAAGGGAGATCCAGGTGGGATCGCTCATGCGTGGAAAGGCTCCGGTTCGAGTCTACCGCGACTTCGGGTCGGACGGGGCACGGGGCTCACAGGGCCCCTCGGGTGATTTCCTTTGGGCCCCGTGACACCTGAGAATGGCCCCGAACGTAGAAGCGGAGGGGCCAGTCCGCAGCCCTGCTGATGCCCACCCGGCCTGAGACGGCCACCGCGCCGTCTGGGACATCCCACCCGCCCCGGAGTTCCAGAGGGGGCAGAGAGAGAGGATGGCCGTCCAGGCTCCCCGTCACATCGAGGGCCTGGCAGAGTCTACCTGGGCCGGCCCCGAGGGGTTCCCTATGCTCCCTTCGAGCCCTGGCAACCTCGGCACCTCGCACCACCTCCACGCCCCGAAGTAGCACCGCAGCCGGAAACCCCTCCTCACCCGTCACCACGTTCAAGCACCAGTGGACCCCATGGCTCCGGTACACGTATGCGGTACCGGCAGCTCCGAACATGCTCTTGTTTCTGGGTGTACGTCCGATCCTCTCGGCGGCGTGGGATGCCGGATCGTGCGGGCCGACATAGGCCTCGGCCTCCACGATGATCCCCTCCACTACCTGGCCTCCGACGCTGGACCGCACCAGGCTCCCGAGAAGGTCCCTCGCCACCGCCGCGGTGTCCCGGAGGAAGAACGCCGGAGGGATGGGTCCCCTATCCATCATAGAAGTCGAGGGACGCCAAGCCCAAGGCTCGGCGTCCCCGTTCCGGGGGTTGTACCGGGATCGGCCCGGGCTCCCCCTTGCTCCGCCCGACTTCCGGCCGCCCGTCACCGATTCCGGCTCCGACCTCCTCGTCTCGTCCTTCTGCGGGGAGCAACCTGCTTCTCGGCGGGGGGGATCTCCTCCGCGTCCGGGCCTCCGGATGATCCTTCCGACCGGTCTTCAACCGGGGCCTGGCCCCCTGATCCCTGGCCCTCCCGCTCGGATCTCCGCTGGAAATCGAGTTTCCAGGCCTCCAGCAGCTGCTCTGCCCGCTTTCCGGAAACGATCTCGGCGATCCGCCCCGGGTCTCCGGCCAGGACCGCAAAAAGCTCCGATCCGAAGGCTCTCACCAGGCTCTCGGCGGTCTTCTTGCCCACTCCCTTATAGCTGTTGGTCAGGTAGCTGATGATCGCCGTATCTCCGGAAGGGAGACCCATCTTCGACACGTCTGGAGCCTTGGCTTGGGCCGTGGGCCCGCTCGGGGAAGCGCCTTGGGCGACTGCATCCCCGCCCACCGACACGACCTGGCCTTCGAGGAGTGGGGGAGGGCCGTCTTTGCCCGAGCGCCCCTTCCGCTCGCCCCTCCTCGGTCCCAGCCCTTTGACGATGCCGGACGATCTCCCGTGGCGCTGCCCTGACTCTCCCTCCGGACGCTTCTCCTCCTGGTCAGGTTCTGCACCGGGCTCGGCCCTCGGGCGATCCAGCTCTCCGGAACTGTCTTCAGACGGTTCCCCCCCCTTCCCTTCCCCTGGTCCGGGCCTGATGGAGACCTGGTAGGTCCCTTCTTCCCGTTTCTCCAGATCCACCACTTCGTGGTCGTGCGCCTGTCGTAGAAATCGGCTGAACTTCCCGAATCCCAGCTCCCCTTCGTCGAAGGTGGGCTGTAGCTCCAACATCTTCCGCTTGAGGTCGGAATCCCGGACCGGCAGCCCCCCGTCTCCCTCCGCAAGACCGTCCAGGGCCTGCCTGAGGAGCCCGTAGGCGGTCTGGAGGGGATCTCCGCCCTTTGGATCCGATTCCTCCGCGACTTTCGTCTCCGTATCCTGACCCGGGGGTTTGGGATCCGTCTTCCCACGGGCTCTTCCCCTCCCCACCCCTGGGCGGCCGTCTCTTTCACCGACCTTCCCTACGGTCCTGGCCCGATCCTTCCCCGTCGGCTTCCTCTGATCCGAGCCCCGGTCTCTCTGGGTTGGCTCGGATTTCCCAGCCTTCGGCCGAATCTCGTATTGGCCATTCTCCAGCTTCCTGAGATCCACCAGATCCCGGGTGGCGGCTTCCGAAAGAAACCGGCTGAACTTGGAGAAGCCGAAATTCCCCTCATCGAAGGTCGGATCGATCTCGATCATCACCTGCTTGAGGCGATCGGATCGCATGACGTCGCTTCTGGCAGCCATCTTATCGACGGCCTGCTCCACCAGCACCCAAGGGTCCACCGCCTTGTTCATGGAATCGGTGGTTTTCCTCAAGCCCGTGAGAGAGGTGTAGGAGTAGTACTCGTCACAGTTCTGGACCAGGATGTCGGAGCTGGACTCCTGGATCCCGACCCCGATGACGTACTTCCCGTACTCCTTGAGCTTCAGGACCAGGCTGGAAAAGTCGCTGTCCCCAGTCAGGAGGATGTAGGTCCCGATCTCCGGGCGGATGAAGACGAGCTCCATCCCGTCGATGGCCATCCGGATGTCCGTGGCGTTCTTCTTCGAGCTACCGTACGCCGGAGCGAAGATCAGATCAACGGAATTTTCGGAGAGCGGGACGATGTACTGTGGGTATCTGCGCCAGTCGGCGTAGGCCCGCTGGACCGTGACCTTCCCCTTGATGATGTCGGAGTTCAGGAGCGTTTTCAGCTCTTTGGAAAGGTCGCTCCGCATCCCCATCGTAACGTTGTCAAAATCGATGAGGAGTGCAGCGTTGGGGGCCTCAGATTGAGGTCCGGGCACGCCCGTCGTATGGGGCGCCCGTGAGAAAGGCAAACTCATGTTCTACCTTCTCGCAGCAAAATTGTTATTCTCGAAGCCGCGAGACCTCTCCACCACCCCCCACTCCCCCGAGCCTTCGCCCGGCCAGGAACTGGGAGGGGTCGGAGGGGCCTCCCTTGGCGTCAGTCTTTCCGACTGGTGAGCTCGGCCCGGATCATCCGGGCCAGCTCCACACGCCGAGGCTTTCCGGTCCCCGTTCTGGGGAATTCGTCGAGGAAGCGGACCAGGTCCGGGACCTTGTAGTCCGCCAGCGTGACCCTGCACCAATCCATCACTTCCGGCCCGGTCACGATCGCCCCCTCGACGGGGACGATACACGCACAAATGGCTTCACCGAGGACATCGTCCGGAATCCCTACCACCGCCGCCTCACGAACCGCCGGGTGGGCCTGAAGTCGGTATTCCACCTCCCGGGGGTACACGCTGAAGCCGTCTCGAATGATAACCTCTCGGCGCCTGCCCACCAAATGGAGGTAGCCCTCCTCATCCAACATCCCGAGGTCACCAGTGAGTAGGAAACCGTCTTCCCGCTTGACGTTTCGGGTCTCGCCGGGCTGTCGGTAGTAGCCGAGCATGACTCCTGGTCCCTTCACGGCGATCTCCCCGACGCTCTCCACCGGAAGTTGCTCTCCAGCATTGTCCAGGACCTTCACCTCGACTCCAGGAAGAGGTCGACCCACCGTATGTAAGCGCTTCTCCGGTGGGTCATCGGGACCGGTCATGGAAACCACCGACGAGGTCTCCGTGAGCGAATAGGCTACTCGAAAATCGGCGCAGATCTCCTCCTCCACCGCCCGCACCAACTCATCGGAGGCGGGCCCGCCTGACGTCAGGGCCACCCGAAGGGAGGACAGATCCAACGAGGCCTCACGTTGCTCGATGAGCCCGGTCGAAAACAGCGTGGGTACGCCGAAGTGGACTGTGGCGCGGTGCCGTCGAATGAGCGCGAGCGTTTCCGCGGCCCCGAACCCGGCTTGCAGGATGAGGGATGATCCGGCGAGGATGGAGGCCAGGATCCCGGGGCCGAGTCCGAACACGTGGAAGAACGCTGTGACTCCGATGATCCGGTCGTCCGGGACGAGTCCGAGGAGGTCGGCAGCCTGTCCGGCTACCAGGAGAAGGTTCTCGTGGGTCAGCTCCACGCCCTTCGGCTTCCCCATGGTTCCAGCGGTATAGAGGATCGCAAAGGAATCCTCCCCGGGGTGCACCCGTACCGTCGGATAGTCCCGACCCTCACCGGCGGAGAGAAGATCCTCGAACTGGAAGATCTGGTCGTCGTACCAGAGGTCTTCCTCTCCCACCGTGACCACGTACTGGAGTTCCGGAAGCTGGGGGAGGAGCTCGTCGAAGACGGCCAGGTAGTCCTCGCCCCCGTGGTTCTCCGCCGTCACCGCCAACACCGTCTCCGAGTGGCGGAGCATATACTGGAGCTCCGGCCTCGTGAACCGGGGATTCATGGGGACGATGACCGCGCCAAGCTTTGCAGCCGCGAACATGGCCACCACGAACTCGGGACACGGGGGAAGAACCAGCGCCACCCGATCGCCGGCTTCGATGCCGAGTGAGTGGAAGGAAGCGGCCAGGGCGTCGGATCGGGTTTCCACTTGCCCGAAGGTGACCGTCTGTTCCTGAAAGAGGAGAAAGGCCCCTTCGGGCTCGATGATCGCCCGATTGGCCAGTACTGCAGCGATGGACATGCCGTGGACGCGCTCGGCTAGCGCCATGGCCCCTCCCCCCGGGAGTTCTGGAACAAGAACAATTAAGTTAGGGCTCCTCAGGGGTCGGCGTCAAATATCCGAGCGTCCTTCTTAAGTTCTTTTATTACAAACAGTTATATGCAACGGATCGCCGGCTCAGCCCACTGCTTCTTCCAGAACCGAGAGCACGGCCTCATCCGGTACCTCCTGGGCCCAGTTTTCTTTGGCGGCTACCTGCCCCGCCATAGAGAGAAGGACGTAGTGGGGCTTTCCCTCTCGGCCCTTTTTGTCCCTGCGCGTGAAGGCCAGAACCTTCTCTGGATCCATACCCATCGGTAACCGGGTGGGAAGCTCGAGGCGCTCGACCAGTCCTTCGAGGGTGGTGGCCGTCCCGATGCGGGTGACGCCCAGGGCCTCACCGAGCCGCGCTTCCAGGATCATTCCCAGGGCTACGCAAGTCCCGTGGGGGAGGTCATACCCCGCGGCCGACTCCACCGCGTGCCCGATCGTATGGCCGAAGTTCAGCACTTTGCGGAGCCCCGATTCCCGTTCGTCTTTGCTGACCACATCAGCTTTGATCTCGATGGAACGGATCACAGCACGGCTGGTAGCCGCAACGTCTCCATTCATGACGCAGGGGATGTCGCCTTCCAGGTCGGCAAGATAGACCGGGTCCAAGATCGCCCCGTGCTTCACCGCCTCGGCCAACCCTTGGGCACGCTCCTCCCGGGAGAGGGTCACCGACACTTCCGGGTCCACTACCACGAGACGGGGGGGGTGGAAGGCTCCCACCAGGTTCTTACCCTCGGGCACGTCCACACCCGTCTTCCCGCCGACGGACGAGTCGATCATCGCCACCAGACTGGTGGGCACTTGGACCAGGGGGATGCCCCGCATGAAGGTAGCTGCCACGAAGCCGGCCAGGTCCCCAACTACGCCACCGCCAACGGCGATCACCGCGCTGTCCCTCCCGAACCCTGCCTGAAGCATGGCTTCGGTCAGGCGGGCCCACTCTTCCCGATTCTTGGAGGCCTCTCCGGGAGGGAACGTCAGGAGGACGGCGTCCTTGCCCTCCCCCGTCAACCCCTTCACGACGTCTTCCCCGTAAAGGCGACCGACCCGCTCGTCGGAGATGACTGCGTATCGGTGAGCTCTGGTGTGAGAAGGGATCATCGTCGGGAGGGAGCGCCGAATCCCGGTCCGGACCTTGATGGGATATCCCCTGGCCCTCCCCCCGGCCTGAACCTGGATGGTGTCCTCGAGCAGCACGTCGGATCTTCCTCGCTGAATATCGGCCCAGCGGCGTTGCCGCACCCGGCCTCGTGGTGGATAGACTTGCGGTTGGCGAACCGCGCTCTGTTCCCGCGCCCCGCCTGTCGGAGCCGTTACCGCCCGACTCCCTCCGAGACCTGGACAGCAACGCCCTCTCCCAACCCCACCCTCAGGAGCGCACCCGGGCGACCCAGGAAATCGGTGGCCTCCAGCGTCGCCGGCAGGGGTAACCCGGACAAGGCACCCTGAAGGGCCCCCACGAACGCATCTCTCTGCTCCTGGGTGTCCCAGACGCTCGCCCAGAGGAGTCCATCTCCGCCTTCGGCTGCCTCCAGCAGCGCAACGCGATCGCCATCCCATCCCTGAGCCAGCTCCCGGTTTCCCTCTCCCAGCAGTTCCTCCAGGAGAATCCCTACTTCCATCTGCCCCAGCGTGTTCAGGTAGGCCACTTCCAGGTCGCCGCCCAGCGAAAGCTCCAACTCCGTGGGAGGATCCTCGTCCGCCAACGGCGCCCTCCCCGGGTTCAAGATCTGCTCCGTTGACTGGGGCAATGCGGCTCCGAAGGGCACCGGCCGCCCTTCTGCCTCCTGCCATCTGGCCGCCATGAAGGAGGCGCCTTCGATATAGGGGAAGAGGAGGGACTCCTGGATGACCATCGGCGCGGACGCGAGGGCCGGATACTGGTCCCGCATTGCCTCCAGCGCCGGGCGAATGGCCTGGGAAAGATCCGGAAGGGTGGAGAGATCCACCGGCTCCCCCCGGAGACCCGCCGCCATGTGCTCCAGCATTACAAGCGTGGCGTGCCCTTCAATGGCCGACTGGGCGGCGATCTGCCGATCGTTGCCCCTGACCTTCGCAGTGATGGAATCCAGATCGGCGGTTTGGTCCTGGACGGCGTGGACCAGCTCATGGACCAGAACCGTCTCCAACATCTCCACGGGCATGTCATTCATGACGAAGAGGGCCGTGGAGTCAGGATCGTAGAACCCAGCCACCTGCTCGGTATACACCGAGAGAAAGAGCTCCCGAAGGTCCAGGCCCTCATCCACGACACCCAGGAGGGCATACGTTCGCGCCCTGACCCTCGCCTCCTCCGGCGGGAGCTCCTGATCCAGCTTGTACTGGAGATAGCTCTCCAGCTCCTCCCTGCTTCGCCGCTCGGCCCGGATCGGCCGGGTGAGCTCCATACCGGCCCGCTCCGCCAGGACCGGGAGAAGCTCCGCCACTCTCGCCCGGAGTGCCGGGTCGGAAGAGATGACGAGCGTGGTATCCGGCAGCTGGCCGTCGCAGGTCGAGAGCAAGAGGGCAAGGGCCCCGGCGGCGAGAATATTCATGACCGTTATGTCCTTCTCCAATTGAACTCGTCAGCGGCCATCACAGGGGAAACCTCCCTGGGCAGCTGAGGCCAGAGCCGAGCGACGTCGGCAACCGTGAGGCCCGTCTCAGGGTCTACAAACCCGGGAACCACCTGCTGCAATGGTCGGACCACGAAACTCCTGCCCTTCCAGCGCGGGTGGGGTACCCGGAGATGAAGAGTTCTGAGAATGAGGCCCCCAAAGAAGAGGAGATCCACATCCAACGTCCGAGGAGCGTTCGGGAATGGGCGTTCCCGCCCCACCCTCCTCTCCGCTGCCACCATCACCTCCCATAGGGCATCGGGCTCCCCTGCCCATTCCCCCGCCACCACCAGGTTCAGGAATGGCGGTTGGCCCTCAGAGCCCATGGCAGGAGTCTCCACGACGGAAGATAACTTCCTTACCGCGACACCCCCGCGCTGGAGGGAATACACCCCCTCTTCGAGAAACCTCAGGCGGTCGCCAAGGTTGGAGCCCAGGCCCAGGAAGACCGTGTGCGCCTGGGGGGAGGAAACCCGAAGGCCCCGGCGCCGTATATCGACTGGACGATGTGCTTCAGGCACCGCGGATTCGGCCATACCGGTCCTCGAGCCGAACCACGTCGTCCAGGTGAGGGGTGGAGGCTTCCAGAATGTCACAGTCAGTGATGGCTTCCATGCGGTGGACGGTCCCGGCTCTCACGCGAAAAGCCTCCCCCGGCGCGACAGGCACCAACTCCAACGCCTCGACGGAAGGGCCGGCCCAGAAGTTCATGTCCCCGCTGAGGAGGAAGATGGTCTCGTCTTTGACTTCGTGGTACTGGAGGGAGAGGGCCTCTCCAGCGTTCACGTGGAGGAGTTTCCCGACATACTGGGTGGTGTGGGCCCAGATGAGCTCGAACCCCCAAGGCTTCTCGACCCGGTCAGGCATTTGTTTCATGAGGACACTCTTTGCAGGAATGGGGGTA
>JBDHCH010000120.1:0-11644 GCA_039592115.1 Gemmatimonadota bacterium | reverse complement strand
CTCCGCTCCAACAGTCGGGGACGATGCCAGGGCCGTGATATTCTCCATGCTCAGGGAGGTTTCCTTCCCTCTGGTCCGTCAGGCGTTGGCATCCGCCCTCGAGGCGGGACAGGGGCGTGGAGATGCGGAAGGATTGGCTGCACGCGCGGCCATCCAAACTGGATCCCTCATTCTCCAGGAGCTCCTCCCGGGGCAGGTTCCAGCCTATCAGACTTTCTTCCTTTCCCGTGCCGGTCGGACAGGTGTCCCGGCCGAAGCCCTCTCCGGCGCCTTCCAGAATGCGTACCCCCTGGAAGAAAAAAGCATGGAGACTTTGCGGGAAACCATTCGTGATACAATCACCAACGGAGGTGAAGTGTGAAGATGTGGATGAAGGGAGGGGCGTTCGCCCTCTTTCTCAGCCTGGCGCTGACCCCAGGGGTCTCCGCCACCGACGGTCACTTTCTTCATGGCGTAGGCGCCATCAACTCCGCCATGGGTGGAGTGGGCGTTGCCGGGGCGAAGGACGATGTCCTGGGTGCGCTCTACCACAACCCTGCCGGACTCATGGCGTTCGACGGTCACCATGCCACCTTGAGCATGGAGTTGTTCAAGCCGGACCGCACGCTTACGGCCACCCACCCGGACCCATCCGTGGGAACCGGGTCCCAGCAGAGCAAGAGCGATTTCGTGCCAATCCCGGCGTTCGGATGGAGCTCCGAAGTCGTGGAGAACAAGGTGGTGGTGGGCTTCGGCGGCCTTGGCATCGGCGGCTTTGGGGTGGACTATCGCCAGAACAACTCCCACCCCCTCTTGGCGCCCAGGTCGGTAGGCGGCTTCGGGCAGGTGTATTCCAATTTCTCCCTGTTGAAGGTGACGCCGGCTATCGCCTTCGCGCCCTCAGAGAAGCTCTGGCTCGGCTTCGGGGCCAACATCGACTGGTCCTCCCTCGCGGTGGACCCGTTCCCTGCGGCGTCGCCCGACGGAGCCTTCTACCCAAGCGCCACGGCATCCGCCACGGCATTCGGGTTCGGCCTCCAGGCCGGCCTCATCTACCGGCTCACCGAAGCCATGAACGTTGGGTTGGCATACACCAGCGAACAGATGTTCAACGAGTTCACCTGGAACAGCACGAATGACAACCCCACGGATCCGGCCTTCGGGACCCACAGGGAGTTCTCCTTCACGATGAACGCCCCGGCCATCATCGCCGGTGGCATCTCCTACCAGGCCACCGACCGCCTCTTCGTGGCCAGTGACGTGAAGTACTACCTCTACTCCTCCACGGAGGGCTTCGAGGAGTCCGGTTTCACCCAAACGGGAGCCGTGGCCGGCTTTGGGTGGGACGACATCATGGTCGTGGCTGTTGGATCGGAGCTTCGGGCCACGGACCGCCTCTCCCTGAGGGCAGGATACAACTACTCCGACAATCCCATCCCCGAGGAAAACTCGTTCTTCAACGTGGCGGCCCCGGCAGTGATCCAGCATCACCTGACCATGGGATTCGGCTTCGAGCTGGGTGAGGGCGTGGACGTGAGCGCAGCCTACTATCGCGCTTTCGAGAACGAGGTCTCAGGCCCCATGCAACATCCCATGATGCCGGGAGGAATCCCGGGATCCGACGTGACCTCCAGCATGTTCGAGGATTCCGTGGTGATTCAGTTCTCCTTCCACCACCACTAGGGGAGGTCTTGAAGGAGAGTCGGAGTCGCTGGCAGGCTTCCGAGAACCGAAAGGAGCGGGTGGGACAAACCCACCCGCTCCTTCTCCTTTCCACCCCGGGGACCTCGGATCGAGGCCCCAGAGCCGTGTCAGGCCCGCGCGGGCGTTCGCTGAGCCAACTCCTCGTCGAACGCCACCAGCTCGAAGTCGTCGAAGTAATCCACCCGGTCCGGAGACTGGAGATATTGCTCGAGATCCTCGGCACGTTCCATCTCCCGTTCGAAGTGGTCCACTTCCCTCTGGTCCGCTTCCGCTCTGGTCTCGTCGCTGGCGTAAACGATATCTCCGACCTCCTGCGACTCCAATCGGAGGACCCGCCGTGTCCTCTCCGCGCCCTGGAACTGGCGTCGGATCTCAGGGAAGCGGTAGCGGACCGTTCCCCCCGGGGTCTCCTCGACCTCTCCGTCGAACTCCGCCAAAAGCTCCTGGAGACGGTCCTGAAATGCCCTGTCCCACCCCAACTCATCCGGTAGGTTGATGTCGCCTTTGGCCACCTGGCCGCGCCCGGTTCGGCCACCACCCGGGAGTAGGAGGGGCCGCGCCCGCTCGAGGGCCCCGGCAGCCGTCACCCATTGCACCCCCTGCCCGGCGATCGACGCCCGAAGAACATGGCCGAGGAGGACCTTCCGCAGGTTGCCATCCTGACGCCGGCGATTCCTGGCCCGTACCGCTACGAGGCGAAGGAGGGGGACTGCGAAGAACAGGGCGCTGAAGACCGCGGGTATCCACACCAACCCGATCCAGGCCAGGGGGCCTCCGAACCCCAGTTGAGGAAAGATGAGCCATGGAGCCGAGACGGCAGCCGCAAGGTTGAACCCGTTCATCCCGGCGATGAGGGCGTTGGACTTCTTCTCATTTCCCGTCACCGACTCAGACGGTTCGAGTCGGCGCCAGGCCGGGTCCGGCTCCCGCTCAGACACTCTTCCCCCGGCGCTGACCATGAGCTCCGGAAAGACGTAGGTGAGCACACCCTCCCCTGTGACCTTCACGTCTCCGGCGTACGCAGCCATGAGGCGAGCCATCTCTTCTTCTGCCTCTGGAAGGGCGAGTCCCGTGTGCTGGACGAGCTCCGCCGCCGTTAGGACCCCGTTTCTCGCCCGAATCAAGCGGATGACGCTTCGGTCCTTCTGAGCCTGGGTGGGGCGGGGCGCATCAGGCCCGAAAACGAAGGCGAACACCTTCTTGATGAACGGAACCTTCTGTTCGCCCTTCGAAGTGCCGTACCGCCGCTCCCACCGATGTCCGTAGTAGGGCCGCCGCCACCCCCATCCCGGCCTCCAGAAGAAGTACCAGAACCAGAAGCTGGGGAACCCGCCTCCACCGCGCCGCCCCAGGCTGATGCCTCTCCCTCGTCCCCTTCCTCCCCCCCGGGACTGGCTCGCCACCAGGGCCGCGATGAGAAGAGCGACGAAGACCACGAAGTAGACCACCAACATGAGGACGATCCAGACCTTGAAGGCCTCGCGGAAAGCGGCCCAGCTCCCCCTGGCCAGTCTCCGAGCGAACGGCTCGGCGTCCCGCTGGATCAGCTTGGGATCGAACCGGTAGACGAGGGTGCCGGCCTCACCCACCTCGAGATGGCCTCTGCGACTCTCCAGGAGGCCACGGAGGGTGGCCTCTACCTGGTCCAGGGGGTGGCCCGTTGCAGCGACGGCATCCCCCACGGTTACACGACCGCCGGCCTTCCTGATGGCCCTCAAGACGGCGGGAGTCGCAGGGGCGAACTCCTGTCCGGATATGTCTTGACTGTTCATGACCTGAGTCTACCCTGGCTGGAGCGAGGGGGTTCACGTCCCACCACTCCCTCGCCCTGGCTAGGGGAATGTTGCCGGCCTAGAATGATCCTGATACTTGCACACTCGCCAGCAAGTCCGTCCCCCTTCCGACGGTAGGAGCTCATGATGCGTTCCCGACTCACTCTGGCTCTCGCCGCAATAGCGTTCTCCCTTCCCGGGCCCTCCCTTGGGGCCCAGGAGAAGGTCTACGAGATCGCCGAACTCCAGGCACGGCTGGAGTTGCTCCCTTCCGGCGCCTACCGGATCACGGAAGCCATCACCTATGACTTCCAGGTCGGCACCTTCACCTTCGCAGTGCGGGACATCCCCCTCTCCAACAGTGACGGGGTGAGCGCCGTGACCATCCGGAGCCCGGACGTAGCCATCAACGACGTCCAGCAGGGAGAGGAGGAGGACCTCTGGCGAGTCAGGTGGGAATTCCCTCCCGCTTCCGGCCTCGTCACCTTCGTCCTGGAATACGATATCTTCGCGGCTCTCAGAGAAGTCGAGCAGACCAATGAGGTCTTTTGGCGGGTGGTTGGGCTCGGGTGGGACGTTCCTTTCCATCGGGTCGTGGCCGAGGTGGTCCTTCCTTCCACTCTTCCCCTGGCCCTCACCGACCTCACCCTGGAACCGTCGGATATCGCATCGGCTCGGACAGAAAACGGGGCCCTGGTTGCCCGCTTCCGACCCGGGTTCATCCCGGCCGGTGAAGCCTACCAGGTGAAAGTCAGCTTCCCGAAGGTGATGGACGGCCGAGCGGTGGGCCTGGCTCGAACAGACGTCCGTGCTAGCCTCGTGGGAATCCTCTCCTTCGTTCTTTTCACGGGCCTCGGTAGTATCCTGGTCTTCCGCCGTCTAGGACCCCGGCTCCCGGTCCGACGCCAAACCCACGTTGGGATGGCGCTTCCCACGGCGGCCGTACTCCTCCATCGTGCGGCACCGGGGTGGGAGAGAGCGTTCCCCGCGACGCTCTTCGATCTGGCCGACCGAGGAGTCATCACCCTGGAGCGCGTGGATCGAAAGAAGGGATGGTTCACCAGCCAAAAGACCAGGCTCCATCGGAAACAGGAGAGTGATGAGCCCCTGGCCCCATTCGAAGTCGCCCTCCTGGCGGAGCTGGAGAAGTATGAGGACCTTGAGGACTTCGCGACCAAGGGGAAGAAGTTTCGAAAGGCGGTCATGAACGGGGTGCGGGCAGCCCTGGTCGAAACGGGCCACCTGGTGGACGGCCGGAGGGAGGCCAACCAGGCGCTTCTCTTGGCCCTCGTGCTGTGCATTCTGGCGGCGATGGCGTTGATCGGCGGTGGGATTGTGGGCAGCCCCTGGATCATGGCCCTGGGAGGGGTGGGCCTCGGATTGACAACGGGCGCAGCGCTCGTCGGCAGCGTGCGCTTTCCCCGGAGCCGAAAGGGCGCCGAGGCACTGGCAGAGTTGAAGGGATACCTGCAAGGTCTCCGGGAGGACCTTCAGCAGAAGATGAAGATGTCGCCTATCAGTGCCGCCGAGTTCCTCTTCTCCGCCCTTCCCTGGCTCACTATAGACCCCAAGTACTACGGAGCCGAAGGCCGGAAACTGGCCAGAGCCCTCAAGAAGGAGACCGGAGATCTGCGTGCCCCATCATGGGCCCTGGACCGGACCGAAGCCTACGAGAAAGCCGCAGCGAAATACTCCTCCGCCTACATGGCTTTCTTCCCTGTCCACACCGTCACCGGAGCGACCTCCGGGGCGATCGCCCCATCGGCTGGCGGGGGAGTGGGGGGCGCCGGTGGCGGGGGTGCGGCGGGAGGGGGAGGGGGAGGGGCGGGGTAAAGACCCTCCCCAAGGGCGGGGGCCCGTTCGCCTCGTCGCTCCCGGTCATGGTTCCGTGGGCGGTATTCTGCCCGCCCGAAGTACATCCTCGGCATCTTCCATGGGCAGGGGGTGGGCAAAGAGGAACCCTTGGGCGCTCTCGCATCCCAGCTCTTTGAGCATTGCCGCCTGAGCCTTCGTCTCTACGCCCTCCCCAACCACTTCCATGTCCAGATCGTGGGCCAGATCGATAATGGTCCTCACCAGCCCCACATCCCGGCCTGAGCCGTTGATCTGCCGGACAAAGGATCGGTCAATCTTCACATGGTCGGTTGGGAACCGGTGGAGGTAGCTCAAAGACGAGTATCCGGTCCCGAAGTCGTCGATGGAAAGACCGAGATCCAGAGCCTTCAGCGCCTTCAGCGTGGAAACGGTCCTCTCGGCATTCGCCATCATGGAGCTCTCGGTCAGCTCGAGCTCGAGCGAGGATCCCGGAATGTCGAAACGTGAGAGGCCATCCTCGACCCTCTCTACGAAGTCGGGTCGGGCCACCTGGGTGGCGGACACATTGAAGTGGACGGGTACCTGCACCTCGGACGGGAAGGTGCTTCTCCAGCGGGAGACGGTCCCGCAAACAGTCATGAGGACCCACCGCCCGAGGGGTACGATGAGCCCCGCATCCTCGGCAATCCCGAGGAAATCCCCGGGATAAAGAAGACCCCGCTCCGGGTGGTTCCACCGGATCAGGGCCTCGAAGCCACTGAGGGTGCCATCGGCCATCCGGACGATGGGCTGATAGTGGAGTTCGAACTCCTCCCTGTCCAACGCACGGCGCAGGTCGTTCTCCACCGCGAGCGAGGCGACCGCCTCACTGTGCATGCTCGTATCGAACATCACAGCTGTGGAGCTGCCCTGCTCTTTCGCCCGGTACATGGCAAGGTCGGCATCCCGGAGAACATCCTGTGGCCGTTCATAGGCCACTTCGCTGGTTGCGATCCCGATGCTCGCAGTCGTGAAGACCTCATGCTCACCGAGAACGAACGGCTCCATCAAGAGGGCCCGCACACGCTCTGCCACCAGAAAGGCTTTCTTCCCGCTGGCGTTCTCCAGGAGAATGGTGAATTCGTCTCCGCCCAGACGTGCAAACGTGTCGCTGGCTCGAAGGGTCGAACCGATCCGGCGTGCCAGGGCAACGAGGAGCTGATCCCCGACCATATGGCCGAGGGAATCATTGATCACTTTGAACCGATCCAGATCAAGGAAGAGAACGGCGAAGGGCCAATCGGGGTTCCGGGCGTTCCGGGCGAGGACCTGCTTCAGCCGGTCATTGAAGAGGGCCCGGTTGGGCAGCTCGGTGAGCCGGTCGTGAAACGCATCATGGAGAAGTTGAGCTTCGAAATCCTTCCTGTCAGTGACGTCCCTTCCGTTCACCACCACGCCCTGAACCGACGCCTCGGCGAGAAGATTCGTGCACACGAACTCCATCGTCCTCCATAGCTCCCCCTTCTGCCGGCATCTCACTTCCATTCTGGCGGTGGTCCCGGGACTCCCCACAAGGTCCCGGAACTCATGTCCCGCCCGAGTTCGGTCGTCCGGGTGGATGGTTTCGAAGAAGGACGTTCCGAGCAACTCCTCGGCCCCGAACCCCAGGACCCGCTCGAGGGACGGGCTTTGATAGAGGATCTTCCCCTCTGAATCCAGGAGAATGATCGTGTCGCTGGCCCTCTCGATGAGAGAACGGAATTTCTGCTCGTTCTCCCTCAATGCACGTTCGGCCCGGTTCCGGGCGGTCACGTTCTCGATGATGCCCTGGTACCCCTGCACCTCTCCACTTCCGTCGATCCAAACCGTACTGGAGAGGAGGCACTCCATCTCTTTCCCGCTTTTTCCAAGGAGTGTCACCGGGTAGTCCACGACGGATCCTCGATCCTCGATGGCCTTCTGAAAGGCGGCCCGGTCCCGGGGATCCAGGTAGAGGTCCCGGGCGTTCATGCCGATCAGGTCTCCCTCGTCGTAGCCGAACATCTTGACAGCGGCCGGGTTGGCGTCGATGAACTCTCCTGCCTTCGTGGTCAGGTAGATCGCCTGGCGGGAATCCTCGAATAGGCCCCGGTACCGCCGCTCGCTGCTTCTGAGTTCAGCCTCGGTATGGGTCTGTTCGGTCACATCCTTGAAACTCCACACCCGCCCCAGCACTTCCTCTCCAATGCGGTGTGGCTGGGAGTACCGCTCGAAAACCCGGCCGTCGTTCAGTTCTATGGTGTCGAAGCTCTCCATTTCGGGGTGGGCATAAAGCTCCTTGACCTTGGCCAGGAACACCTCTGGATTCTTGACCTTTTCAACAGCCACCTGAACCGCTGTGTCGTCGTCACGAGCTTCAAGGACGGCCTCCGGAATCTCCCACATCTCCCCGAACCGGCGATTGAAGGTCACCATCCGGCCCGATCCATCCACGACCAGTAGCCCATCGGCGGTAGAATCGAGAGCGGCCTGAATGACCGTCAGAGTTTGCTGGAGTTGGCTTTCGATCGACAGGAGAGGAGGCTCAGTGTCAGGGGCTGACTCTGGCGGTGCAGGAGAGGCTGGGCTGTTCTCGGAGGGTGCCTGTTCAGCCGACATGGAGTCCGTGGTCAGGAGGGTCTCTTGTGAACCATCGGCCCTCACTCGACCGATGGGCCTGGAGAGAAATTCGGGGAACCGGGTTTTGGCTCACCCACCGTGCTGTCGGTCAATATAACGAACAACGCACAGAATCCAGGACTTCTTGCGGCCACCGCTTCGCCCATCTAGGATCGGCGGGACGTTCATTCAATCAAGAGGCTGCCGATGCACACGCACATAGACAAGAGCCCCAACCGCAGGTTCGACCGAATCACCGTGACACTGACGTTGATCCTGTTCGCGTCGAGCGTCGACGTGGCTGCGGGGCAGCAGGCATGGACTCCCCCCGCGGAGGGTTTCCCCCAAACTCCGGCAGAGCTTTCAGCGTTCGAGGTCCAGACGGGCCACCCGGAGATGTGGGACTACCTGGAGGCCCTCCGGGGGGCAAGCACCGAAATGCGCCTTGGCTCATACGGAGAGACCTGGGAAGGTCGGGACATCCCGTATGCCGTCTACAGTCGACCCCTGGTGAGCGAGCCGTGGGAAGCCTGGGCCCTGGATCGCCCCATCGTCCTTCTTGCTGCCAACGTGCACGGAGGCGAGCGAACGTTCCGGGAGGGGCTTCTGATCCTCATGCGGGACCTGGCCACACCGGGCACGCAGGCGAACGCCCTCCTGGACGAGGTGACCGTTATCGTCGCTCCCCAGATCAACCCCGACGGCTATGAGGCCAGCGAGCGGGGAACTCGAGGCAACGCCTGGGGGATCGACCTAAACCGTGACTATGTCAAGTTGGAGCAGCCCGCCCTGGCCCATTACGTGTCGGACCTCATGGGCGCCTGGCGCCCTCACATGTTCGTGGATTCCCACAATGGCGGGTCGCGCCCGTACAACCTGTGCTACCAGTGCCCGAGCCACTTCGACCCCGCTCAGGAGCTCACCCTCGTTTGTGACCAGGAGATCTTCCCCTCCATCGATGCGAAGCTGGGGGAGGAAGGTCTTCGCTCCTGGTACTACTCGGGTGGGAACGAGGAGCAATGGCGAGTAGGAGGGTTTCAGGCCCGCATCGGACGGAACTACGGCGGGTTCACCAACGCCATCGGGATTCTATTCGAGGCACCTGGACAGGATCCTGAGACAGGAGCTCGGGCCGGCTACCTGGGCAACCTGGCCGTGGTGGAATATGCAGCCCTGAACGCCGAGAAGGTCATGAAGCTCGTGGACGACGCCCGCATGGAGACCGTTGCCTTGGGCGCCGAGCCCCGGGGTGAGATCGCGGTGCAGATGGAGTACGCCGCTGAAGATTACCTCGTGGACTACACGGTGATCACCGGGGGCGGGCGGTTCGCGGCCCCCGACACTCCGGTGGACACCGTCGATGTCATGGGTGGGAAGCTCATGAAGAAGCCCGTCGCCACCAAGACCCGGCCTCGCCCCTGGGCCTATCTCCTCCCCAGGGATGCCGTCGATGCCGTCGCCATGCTCCGGCGCCATGGGATCACCGTGGAGGTCCTGACCGAGGCGGACAGCCTGAGTGTCGACGCCTACACAGTGGCCGGGGTCACCCATGAGCGAGCCTATAACCACGCTGCCGCCACCCGAGTGGAGGTCGGTGAGGTCCTCACACAGGCTCGGAACTTCCCCGTCGGAACCTACGTGGTCCCGACCGCCCAATTCCTGGGGCGCCTGGTCACGCACATGCTGGAGCCCGAGACCGACGACAACGTGGTGTACTGGAATACCATGGATGCCTGGCTTCCCCGGCCGGTGCAGGAAGCCGAGGAGAGCGAGCCGGAGTTGCCGGAGGGGATCCCCCCGGAAATGGCCGCCAGGTTCCGTCGGCAGCAGCGGGACGAGGGCCCGCCCGTGGTTCCCATCTTCAAACTCATGAACCCGACGCCGCTGTCCACGAGGCTACTGGACGGAGGTCGGTAGCGGAGGCCCGACGCTTCCTCCCCAGCCTCGCCGAGGGACGAATCAGGCGCCCGCAGCTGAGACCCCTCACCGGTTCGTCCGGTGAGGGGTCTTCCGCTGGACTTCCGCCGTTGGGGGAAGGCCTCGGACTGGGGCGGACCCTTACATGATGTCCGCAAGCCGGGTGGGCAGATCCAGACGGTTCAGGCGGGAGCGGATCGACTCCCGTTCAGCCTGCGTCAAATCAGGGGCCGCGGCGATCTGTTCGGCCATCTGGGCGGCCTCGACCGTATGCCTGCCCATCTGGAGAGCGGCGGAAAGCAGGGCCGCGTCCATGAATGTGTGGGCGGCGAAGGCCCTCTCTCCCAGCTCGTAGGCCTGCTCGGCTGATTCCTGGAAGAGTGCCCGGGCCTTTTCCCGGTCTCCGGACCAACAGTAGAGGTTTGCAGCAAGCTTCAGGCTGGTCGCCCTGGACATGTTCTCATCGGACCGCAACCGTGCGGACTCCTCCAGGAGGTTGGCGGCCGTGGTCCAATAGTCGGTGTCACCTTCCGCGAGCAGCCCCATGGCCTTGGACTCGAGGCGGTCCGCTTTGGACTGCTGTTCCTGCTTATTCTGCTTTTTCTGCTTTTCCTGATCGACCCCGGGCGTGGGCATCAGGGCAGCGGTGGGTGAGGAAGGTCCGGAGAGCAGGACCAGGGCACAGGTGAGGATGCCACACATGGCAAGAGTTCTTCCCCTCATCGTTCATTCTCCTTCGCAGCTCGCTCGTGAGCTCAAGAGGGGGTGCGGCCATGGGGACGAGGTCCGTGCCAGGACGGGGTCTATATACATCAGATACGGAAAGGGGGGGTCAGGGTTTCCTGAGAGTGAAAGAAAAGTCCGGAGGGGCGCCCAGACCCTGCGAAAGGCCAGAGAAATAGCGGGTGTTCCCAAACGGAAGCGAGAGGGGAAAAAAAGCCCCCCCGCCAGCAGGGCGCCAGCGGGGGGAGTTATCGGTCGGCGGTCGGCGGACTCTCAGGCGACCCGCGGGTTCACCTCCAACGTGCTGACGGCATTGAGAATCGGCCGCCCGCGGCTTCGGTCCTGGACGCAGACCGAAAGAGCCCCCTTGTCCCGAAGTAGCTCGATCCAGTCCTCCGCCTCCAGGGCCGATTGGACATCCGATACGGCCGCTTGTTGGATGAGGTCCGAGCAAAGGATCAACCAGAACTGACGGCCTTGATCCCGAAACCGGATCTTGTACCCCTCATCCCCCACCTCCGGCGCGCTGCCCCTCATCTTCGCCTCGGGCCACCTCTCCCAGAGCTGGGGACGGATCCAATCCAGGATCTCGAGCGTCCATTCGATCATGGGTGCGGTCATATCGATTCGCTTGTCCCCGGGAAATCCACGGGGAAAGCCCCGGTGGGAAACCTTTATTTGACTATCACATTGTGCCTATCACAATGTAGTATAAGATTGCGAACACGGACCAGGGGGACAAGAGCAAGGTGACATCCGCTGGAGGAGCGGCCCGTGGCAACCCCGAAGTACATCGACTTGAAGGCCGTGAGGCACGAGCTGGGCATGAGCCAGGCCGAGCTCGCTGACATGATCGGTGTTTCTCCTCGGACCGTCCAGGCCTGCGAGCAGCGTTGGAGAAACCCGAGCCCGGCGGTGGAGAAGGCCGCCCTGCTTCTCCTTCTCTCGAGCCGGCACGGACCCCGCTTCGCGGAACACGCCTGCTGGGAGGAGCTCGGGTGCCCCGTCGAGGAGCGCGCTTCGTGCCTGGCCGCCCAGACCAAACAAGGGCACCTCTGCTGGTTGCTCTCCGGGAATATCTGCCAAGGAAAGCGCTTCCATTCCTGGGAAGACAAGAA
>JBDHCH010000119.1:0-11689 GCA_039592115.1 Gemmatimonadota bacterium | reverse complement strand
CCCGCCTCTATACTCCAGCAGCTCGATCCCCTGGTGGCTCTCGGTCAGGGCCCCCTCCAGGACCGGCCACACTCGTTCGGCGGGGAAACCGAATCGGCGCCGGATCTCCAGCGCCTCGTCCGAGCTGGCCAGGAACCGGGCCGCCGCCCGATCCAAGGGCTTGTCCTCCCCTCCACCCTCCAAGGCCAGGATGGCTTCCTCTCCCATGGCCAGGTTGAGGAACTCCGGATCGATCCCCACCTCGACAGCTGCTTGGCGAACATGGGTGAGGGAATACCCGACTCCCTCGTCCTCCTCCGGGGAAGACCCCGCAGGAGTCCCTTCCTGAGGCCGCTCCTCCCCGGTTTCCTTCTCCTCCCTCCGAAGAGCTTCAGCCTGGAGCTCCGCCGCCCGCTCCCAGAGCCGCCGGGCCTGTTCCTCTGAGACCCGGGACCGCGGATCGTTCATCCTCGAAGGCCCTCGGGCGTGGCACTCATCCGATCCTCGCCCATGGCGAGCGCCCTCCAGCCGCCTTCGGCCTCTTCAATAGCCGGCCGCACCGCTGTCCCTGCCCCGCTTGTCCGGAGCGCCAACGCGCATCCCGGTTTCGGCATCGATGAGGATGGACTGGGCCGTCCCCTGACTCCCGCGCACCTGAACGACGTGGCCCATGGCCTCCAGCGCCGCCTGAACCTCCGGCGTCAGCCCACTGTCCTCCATCCGCATGGCGTCCGGCAACCACTGATGGTGGATCCGTTTGGCATCGACTGCCTCCTGGATCCCCATCCCGAACTCCATGACGTTCAACGTGACCTGGAGGACGGTGTTGATGATGGTCCGTCCTCCGGGGCTCCCGGTTACCCCCACCAGCTCCCCGTCCTTCGCGAGAATCGTGGGAGTCATGCTGGAGAGCATCCGCTGCTGGGGCCGAGCCAGGTTCGGCTCGGTACCGATGAGGCCGCGATCATTCGTGATCCCGGGTCCGGCGTTGAAGTCCCCCATCTCATTGTTCAACAGAAACCCTGCCCCGGGGACCACGATCTTGGAGCCGTAGCCCGCTTCCAGCGTGTAGGTCACGGCCACCGCCATCCCATCGGCGTCCACGACCGAGTAATGGGTGGTCTCCGGGCTCTCCGGAGGTAGGGTGATGTCCGAGGGACTGGAGACCGACGCTCGGTCGGGTTGGATTCCGGCCCTGAGCTCCTCCGCATAGGCCTTGCTGGTCAACTCCTCCAGGGGGGGGTCGGCGAAGTCCGGATCCGCCATGTGGAGGGCCCGGTCCCTGAAGGCCCTTCGCATCGCCTCGAGGAGGTGGTGCAGGTAGGCCGGGGAGTTATGCCCCATCGCCGCCAGGTCGTATCCCTCCAGTATGTTCAACATCTCCACCAGCGCGGTCCCCCCCGAGCTGGGAGGGGGCATGCTGATGATATCGTATCCCCGGTACGTCCCCCGGATCGGTGTCCGTTCCTTGGCTTCGTAGAGGGCCAGATCTTCCTCCGTGATCATCCCCCCGCCCCTGGCCATCTCCTCTGCGATGAGCCGGGCGGTCTCTCCCTGGTAGAACCCGTCCCGGCCCTGCTCCCTGATCCGCTCGAGGCTTCTCGCGAGATCCGGCTGGGTCCACACCTCGCCGGCCAAATAGGGCTCACCATCCCTGGTGAATTTCTCTACGCTGGCCGGATAGCGCTCCATGGCCCGGACCGCATACTGGAAGGACTGCTCCAGGGATTCCGTAAGGGTGAACCCCTCCGCGGCCAGTCCCACCGCCGGTTCCACCAGGTCGGCCCAACTCTCCCTTCCATATCTCTCGTGGGCCAGAGCGAATCCTGCCACAGTCCCGGGTACTCCGATCGCGAGATAGCTGTTGTGGTGGAGGGTCGAGGAATACTCTCCGTTTTCATCCAGGAACATCTCCGGGTGGGCAGCCAGCGGAGCCTTTTCTCTGAAATCCAGGGCCGTAGAACGCCCATCCGGAAAACGGATCATCATGAACCCCCCGCCCCCGATGTTTCCGGCGGAGGGGTGGACCACCGCCAGGGCGAACCCCGCAGCGATCGCGGCATCTACGGCGTTCCCCCCGGCCCGCAGGATCTCAGCCCCGACCTTGCTGGCGATGATGTTTTGGGACACCACCATTCCGCTGATCGCCTGCTGGGTATCGTGCCCAGCTACCATAGTCTCCTGGGCCGGCTCACAGGCCGGAAAAGCCAGGGAGAGTCCAAAGGCGATGAGAAGGGATAGAGTCTTGTGCCGGGGACGAACCCTGTGGATCAGCTTGAGCATGTCGTGTTCCGGTAAGGGCCGTCCTCTTGGGCGGCCCGTTTTGGGCGATGTCACTTCTCGACGAAATGAAAGAGACGGGGGGCAGCCCCCTTTCGGCAAGCCGCCCCCTGACAATTCTCGGATCCGGTTCCACCCGAACCCCACCCAACCTGATCACAGACAGTGAGCCTCCGCGCCAATGCGTTGGCCCGGGTCCGCCCCCCGGAATCCCCTACCGAATGCCCAGGATCTCCGTTTCCGGACGAAACACCACCCAGGCGAACCAGAAGTGGTTTCCATGAGGAACCGGCTCCAGCGTCTCCCCCGCCAACGGCCCCTCGATGGCGTCTCCCGCGAGGGTCCATACTGTCTCCGTCTCCACGTCCCGAAACCGGTTCCCCCCGTGAGGCTCGAACGTGAGGGCCCGGCCACTCACCGTGGTCCGAAACACCCCGGTGGATCCAACATCCCTCCCCGATGCGATCCGTTCGGTGTCCAGGGCGCTGGCGGTTCCCGGGGCCCAAAAGACCACCAACTCTCCCCAATCCCCCGCGAGCTGCAGGACTCTCTTCTCTCGCATCGTGGAAAAGGGGATGGCAAAGGATTCCCCCCCGCTTTCCAAGGCGACCACTCGCTCCATGGGCGGAAGCCGATCATCCTTTCTCCCCCTGAAGAAGGCGGCCATGGGTCCACGTCCACGATCATACCCTATGTAGGGGTTCTGCCCGTATGGCCTGCCGTGCCCAGTCTCTCTCGAAAGGACGAGGGCCTCTTCCCACTGGTCCTTGATCTCCCTCCAGCTGAGGACCGGAGCTGGGATGAACGAGAGGCGCTCTCCGGCATACGTCCCGATAATCCCCTCACCGGTCGCCTGCTGCCACCAGGTTTCGGTCTGCCTGTCGTACATGACCAGGTCCGAGTGCCTCAACCGGCCCGTGGTGCCGAAGTCCAAGATGGCTCCGTCGAAGCGTCGGTCGAAGGCGAGGGTGGTGTTACACAAGGGACAGAAGGTGACGGACACGGGGACGCCGCCCACGACGTCGTTTACGATCTCGTGCCAGATCAGGATTTGAAGGGGGTAGGCCTTCACTTCCCCCGCCGACCTCACCACGGCAACCGGCTCCTTGTCAGCCAGCCAGCTGTCAGCCTCCCTCACCGACTCGAAACGGGGATGGTCCAGGGCTGGGATCCCGTCTTTGGGTGGCCCCCCAGAGACAATCTCCTCCAGGGGGACCGTGGCTCTGGAAAAGTCCGTCTTCCACTCTTCCCCGCTGGCCTGCGCCGACAGCGCGGCCGGCGCCGCGACCCACAGGAATTGCAGCAAGGCCGTTGCCGTGGGGACCGCCGGAAGTGTAAAGGGGGCGGATCGTCCGCGGAGGGGCCGATGACTGCGTCGGGCATTGAACATCCGGAACATGGGTCACCTCGAAGAATCGGTCGACCGGGCCTGTTGAGGGCCACATGAGGCCAATGCGCAGCCCGGCCCTGCGGTTCCGAGGTGGATGCCGACTCGAGGGGGGACGAAGAACAGGGAGCGACCGGTGTCCACTCGGTCGCTCCCCTCCCGTCGAATCCCCCTCCCCATCTGGACGGAGGCGGGGGCCGTTCAGTCTCCGGCTACGGCGGCCGGGGCCCCCACCTGGGAGCGGAAGATGACCTCCTCAGGCGGGACGTTGGGCTTCCGGAGGGATCGGAAGGCCTCCACGACCATCAGTACTCCCAGTACCAGAAGGAACCCCGAGATGGCCCGGACCGGCGTAGCGGTGGTGCTGGAGACGCTCAGCATGATGGTGGCCGTCAGCGTCATCCCCACCATGAAGACCATGGGTACTCCTGCGAACGCCCAGCTCCTCCCGGTCCGTTTCAGCCACACCGTCACGGCCAGGAGCGCCAATCCCGCAAGGAGCTGGTTGGTGGCCCCGAATACAGGCCAGACGGCTCGCCAGACAGGGATGACCTGACCCGACGGCGTCGTATAGGTCATGAAGGCCATCACCGCAGGCAGTACCAGGGTCAGAATGGTCGACATCCATCGAACCCGCGCCACCGAGTTGTCCCAACCGAAGAATTCCTGGAGAACATACCGTGCGAGCCTGGTGCAGGTGTCCAGTGTGGTGAGGAGGAAGGTGGAGAGAGCCAGGAGACCGAGCATGGTCCCGTACCTCTGGGGAATCCCGAACGCACCGAAGAAGCGGCCGATCCCGGCGGAGAAGAGGCCGACCGGATCACCACGCAGGGCTTCCGCACCGAAGGTCAGGCTCATCACCGTACCCAGGGCAATGATGGCCACGACGCCCTCGACCAGCATCCCTCCGTACCCGATCCTCCTGGCGTCCGTTTCACACCTGATTTGCTTCGCCGTAGTTCCGGACGAAACGATGGAGTGGAAGCCACTACATGCCCCACAGGCTACCGTGATGAAGAGGATCGGGAACAGGGGACCCAGATGGGCCACCTCCTGGAAGACCGGGTTCCCCGGGTCCACGAGCGCAGGCCAGGTCACGGGGATCCCCCCGGTCACCGTTCCGACCAGAATCCCCAACCCTCCGCCCAAGACCGTGATGTAAAGGAGGAAGCTGGAAAGGTAGTCCCTGGGCTGGAGGAGGATCCAGACGGGAGTGACGGAGGCGATGAGGCAGTAGGCCAGAAGGAGGAGGATCCACATGTGCTTGGGGTCGGCGAACAGAGCCGGGATGTACCCGCCATCCGAATGGATTTGGGCCGAAAGCCCGATAGCCAGGAGAAGGGCCGGGACGAAGACCAGGGTGGACTTCCAAACGGGGATTTTGGTCCGGGCGTTCACGACACCCAGGAGAATGGCCAGGACGATGAAGATCCCGCTCGCCACCGCTACACCCGTACCCTGCGCCGTTTCCGCTCCCCCCGCGTCTCTGGCATCGATGAAGCTGACCGCGGTCAGGTCCATGAAGACTACGATCACATAGCTCATGGTGAACCAGATAAACACCATGAAGAGACGGAAGGAGAGTGGCGTCATGTAGTCTTTCGCCAGCTCTGCTACGGAGCGCGCTTTATGGCGGATCGAGGCCACCATCGATCCGAAGTCGTGAACACCCCCCACGAAGATCGATCCCAGGATGATCCAGATTACCGCCGGGAGCCAGCCAAAAAAGAGGGCTGCGAGAATGGGGCCGACGATGGGGCCCGCCCCGGCAATGGAGCTGAAGTGGTGGCCGAAGAGGACCGGCGTCTTGGCAGGAACGTAGTCCGTGCCGTCATACATGAACTCGGAGGGAACCGAGTGCTGGTCATCCAGGGCCAGCCGACCTGCGATCCAGGCTCCATACACCCGATAGGCAACAAGAAATAGCGCGACGGCAGTGACAAGGATGACCGCCAGCATTCGCCTGCCTCCTCGAAAATGGGACTCGCCGAGCCTTCCCGGAGGGAAAGCAATAGCAGATAGGGAGTGTTCCCTCCAGGAGGGATCCCTTTGGTCAGAAGATGCCCGGAAACCCCCCGAGCTGGCAAACTGATCAGGCCGCCGGGCATCGGACGGAGGAAAACACGGGGGGCCGGACCACCGAGGCGCTACCCCGGTGCCCTTGTGCAGACCTTCCCTAGAAGGGCGGCCTCCTACAGCAGGTACCCACCGTCAACAGGGATCACGGCACCCGTCAGGTGCCGGGCTCCTTCCGAGCAAAGGAAGAGAACTACGCTGGCCACATCGCTGGGATCCCCGAGGCGACCCAGGACGCTCTTCTCCCTGGCCCGATCGAGGATCTCGGCAGGGACCTGCTCGGTCAGCTGGGTGGTTCGGATATAGCCGGGAGCCACCGCATTCACATTGATGTTGGAGGGTCCCAATTCCACCGCGGCGCTGCGAGTGAGGCCGATCACCCCAGCCTTGGAGGAGATGTAATTCGCGAGTCCGAACTCGCCCCGCAGGCCGTGGACGGAGGCCACGTTCACGATCTTCCCCCATTCCTGGGCCCGAAGGAACGGGGACACGGACCGAATGAAGTAGAACGCACCGCTGAGGTTCGTGTCCAGGACGTCCCTCCACTCCTCATCCTTCATCCGCCACAACGCCCCGTCCCTTCCGATTCCGGCGTTGTTCACCAGGAAGTGGAGCCCTCCCAGATCATCCACCGCCTCATCTACGAAAGCCTTCACGCCCTCGGGGTCCCGAACATCACAGGCTCGGCAGAAGACTCTCACTTCCAGGGCCCGGAGCTCAGCAACAGTCTCATGTGCCTCATCTCGCGACTGCGCGCCGGTATCCAAGAAGTTGAAACCGACGTGGACCCCGGCTTCCGCCATCTCCAGGGCAATCGCCCGTCCGATCCCACGGGATGCGCCGGTGACGATGGCCACTCTGCCACGGAGTCCCCGGACCACCTTCAGAGGGGCCGGCTCGGTCTGCGTCCCTACAGCATCCAAGAAGTCGTCCACAACCTGCTCGTGGCTCCTCGGGGGAACCTGAGCGACCATGTCTTCAGACTCGTCTGAGGTGAAGCTGACAGGTGGGACCGACTTTCGGGGCATTACCGACCAGCAGCTGGAGTGGAATCGAAGGGGTCTTCGGCCCCTCGAGCCGCAGTCCCCTCATGTGCCACCCAAGGGTACGCCCGACGAGGGATCATATGCAACGGAAAAATCCGTCGCCTGAAGGGGCGGGCCGGGCCCGAGCATGGTCCGACAGGGCGCTTCAGGAAGGGTGGGAGGTGATTTGTTGGACCGATTGATGTTTGATGCTCCGTCCTTCCACCAGGAACACCACTTCCTCGGAGATGTTGGTGGAAAGATCCCCGATGCGCTCCAACTGCTGGGCCACACGGACGTACTCGAGGGCTGCCCCTACGGTCCCAGGCTCTTCAGCCATAACGGCGACAAGGATCTTCTGAACCGCGGCTTTCATCTCATCCACACGATCATCCCGGGCGCATACCTCCCGGGCCAGGTGGGCATCCCGGGCGCCGAAGGAGGCCAACGCATCCCTGAGCATCATCTGGGAGAGGACCGACAACTCCGCCAACTCAGGAATTTCTCGGAGCGGACGGTCCTTGGCGAGTCTCTTCGCCGCCTTGGCGATGTTGTGGGCATGGTCGCCCACTCGCTCGATGTCGTTGGCGAGCTTGAGAGTAGTGAGGACCTGACGAAGGTCCGACGCGACCGGTTGGTGCTGTGCGATCAGGGCCACGACGCGCTCGTCCAGCTCCACTTCCAGCTGATCGATCCGGCGGTCATCCTCTCTGACCGCACGAAGGGCCTCCCCGTTCCGGTTCAAGAAAGCTTCCACCGATCGGTGCACCAGCTCTTCCGCCATCCCAGCCATCTCCATCAGACGCGCCTGGAGATGATCCAGTTCGTCATGGAAGCGTCTTTTATGAAGGCGTGCACTCATCACTCTCGCCCGGTGAGGTATGCCTCGGTTCGATCCTCCCGAGGATTCGTGAACACTGTGGAGGTGGGACCGTACTCCACCAATTCCCCACGGTGGAATACTGCCGTGAAGTCGGAGATCCTGGCGGCTTGGTGAAGATTGTGCGTAACGAGGAGGATGGTGTAGTCCTCCTTCAGGGCTTGGATCAATTCCTCGATCCGCCGGGTGGCCCCGGGGTCCAAGTCGGAGGCCGGCTCGTCCATGAGGAGAACCTCAGGTCCCACGGCGAGGGCCCGGGCAATGCAAAGGCGTTGCTGCTGGCCCGCCGACAGCTTGAGTGCCGATTCGGAAAGCCGGTCGTGAACCTCACCCCAGAGGGATGCCTTGACCAGGGAGTCCTGTACCAGACGGTCCAGGTCTCCCGCGTAGCGGTTCACCTTTGGACCGAACGCCACGTTGTCGAAGATCGATGTCGGGAAGAGATTCGGTTGCTGAAATACCATCCCCACCCTCCGCCGGACCGCCACCGGATCCACCGCCGGGTGGTAGAGGTCTTGGCCGTTCAGCAGTACCTCGCCTTCGATACGGACGTCGTCATCCAGGTCGTTCATCCGGTTGAACGACTTCAGGAGTGTGGTCTTCCCGCACCCCGAGGGGCCAACCAAGGCGACCACTCGATTGGCGGGGATGATCATCGAAACCCCTTTCACAACCGCATAAGTATCCCTGAATACCGTCAACCCCCTGGTTTCCAGGCGCGGGGTCCGATCTTCGGCACCGATGTCGTACACGCTGGTCATGTGTGTCTCCCTTCTCCAGAGCTCCGGTTCTCGAAGCGATTCCGGACGATGGTCGCCAACGTGTTCATGCCCAAGAGAAGCACCAGGAGCACGATGATCGCAGCCGCTGCCAGACCCCTGAACTCATCCTGAGGCCGCGATGCCCAGTGGAATATCTGCACCGGCAGGGCCGTGAAGGAATCCGAAACGCTCCCAGGGGTGAACGCGATGAACGTCACGGCTCCGACCAACACGAGAGGTGCCGTCTCACCTACGGCTCGAGAGAGCGCCAGGATCCCCCCTGTGATGATCCTGGGGAGCGCCTGCGGAAGCACCTGGAACCGGATGACCTGCCATCGCGTGGCTCCTAACCCGTATGCCGCATCCCGGACGCTACGCGGAACCCTCCGGATCGCCTCCTGAGCCGAGAGGACGATGATGGGCATGGTGAACAGGGAGAGGGTCAAGGCTCCGGAGAGCACGCTCCTCCCCAGGTCGAGGGCTCGGACGAACAGTGCCAGGCCGAGGATCCCGTAGACGATAGAGGGGACCCCGGCCAAGTGCGCGATGTTGGCTTGAATCGCCCGGGTCACCCTGGTCCTGGGTGCGTACTCCTCGAGAAAGATGGCCGCGCCAACCGATACGGGGAAAGAGAAGGCGGCAGTAAGGACCAGGAGCCAGAGAGTACCGAAGAGCGGCGCCCGGATTCCTGCTCGCTCCGGAAAACGGGATGCGAAATTGGTGAAGAGGTGCCAGGAGAGGGACCCCGCTCCATCCAGGAGAACGTCCCCCAGGAGGACCACAAACGCCGCGACTCCGAGGAAAGCTGCACAGCCGACCAGAGCCCGGAAGGCGACTTCTTTGACTGCTCGCCCCGGCCTACTCACCGGATCCCTCCCAGGCGGACTCTGACCCATTGGCTCACCTGATTCATGACCATCGTGATCAGGAACAGCATCATTCCGACAGCAAAGAGGGTGCGATAGTCCATGGTCCCCAGTCCGATATTCCCCTGCCCGGCTTGGAGCACATAGGCCGACATGGTCTGAATGGATTCCAGGGGGTTCAGAGTGAGATGTGGAGAATTCCCGGCCGCCATGGCCACCACCATGGTCTCACCGAAGGCCCTCGAGAGTCCCAGTATGAAGGACGCCAGAATGCCAGAGGCCCCTGCGGGGATGACCACTCGTATAGTGACATCCACCGGCGCGGCCCCCAGGCCGAGGGCAGCCTCCCTCATGGTGTTTGGAACGGCTCTGAGGGCATCGTCGGAAAGAGACGCTACCGTGGGCAGGATCATGATGCCCACGACAACAGCGGCGGAGGCGGCGTTGAACGCCTCCAGGCGCGGCAAGATCCCCTGAAGGAGAGGGGTCACGAAGGTGAGCGCGAAGTAACCGTAGACTACCGTGGGAATTCCCGCCAAGACTTCCAGAAGCGGTTTCAGGATCGATCTCACCCTGGACCCCGCGTGTTCGCTGAGAAAGATGGCGGTGAGTAGGCCACCGGGCAGAGCCACCAGGCCAGCTCCGACGGCTACCAGGATCGATCCGGAGAGTAGCGGAAGGATTCCGAAGTGTTTTTCCTGGAAGAGCGGAGTCCACCGAGTTTCGGTGAGAAACTCGAGGATGGACACCTGAGTGAAGAACCCGACGGCTTCGGTGATGAATACCAGGATGATGCCGAGCATGACCAAAGCGGTGAGCCCTGCGCAGAGGGCAAACACCCCACCCACGATTCGCTCGCCCACTGCTCCGGGACCACGGCTGGCCTGGAGTGGTCCGGAAACCCCTGGGCGCCCACCCCGTTCATCCACCGACTGGCGCTCCCACTCTCAACCCCGTTCCCGATGGGACGAGGGCCCCCACGATTCGCCGGATCAGGTTCAGATTGTCCGCATAGTGCCGATCCGGGAGAGGCAGGAAGCCCGTTGGAGGGATGAGCTCCCGGGCATTGTTCATGAAAAATTCCATGAATGCGCCCATCCCGGGCCGGCTGAGGGAGCCTACTTTAACGTAGACGAAGAGCTGTCGGCCCAGCGGAGTGTAGCTTCCGTCACGGATGGTCTCGGGGTTCGGCGCCACACACCCTCCGCCCCCGTCCACCGCCACCACCGCCAGGCGATCCCTGTTCTCCGCCAGGTATGCGTATCCGAAATACCCCAGGGAAAAGCGGTCCCGCGTCAGGCCCATGACCAGGACGTTGTCGTCCTCGCTGGCTTGAAAGTCCATGCGGCTGGCACCCATCTCACCCACAACACCTTCCGTGAAGGTGTCGAAGGTGCCCGAGTCGGTACCCGGGCCATAAAGCTTGATGTCTTCTGCAGGGAACTCGGGTCGGACATCTCGCCAGGTCCGGACTGGGCTGGCCGGTCTCCAGATCTCCCGCAGCTCTTGGACGGAGAGACAGTCGACGAAGGTGTCCCCGGGGTTAACTACGACCGACACCCCGTCCAGGGCGACGGGCAACTCCAGGTACTCCACCCCGTTCGCTGCACATCTCTGGGCTTCGAAGTCCCGAATCCGCCGGGATGCCGTGGCCGCGTCCATCTCCCCTCGGCAGAATCGCTCGAAGCCACCGCCGGTGCCGGAGCGCCCAAGGCTCACCAGGACACGGGGATTCCGTAGCTGGAATTCTTCCGAGACCGCCTCTGCGATGGGATATACGGTGGACGACCCGTCGATGGACACCTGCCCACTAAACCCCTCTTCTGCCGGCCCCGAACAACCCCAAGAGAGAAGGGGCAGGAGTGGAGCGAGGACCGCCCCGACAATGGCACGTTCCCTGGGCTTGGAACCCCAGTGCTCGGAGGAAAGGCCCCTCATTCTCCCCCCTCCGACCCCTCGGGCTCAGCCCCTCTCCCAGATCCCTGCTTTGCCAAAGGGATGGAAAACAGGATCGTGGTCCCCTGGCCCAACTCGCTCTCAGCCCAAGCCTCACCTCCCATTGAATGGACGAGATGGCGAACAATAGCGAGTCCCAACCCCGTCCCACCCTCCTCCCGGGATCGAGCTGGATCGACTCGGAAGAACCGCTCGAAGATCCGATGCAGGGCAGAGGTGGGGATGCCCGTTCCGGTGTCCCGGACGGACACCGTGGCATCGTCCTCCCCCACCTCGACACTCACCGAAATCTCTCCTCCTCTCAGGGTGTAACGGAAGGCGTTCTCAACCAGGTTCCGTAAGACCTGCTCCAACCCATGGGCGTCTCCCAACACCGACGCGGCTCCCCTGGTCGCAAGAGCTACCCCGCGCCGATGGGCGGTCTCTTCGAAGTGGGTCGCCACGTCCTGGAAGAGGTCTTCGAGCTCCACGCGCTCCGT
>JBDHCH010000118.1:0-11849 GCA_039592115.1 Gemmatimonadota bacterium | reverse complement strand
AGGCCTCCTCGACCAAGCCTTCGTCTGCGGCCACGGCGATGGCCGTCATGGCGATGACTCTGGAACCATAATTAGCCCCCTTGTGCGCGATGGGCGTCGCCATGGCGATCCCGCTCGACCAGTGGTGCCCGGTCATCCCCGGGATGTTACCGGAGTAGCGTAGACGAATGGTGGGTACGTTCCAGGAGACCTCGGCGATGTCGTCACTCCCCCCACCCATGCCCTGACTGGACTCCCGGAGCGTATCAGGAACCTCGGTGACGAGGCCGGTGGTGTCCCGTCCCCTCATCGCCTGAGCGGCCTTGGCCAGGGCCTGGTCTTCGTCCGTCCACTCTGGCATTCCCACCTCCTGGATGGCCGCATGCATCACCTCGGCCAGGGGTTTGCTCATGTTCGACGGCCACGCAGCACCGAGCACTCGCTCAGTGACCGTAGTCCCAGACATCATTGCGGCCGCCTCCGCCATGGTCTGGCCCAGCTCGTGGAGAGCCTTGATCCTCGGGTAGTCCAACTCCCGGAAGTAGTACCAGACTGTAGCCTCGGAAGGGACCACATTGGGTTGATTCCCTCCGTGGGAGATGATGGAGTGGGACCGTTGTTGGAGCCGCAGGTGCTCTCGCCGGAAATTCCACCCGATATCCATGAGCTCCGCCCCATCCAACGCGCTCCGGCCGGACCAGGGGGAGCCCGCGCTGTGGGCAGAGGTGCCGTGGAACGTGAACTGGGTTGAGACCAGACCGGATCCCGATATCCCCCACCCCGTGCTCATTCGGCTGCTGATATGGGTGGACAGCATGATGTCCATCCCTTCGAAGAGCCCCGCGGTAACCATGTAGTTCCTGCTGGAGACCAACTCCTCCGCTACGCCGGGGATCACCTTCAGGGTCCCCTCCATCCCGTGGCGTTCCATGACGCGTTTCGTAGCGATGGCCGCAACGATATCCACGGCGGCAGCGCTGTTGTGACCCTCGCCATGCCCCGGACCGCCGGGAATGAGCGGATCCTGGTACGCCACGCCCGGGCGCTGGGACGTTTCGGGTAGTGCATCGATGTCACCCATAAACCCGATCACTGGCTTCCCGGAGCCCCATGAGCCCACGTAGCACGTCGGCATCCCGGCGCATCCCGGCTCCACGGTGAATCCCTCGGCCGTCAGGACCTCCGTGACGAAATCCAGGGTCCAGAACTCCTGAAAACCCAGCTCGGAGAAAGAGAAAAGCTTGTCTACCATCACCTGACTCAGCTTCTGGAGCTCGGGCGAGGAAACCTCGGCCAACACCTCCTCCTGGAGCCTCTCCAGGTTCTGAGTGTGTGCTTGGGACGGAGCGGCCGGGCAGAGGGCGATAGCCAGGAGGGGAACGAGGGGAACTCGGCGAACCATGAAGGACCTCCTTGAGGTTCCGGTGTCCGGAATCTCGGGGGATTCCGGAATGGGGATTTCGGTCCACAAACCGGCGGGAATATGGGCCGGGGGAGGGGGATGGGGAAAGGTTCTCCCTGGAGTGTGGACCGGCTCGACGGAGGTGCCGGGAGTGTGCCCCTGAGTCGGCCAAATGTGGGCCGGAGGATCAGCGGGGATTGGTGGCCGATCTCGGGGGAGCTTCTTCTGCAAGCTCTTCCCAGATCTCGGTGAGCTGGGGAAGGGCGGACCGGAACGCCTCGACCACCCTCGGATCGAACCTGGTCCCGGCCTCCTTGATGACCTGGGCCACCGCGTCTTCCCAGGAGAGGGCCTGACGGTGTGGGCGCGGGCTGGTCAGGGCATCCAAAGAGTCGGCCACGGCGGCGATACGTGCTGATAGAGGAATCGCCTCACCGACCAAACCGTTCGGGTATCCATTCCCGTCCCATCGCTCATGGTGCCAGGTGACCACCTCCAGGGCAACCTCGTCGTCCAGAATGGATCCCAGGATCCGGCGGCCAACCTCAGTGTGCTCCTTGAGGAACTCCCTGTCCTCCGGGAGGAGGGTCCCAGGGTTGTTCAGGACCCGATCGGGGATGCCCACCTTCCCGATGTCCATGTGTCGCGTCCCAAGGGCCAACGAGGTGCGGGATACGGATGTCTCCTTGGGATCCAGAGATCCCAGGATCGCCTGGGCGTACAAGGTCACTCGTTGATGATGGCCGAAGGATCCGGGATCCCTGATCTCGACTGCGTCGATTAGGGACTGGATTCCCTTCTGGAGGTGTTCCCTGGCGGCATCGGAACGGACCTTCGCTTCGGCGGAAGCGACGCGCTTTTCGATTCGATCGTGGCCGGCTTCCACCCTGCGGGAGAGGCATTCCTGAAGCTCGGCCCTGAGTTGAGCCATCCCGAAGGGTTTCTGGAGATGGCGGTCTACCTGGTTCTTCAACCGCTCCACCTTCACCGGGTCCTCTGTCTCTCCGAATACGACGATCACCTGGGTGTGCGGCCACCTGGCCCTGACCGCAGAAACCAGCTCGAGGCCCCAATCATCCGGAATGGCAAGGTCGGTGATGACGACGTCGAATTCAGAGTCGAGTGCCTTCAAGGCTCCAGTGGCATCTCCCGCCGCGGTGACCTCGAACCCTTCTTTCTCCAGATAAGAGGAAAAGAGGTCCCGGACCGGTTCTTCGTCGGCGACCAACAGGAGTCTCCGGTCGAGTCCGAAGCCCGTGACCTTATGGGGAAGAAGGGTCACGGGGCGTCGCCCTCGCCCGACCTCTCCATCCACCCGGTCATAATCCCCCGAATCCCGCCCAGAGTCCTCGTCCTGCCCTCGGCGCCCGTCCGTCGATCCCTCATCGAGCGGGTTCCCCCCGAAGAGGCGGACCCGGTTCCTGCCTTCCCGCTTCGCCTGGTAGAGAGCGTGGTCAGCTGCCGCCAGGAGTTCATCGGGAGAGGCCATGGACTGGTGGAATGGCGCAACCCCCGCGCTCACCGTCACTGCACCTCTCGGTAGCTTGGCCGATTTGAGGGAGGTCCGGACCCTTTCGGCGAAAACGATGGCTCCACCCGGGTCGGATCCCGCCAGAACTGACAGGAACTCCTCCCCGCCGAATCGAGCAGAGAGGTTCATCTTCCGGGTCGTATCAGACAGGATTCCGGCAAATACCTTGAGCGCCTCGTCCCCGGCCTGGTGACCATAGCGATCGTTGTAGATCTTGAAGTTGTCCAGATCGAAAAGGACCACCGAAAGGGGCCGCCCGCGCTTCGCTGCGGCAAACTCATTGTCCAGGAAGACCAGAACGTGGCGCCGGTTGGGGAGGTGAGTGAGGAGATCCGTGAGCGCCAGCTCTTCCACCTCGACACGGTCCCGATGGAGCCGTTCGGCCATCCACCCGATCCCCAGGGAGAGTCCGAGGAGGGCGACCACGATTCCCGCGAGAAGATCAAGGTCCCCGAGGCCGGATCGAGCGGAAAGGGCTTGGGTGATGACGAGAGCGGCGATCCCGGCCGTAACGGCCGTCGCCGTGCCTTTCCATCCCTTGTGGTAGGCCAGGATCAGCGCGGGGAAGAGTATTACCAACCAGATCAGAGCCTGGTATGCCTCGAGAACCTCTTCCGGAAGGAGGAGCTCCCCCACCACCGGGACCATCCAAGCCGCAGTGGACAAGATCAACGCCCATATCGGGACGCCCCCGGGGCCTTTGGCGTTCAGTCTGATCATAAGGAAAACTTGCTGCACTTCAGCCTGGGGAGCAACACATGGCACTCGTAGCACCCAGGTGGACGCCGGCCCACCACGGTCCTAGACTGCCTCCTTTCCAGTCCCGTCGGGGATGTGTCAACTTCGGTGAGAACCTCGCGTCAAGGGATGCCAGGATATGAGAACGTCGCTCCGTCACATCCACACTGGGCCAAGGTTTGCCATGTTGGTCGTGATCTTCCTCTTTCCCTCCCTATCCGCCTGCATTGGCAGCCAATCTGACCCCAAGCGGCAGTTGGAGGGAGCCCTGAGCGCCCTCATCGAAGCTTCCGGTGGGGAGATCTCGGTCTATTACCGGGACCTGGGGTCCGCCGACTCGCTCCTCCTCTCCCCGGACCTCAGGATGCACGCGGCCAGCACGATGAAAGTGCCCGTGATGATCCAGCTGTACCGGGATCGGGATGCCGGCCTCCTTTCCCTAGAGGATTCCCTCGAGGTAGTGAACGCCTTCAGGTCCATCGTGGACGGTTCTCCCTACTCCCTGGATCCTTCCTCCGACAGTGATCATACTCTCTATGAGCTTGAAGGGAAAACGGTTAGCTATGCTCACCTCATCGAGCTTATGATCACTTACTCCAGCAACCTGGCCACCAACATCCTTATTCAGGAGGCGGACCCCGAACGGGTCACCGCATCGATGAGGGACCTCGGAGCCGATTCAATCCACGTTCTTCGAGGTGTGGAGGACACGCCCGCCTTCCAGGCGGGTCTGTCCAACACGACCACGGCCAGGGACTTGGGGACCATCATGACGGCTCTGGGGCAGGGCACGGCAGGCACAGAGGAGAACTCGAGGGAGATGCTGGAGATTCTGGCGCGACAGCATTGGCGGACCAAGATCCCCGCTCTTCTCCCGGAAGGGATCCGCGTCGCCCACAAGACAGGGAGGATCACAGGAATCAGCCACGACTGCGGAGTGGTCTACCCCGAGTCCGCGCCGCCGTATGCGTTGGTGATCCTCACCAGGGGGTTCGGCGATGGGGATGAAGCCGACTCCCACGCAGCCGAAATCTCCCGCATGATCTACGACTATCACCTCTCGAAGGCCAGCTGAGGAGCACCCCATGATCGCCAAGCTTCCGAATATGGTCTGTTCTCGCCTGCTCATATGTCGAGGGCCCGTGTTCTCCTCACTCTGCCTCGCTCTGGCGATCGCGGGTACTGCGGCCGCTGCCCAGCAGGGGCAAACGACGGATTTCGTGGCCCTCCACGCCCGGAGCATCGGGCCAGCCGGGATGAGCGGGCGAATCGCGGCCATCGATGCCGTCGAGGCGGACCCGAACACCATCTTCGTCGGCGCGGCCACCGGGGGCCTCTGGAAGTCCGCAAACGGTGGTCAGACCTGGGAGTCCCTCTTCGACGGAGAGCGAGTCCTCGGCATCGGCTCGGTGGCCGTTTTTCAGCCGAACCCCGACATCGTCTGGGTAGGGACCGGAGAGGGGAATCCCCGGAACTCGGCTGGGGTTGGAGCCGGTCTGTACAAGAGTCTGGATGGTGGCAGGAGTTGGACCCTCCTCGGTTTTGAGGACTCGGAACGCATCCATCGGATCGTTCCGCACCCTTCGGATCCCGATGTCGCCTATGTCGGAGTCATGGGACCGGCATGGAGCGACGGAGATCAACGGGGAGTGTACCGAACCACTGACGGCGGAGTCACCTGGGATCAGATTCTTTTTGTGAACCAGCGCACAGGAATCGCTGACCTCGTCATGGACCCGGGGAACCCGAACAAGCTCTTCGCCGCAATGTGGGAATTCCGCCGGTGGCCGTGGTTCTTCGAATCGGGGGGACCCGGAAGCGGCCTCTTCCTCACTCACGACGGGGGGGACACCTGGTCTCGACTTTCCGAAACGGACGGCCTCCCGGAAGGGGAGCTTGGTCGAATCGGGCTGGCCATCGCCAAGAATGACTCAAAGGTCGTCTACGCGTTGGTGGAGGCCCAGCGGAGCGCCCTGATACGGTCAGATGACGGCGGGATCAGTTGGCGTACCGTCAGCGACGAGCGAGGAATCGCGAATCGCCCCTTCTATTACGCCGACATCTTCGTCGATCCGGAGAATGAGCTCCGGCTTTTCAACCTGAGCTCTCGGGTGATGCGCTCCGAGGATGGCGGAAGGAGCTTCGAAGAGATCGCCCAGGGGGTCCACTCCGATTTCCACGCCCTTTGGATCGATCCCAAGGATTCCCGGCTCATGTATGTCGGATCGGACGGCGGGGTTTATGTGACCCGGGACAGGGGCGAAAACTGGCGGATGATCGACAACCTCCCGGTGGGGCAGTTCTACCATATCTCCGTGGACATGGAGATCCCTTTCAATGTGTACGGAGGGATGCAGGACAACGGTTCGTGGAGAGGGCCCTCGGACCTTTGGGAAAACGGCGGAATCAGGAACTACCATTGGAAGGAAGTAGGGTTCGGCGATGGATTCGGTACGCTGCTCGATCCCACGGACCCGAATCTGGGGTATTCCATGTCCCAGGGCGGCGGGCTTGTTCGGTATGACCTGAGGACCGGGGAGAGGAAAGGCATCCGGCCCTGGGCCCCGGACACCGTGGAACTCCGGTTCAACTGGAACGCGCCCATCGCTGTGGATCCCTTCGAGGAAGGCACGGTCTACTACGGAAGCCAGTTCGTCCACAAGACCACCACCAGGGGGGAGACCTGGGAAATCATCTCCCCCGACCTGACGACGGACGACCCGGAAAAGCAGAAACAGGGCGAAAGCGGCGGGTTGACGCGGGACGCCACCGGCGCGGAAAACCACACCACCATCGTGACCATCGCCCCGAGCCCAGTGGAGCGGGAGCTCATCTGGGTCGGGACGGACGACGGGCGGGTTCATCTCACTCGATCCGGCGGGGGCCATTGGGAGGATGTGGGCCGTCGGATCCGGGGGGTCCCGGACGGGACCTGGGTCCCCCATATCGAAGCGTCCAGGCACCACGGCGGAACCGCGTATGTCGTCTTCGAGGACCACCGGCGGGGAAACTGGACCCCCTACATCCTACGGACCGAGAACTATGGGGAGGACTGGAGGGACATTGCCGACGAAGAGCAGATCTGGGGGTTCGTCCACACCATAGAGGAGGATCCCTTCACCCCCAACCTCCTGTTCGTCGGGACCGAGTTCGGCCTGTATCTGAGCTTGAACCGGGGGCGGGATTGGATTCCCTGGGAACATGGGGTCCCGCCGGTGCCCATCCGCTCCCTGAAGATCCACCCCAGGGACCATGATCTGGTGATCGGCACCCACGGCAGGGCCATTTATGTCCTCGATGACATCCGTCCATTGCGGAGCCTCGCCCAAAGGCCGTCAATCATGGAGTCGGAGGTTCATCTGTTCGACACTCCTCCTGCTTACCTTCGCGGAACGGCAGCCGTGGACGGCTACCACTTTGCCGGGGACGCCATGTTCCAAGGAGAGACAAGGCCCCCGGGGGCACTTCTGACCTACTGGATCTCGGACGGAACATTGGATGGGGAAGCGGAAATCGAGGTCCTGGATCCTTCAGGTGAAGTCGTTCGAAGGCTCAGGGGTCCCGCCGCCCGGGGGATGAACCGGACGACCTGGGACCTCCGGGAAACTCCGCCCGAAGGTCTGCCGAATGCGGAGGGCGGCCGACGGTTCCGGACGCAGGGGCCAGAAGTCCTTCCCGGGCGGTACACTGTTCGGATCGCTATGGCCGACGCCGTCTCCGAGGCGGCCCTCGACGTCCTCCCGGATCCCCGGATCGAGATCCCCCTGGCTGAGCGGATCGAGAAGCAAGCCGCCATCCGTCTGGGGTTGGAGATGACCCAGGCAACCCAGGAGGTCCGCGCGCGAAGTGGAGCAATCTCCGAGGCCCTGGACCGAATCCTGGACAGGCTGGGGGATCGGGAGGACGAGGATGCCGAGGGACTCCGGGACGCCGCCAGGGAAATCGAGTCCGAGCTGTCGATCGTCAGCGAAGCTCTGGAGGAAATGAACCGCCATCGACGGGCGGTGTTCTCAATGGGGGCCACCCGGGACGCTCCGACGGAAGCGGACCGGATCGCTCTCACCCAGATGGATCGCTCGTTGGAACGGGCGATCACCCTGATCAACAGTCTCCTGATCACCAAGGTGGCCGAGTTCCGAGATGCATCGGCCGCTGCGAATCTCCCGGGGTTCCCCGTCTTCCGGGTGGTCATCCGGGAGGGAGGCCGTTGAAGGCCGCCCCAATTGGACGGCTGAGAGGCGGGCAAGCCCTGTTTGGAATTGGATAGGCGATCTCTGCACTGACCTTTTCGAGGTGTCGAAGCACATGACTGATTCGAATGCGATTGGACCGTTTCCCAAGCCGTTCATCGGGGGCTTGATCGTGCTTCCACTGCTTTGCTTGGTCGGACCCGTCTCGGGCCAGGTCCCGACGGGAGCTTTCGAGGCCATGAAAGCCCGAAACATCGGACCCGCCGGGATGAGCGGGCGCGTATCGGCCGTGGACGTCGACCTCTCCGACGAGATCATCATCTTCGTTGGAGCCGCCACAGGGGGCGTCTGGCGTTCCTTGGACGGGGGAACCCGGTGGGACCCCGTGTTCGACGACCAGGACGTTCTGGGGATCGGCTCCGTGGCGGTTTTCCAGGCGAACCCGGATGTCGTTTGGGTCGGGACCGGGGAAGGGAACCCCAGGAATAGCGCGGGGGTGGGCGCGGGGATCTTCAAGAGCCTCGATGGCGGAAATACCTGGAAGCTGATGGGATTGCGGCAATCCGAACGGATCCACCGGGTGATCCCACACCCACGCGACCCCGAGATCGTTTACGCCGGGGTCCTCGGACCGGCTTGGAGTGATGGGGAGGAGAGGGGGGTCTACCGCACCACGGACGGAGGGGAGACTTGGGAGCGCGTGCTCTATGTGAACGAACGGACGGGTGCTGCGGACCTCGTCATGGACCCCTCGAATCCGAACAAGCTCTTCGCGGCACTGTGGGAGTACCGAAGGGTGCCCTGGAGCTTCGAGTCCGGAGGGGAGGGGAGCGGTCTCTTCGTAACCTACGACGGCGGGGACACGTGGCGTCGGGTCACATCAGAGGACGGGTTCCCGGACGGTGAATTGGGTCGAATGGGGCTGGCTATCGCCCCTTCGAACCCAGAAATCGTCTACGCGCTGGTGGAGGCAGCCCGGAACGTGCTCCTGCGTTCCGAGGATGGGGGAACGACGTGGGGCGTGGTGAGCGATGCCAGCGGCGTGAACCCCAGACCCTTCTACTACGCCGACATCCGTGTGGACCCCCTGAATGAGAACAGACTCTACCGGCTGGCCTCGTCCATCGACGTCAGCGAGGACGGGGGGCGGAGCTTCCGGACGGTAGTACCCTCCGCCATCATCCACGGCGACGTGCACGAGTTGTGGATCCACCCCGGCGATCCTCGAACCATGATCATGGGGAACGACGGGGGCATCGGAATCACCCGCAACCGGGGAGGAACCTGGCGTTTCGTAGAGAATCTCCCGTTGGCCCAGTTCTACCACATCAACGTGGACATGGAGGTTCCGTTCAACGTCTACGGGGGCCTGCAGGACAACGGATCATGGTTCGGACCAAGCCAGGTCTGGGAAGATCGGGGAATCATGAATGCCCATTGGCGGAGGAGTGGGGGCGGGGACGGCTTCGCCTCCCTTCCGGACTTCTCCCAACCGAGGTTCGGATACAGCATGTCCCAGCAGGGTGCGCTCATGCGGTTCGACAAGGCCACGGGAGAACGCCGGGATATCAGGCCCGTCCACCCCGAGGCCGACCCACTCCGTTTCAATTGGAACGCGGCCTTCAATGTGGACCCCCACGACTCCACCACTATCTATCTGGGCAGCCAGTTCGTTCATCGCTCCCGGGACGGAGGGCTCTCCTGGGAGATCATCTCCCCTGATCTGACGACGAACGATCCCGAGAAACAGAAACAGCATCTGAGCGGCGGCCTCACCCTGGATGCCACAGGAGCGGAGAACCACACAACGATCCTCAGCATCGCCCCCAGCCCGCGGGAAGAAGGGCTCATCTGGGTGACCACCGACGACGGGAACGTTCAGGTCACCAGGGACGGCGGCGGCACCTGGGAGAACGTTCGGCCGGCCATTGGGAACGTGCCGGCGGGCACCTGGGCCCCTCACGTGGAGCCCTCCAAGCATGATTCGGGTACGGCCTACGTGGTCTTCGAGGACCACCGCAGGGGAGACTGGACTCCCTACGCGTTCCGGACCAGGGACTATGGAGAAAGCTGGGAACAGCTCTCGTCCGACGGCGTCCGCGGCTTCATCCATGTTCTGGAGGAAGATCCTGTTGAGCCCAAACTCCTCTTCTTGGGAACGGAATTCGGTCTCCACGTGAGCCTGGATGGCGGTGAGACCTGGATCGGGTGGAGACATGGGATCCCCGCCGTCCCGGTCCGGGCCCTGATCGTCCACCCCAGGGACCATGACCTGGTGGCCGGCACCCACGGGAGGGCCGCATACGTCCTCGACGACGTACGCCCCCTCCGAGCGCTCTCCCGAAATCCCGACCTGGCGTCCCGGGACCTGCACCTGTTCGAACCGCCCCCGGCCCTACAGGTGACAATCGCCGAACGGATCGGGTACCGGTCCACAGGGCACGCGATGTTTTTCGGTGAAAACCGGGCCCAGGGTGCGCTCCTCTCCGCCTGGGTAGGAGAGGCGCTTGGCGGGTCCACCGCCGAGGTCCAGGTCATCGACCAGGCCGGGAACGAGATCAGGACATTCGAGGAGTCTCTGGAAGAGGGGGTGAATCGGTTCACCTGGGACCTCCGCCGCGGGGCCCCCGCCCAAGAGGGCGGGTTTTCCCGGGCGAGAGGGGCACTCGCTCTACCGGGCGAGTATACCGTCCGCATCATGGTGGGCGACGTGGTCTCCGAGACAACCCTCTCCGTCCTCCCGGACCCCCGCACAGAGATCCCGAGCGCCCGCCGACTTGCCAAGATCCATGCCCTGGAGGAAGCCGGGGAATGGCTCAACCTGAGCAGGGAAGCCCAGGGTCGTGTGGAAGCAGCTCTCCAGGCTGTGGAGCAACTCCTGGAGACCCTACCCGATGACGAAGCCAACGCAGCTCTGAGGGAGACAGGAGCGTCACTTCGGGACCGGTTGAGCCAAACGTTGGAGGATCTCTTCACCGGGCCGAGTTGTCAGGGAATCTGTGGTGGGGATCCCGTGGCAGCCCCTATCCGGATCCCCTTCTCCAGGCTTGGAAGCTCCGTCGACGCACCTTCCCCCACAGATCTCCTCGCCATGGAGCAGGCGCGGGCTGCCCTCCGCCAGGTAGTGGACGAAGTCAACGGATTGTTTGCCGGCCATGTGGCTGAGTTCCGGCGCGGACTTCTGGACGCCGGGTTCACACCTTTCCCGGTGGGGGAGCCCCTGCTTATCGGTGGGGTTCGGTGATCCGGCCCCTCCTCCTTTGGGCCTCGCGGAACCGCTGGATGGCCCGAACCCTCCCTCGGCGGCCCTTCGTTCGAAGGGCCGTCTCCCGGTTCATGCCGGGCGAGGATCGGGAATCGGCCCTCAGAGAGGCAGGAAGGCTGGGGACCCGGGGGATCGGTTCGGCCCTCACCGTGTTGGGTGAGAATGTCGCCACGGGTGTTGAGGCAGAGGCGGTCGTGGCCGAGTACACCCAGCTCCTGGATGAAATCCACCACCGCGGGCTGAATGCGGAGATCTCCGTCAAGCCGACCCAACTGGGTCTTGGCTTGGATCGAAACCTGGCTGCACGGGCTCTGAGGACCCTTTCGATCCAGGCGAGGGATCGTGGGAGCTTCGTCTGGGTGGACATGGAATCCTCCGAACACCTCGACCCCACGAAGGGCGTCTACCTGGAGGCCACGGAGGATGGAGGGCCACTGGGCATCTGCCTTCAGGCGTATCTCCGATCGTCAACAGAGGACCTGGGGGGACTCCTCCCTCGTTGCCCACGCTTCCGAATCGTGAAGGGCGCCTATGCCGAGCCAGATACCCTGGCCTTCCCGAAAAAGCGTGAAGTGGACGGGGCCTTCTTCGATCTGGTAACCCGAGCCCTCAGGGCCGGGGTAACGGTGGCCGTGGCGACCCACGATCAAACCCTGATCGAGAGGATCCGGGCCTGGGTCCGGGAGGAGGGTGTGCCTCGGGAACGATACGAGTTTCAGATGCTGTTCGGGATTGGAGTCGGCA
>JBDHCH010000117.1:0-11899 GCA_039592115.1 Gemmatimonadota bacterium | reverse complement strand
AGCACCAACCGTCCCACGGACAACGACGGGGACGGGCTCCTGGACGAGGATGCAGCGGACGACCTGAACGGGGACGGGATCATCCATCAGATTCGCTACCGGCCCCGGCCCGGGACGGACGACCGGGCTACCATGGTCACAGACGAGCGGGACCCCTCGGGGAGGCTGCTACGGCGGGCCGAGGACGACGAGGAGGCCGAATGGGTGGTGACCAGCGAGGGGTTGGACAACGACGGCGATGGCAGAACCAACGAGGACGGAATCGGAGGCCTGGATCTCCACCGGAACTACGCCGAGAACTGGCGCCCGGAGCCGGGATTGGACGCCACCGGTCGGGGGTATACCCAGCGGGGGGCAGGAGCGTATCCCCTGAGTGAGATCGAGACGCGGTCCGTGGTGGTCTTCCTCTTGGAGAACCCGAACATTTCCGTGGTGAACAGCATGGACACCCGGGTGCCCATGCACCTCCGGGCCCCTTCCACCTCACCCGGTCCCGAGCGGATGTTCCCGGAGGATCTGGCGCACTACGAGTACTTCGACTCCCTGGGTATGGCCATTACTGGATATCCCTGGGCCGGTGACGTCTTCCACGACTATTCCACCCGCCGGCGGGAGGATGTCGGCCCCATGGACGGGAGCCCCCTGTTCGGGCACGGTCCGGATTTCGGGTACTGGTATTACGGCTCCATCTGGTACGGGGACGAGCTCTGGGACGGGGGGAACTTCGGGGACCGGAACGGGGACGGCGAGGAGGACTCTCTGGACGCTCTCCTCTGGGACGACGAGGAGAACGAGGGCCGGTCCTTCACCGAGTGGACGGCCTTTGACCACCCGGTCCTGGGTGAGGTGGAAATCGGCGGTTGGCATCCAAAGTTCTTCTCGCAGAACGCCCCCCCCATGGAGCTGGAGAGGTGGGCCCGGGACCAGGGGCTCTTCAACCTGGCTATGGCCAAGCACCTGCCCCTCCTGGAGATGGAGGGAGTCCGGGTGCGGAAACACGAGGAAGAGGATGACCTCAACACCTACGAGGTGCAGGTCACCTGGAAGAACGTGGGCGGGCTCCCCACGGCACTCAAGCAGGCCCAACTGGTGAAGGTCGTCCGGGAGGATCGGGCGGTCCTTCAGTTCGATCGGGCGCTGACCAGAGGGGATGAGGCCAGGGTGGAGATCATCGATCCGGACGGGAACGACAAGACCTTCTATGCCGACCGGACGGAGGCCGGAGCCACCAACCGGGCCACCTTCCGGGTTCAGGTAAGGGGATCGGAGCCCGTGGAGGGCACGGTTCGGATTCTCTCTACCCGGGGCGGAGTCCTCGAAGCCGAGTTTACCTTGGGAAGTTAGGCAAGACGGAGGGCCGGCCCGCCTTCATACACGAGCCGGCCCCCAGGGGGGCGGGGGTCCTGTGGGGCTCCCGCTCCCTATTCCCCTCCCATCCTGGCCAGGTCGGCTTCGGCTGCGATGAAGCCGAAGGAGGCCCACTGGTTTCTCGCCGCCACCAGGTTCTCGAAGATCTCCCGGGCGCCGGCTTCGTCGCCGTTGTATAGCTTCCAGGCGCCGTACCCGTAACCCAGGGCCGCGGCGCTCATGTCCTGCGGGTCCCGCGCCGCTTCGGTGTCTGGGTCCCCGGCGGTGGCGTACAGCCGGAGGAGCCGGAAGTAGGAGGTGCTCTCGATGAGCTCCGGCTCCAGGGCGTCCAGATCCATCCCTTCGATCAGCTCCCGGGCCTCTTCTTCCTGTCCGGTTCTCCGGAGGCTCATGTACCACCAGTGGGCCGTGGCCACCTTGCTGTCAGGGTGGGCCGAGACGTCCATACACTCTTCATATTTCTCGATGGCCTCCTGGAACTCGCCCTTCAGGTAATGGGCCAGCCCAAAGTGGTACCAGATGTTGAACTGGAGGGTGGAGGTGGGGATGCCCAAGGCGTTCGGGGCCCCATCCGGCTCCACCTCGTCCTCTGTGCCCATGACCAGCTCGGCGGCCCGACTAAAGTCCGCGATGGCGTTGTCGAACTCCCGCACCGAGATGTACCGATGTCCCCGGTGGCGAAAGAAGCGGGCATCGTCTGGGTGGAGCTCGATGCCCTGGGAGTAAATCTCGATCGCTCTTCGGTAGTCCCCCAGGTAGGCATGGCGCCGCCCGGCCCAGATCAGGGCGTCCGCCCCCTCGGGGTCTGCCTGCAGATCTGCCAGGGCTTCCTCCAGGTTCCCCTCCAGACGAGCCCGCCCCTCTTCGGACAGCTCGGGTGGGAAAAGGGGCTCACCCATCAGCGATAGCGCTTGGGCCCCCGGGGGGAGGGCAGGTGAAGGGGATTCGGGCGCCTGGTCCAGCTGATCCGCGGTGGATTCGGACCCGTCGGGCCCGCAGGCGAGGAGGGTCGAGGCGAAAAGAGGGAGAAGCCACAGGCTGTCGTATTTCACTTGGAAGCTCCGGACGTGGGTGGCGGTTGACTCTCCCGGATCCTAGGGGAGATGTCCCGTGGGCTCAATGGGCGAAGGCACCGGGACACGAAAAACCCTCCTCACCGGCTGAGTGAGGAGGGCAGGCAATCCCCCGAAGTTGTGATGGCCGGGCCAGGCCCCCAGGGATCAGTCGTCCTCCCAGATATCCCCTTCCCGGGCTTCCTTCGCGCCCATGGAGACCCCAGTGCCGACGCCCGCCCCGAAGAGAAGAGCCGTTCCGGTCCCAACGAGCGGGAGGATGGCCGTCAACGGGGCAGCAAGGACCGCCGCTGCCACTCCCGCCGCGATGCCCAATCCTGGTCTCTCCACCACCCGTGTATAACGGAGCCTCCGCCGGACGAATTTCCGGGATTTCAGATGCCCGTAGACGCTGGCTGCGCCAGCGATTCCGATTCCGATGAGCTCGAACATAGCCCTGCCTTGGAAGATTCCACTTGCATTGGAGTGAACCCCGAATGCTCAGCGCGGTTCCACTCTCTCATAATCCCCCCTACGGGCCCGGCCGGCCAGGGGTTTCGGGGGAGATTCGGGATGCTAGAACAGGTTCAACAGTATCCCCCCCGAGAGCACCTTCTGGTTGTCGGTGTCGTTCCAGACCTGATACTTGGCCTCGATGAACGGCTGGAACCGTCTGAAAGTCGGCCCTTGGAGAACGAGGCCGGCCAGGAAGTTCATCCCCTGGTGACTCTCCGTGCCCCACTGGCTCTCGCCTGTCCACTTCCGGAAGGCCGCGCCGGCGCCGACGTACGGGTTGAAGAAGTAGGGGACGGGCAAGGACCAGAGGAGGTTCAGGCCGAGTTCCCCGACATCACACTCGAAGACGCCGCAGTCCGGCCCGTAGAAGTCGTAGGTCGCCTGCACGGCGACTCCGGTCAGGGGCAGCGCCACATGCGCCCGGAGTCCCACTCCGAGGGTATTGTCATCCACCAGGTCCGGATTCAGGGAGGCGTGGCCTCCAACGGCCAGAACCTGAGCTGATGCGCTCGGCGGGCCCGCGATGCTCATGGCCGCGAGGAGGGTGAATGCGCCACCGAGGGTGCGTCCCGATCCCTTCAGCATATGTTTTCTCCTTCCAACTCTTCTCAAGTATTCCGACCGGTTCCTGAACCTGGGACCCCGGTCTCCTGACCCGGTTCCAGAGGCCTCGGGGCCCAACTCTCCCAACGTCCGTCCACTCCAGGAAGTTACCTCTTTCTCGACGAACCCTGCCAGCCTCCCACTTCCAGCACTGCCTTGCAGGGGAGCATGAGGAAGGAATTGGAGGCGACCCTTCCAAGAAGGATGGCAATGGCTGCGGCCGTTACCCCCACCATGCCCAGTTTCCAGCCCAGAAGTGGGAAGAATAGGGCGATTCCCCCGACCTCCAGCGCCGTGGCCAGCGTGATGGGCCGGGTCCGCATGCCGACCACCAGGAGGGACCGCTGGAACGAGAGGAGGACGGACATGAAGGGCAATGGGACCAGCATGGCCGCCGGGAGGATGGCGAACGACGCCAACTCGGGGCTGAGCCCGGAGACGGTCTCGAACCACACCGACGACAGAGGCGTCAGGGTGACGAGTGCCATGGCGCCGGAGGCGCCGAGGCCCAGCACCAGTGCGAATCTCGCCAGGGGGCGAAAGTGCTCGTGCTCCTTCCCGATCAAAGCGATGGAAACTTCCTGGAACGACAACCCCATGGATCGGAAAATGAATGTCAGGGAGATCACCACGGGGAACACGGCGAGGGATTCCACGGGGGCCGTAGCTCTCCCCATGAAGAACGTCATCATGGGTTGAGCAGCGAGGCCGATGAGGGAGGTAAGTGCCAGGGGGTAGTAGAACCGCATGATCCGGCTGTACGTGAGGTCATCGGCTCTCGTCTGACTTCCCTTCGCCTCCCCAACGGGAGGTTCCGGAAGGCGACGGACGGATGCGACCGCCATGAAGTGGCTGGCGATGGCCTCAGCCAACACGCCCACAGACAAGCTTGCAGCCCCGACCCAGGCTCCAGGGGGTCTCACAACGAAGAAGAGGGTGAGGCCCGTTGTGGCCATGGTGGTGAGACGGATCGCCGTCCCCACTGCCACCAACCGGGTGCGGCCATCCCGGATGAGGAGCCCCTGATAGAGGCGTCGGTGGCCGATGGCCGCAGGCCACGGCAGGAGCAGCCAAAGCGCCCCGTAGACCAGGGTAGCGACCTCTTCCGGCACCGCGATGAGGTCCAGCATGATGGTCCGGAAGACCGATGGAATCAGCACCAGGAGCTGAACCACGGTGACCATGCCGTTCAACGCAAAGGTGAAGTTCCGCAGGCGTTTGAACTTGAGGAGGTCCTCGGCCAGGGCCGTGGAGGCGCTCATGATCATGATGACCGGCGCCTCGATGAGGAGGGCGAAGGCGAAGGCCACCCCGTATGCGGCCAGGTTGAACCGGGGCTCCGGCAAGCGGGCGATCACCGCTGCCAGGAACGGCCCTTCCACCGACATCATGATCCAGGTGGCGGCAAGGGGAAGCCAGAACAGGAAAATGGCTTTTTGGGTTCGCTCCGAAGTCACCGCGGATCACCGAGGACTGAGAAGAGCCCTGCATCCCTCACCGGGTGCAGGGCGGCCTTCACCGGGGACGATATTCCCGACAGGTATAAAGGTGCTGGAAGTGGCGGTTGCAGGCAATCGGGGAGGGCGCGTTGGGGAGGGCCCGACGTCGGCTGGACGGATCCCCCTGACTCCAGGGATTCAGGGCGGTGGAGAGCAGCAGGACGGCTGCCAATAGCGAGAGACCGAGCTAGGCACCCAGGCCAAGGGCGTCGGACCTTTCCTGCAGCGCGGGTTCGCCCTCTTCGTGGACCCGTCGTTCTCGGGTTCGGAAGCGAGAATACTTGCCTGGCTGTTACTATACCTCGGATGAAGATTTACCCGTGAGGGAGGATACCCGTCCGATGCCGTCCCCACTTTCTCATTCTGCCGTTGGCGCCGCGGCGTATTTTGTATGGAGCCTGCGAGGAAAAGGCCGGGGCCGGCCACCACGCGAAGCGTACATGACGCTCCTCGCCTTCGTTGGCCTTTCGGTCCTGCCCGACCTGGACGCGGGTGTGGGCATCGTGCTCGGAAACATGGCCCGGTACCACAACAACTTCGCCGGAACACCGGGTTTCGGCTTGGCGGTGGCGCTGTCGTTCGGAGTTGTTGCCTGGTTGTTTCGCCGGTCAGCGTTCCGCCCCACGTTTTTCCTGACGTTCCTCCTCTACAGCCTCCACGTGTTCATGGATTTCTTCACGGTTGGCCGAGGCGTCATGGTTTTCTGGCCGATCTCAAGCGAGCGCATCCAACCACCGTTTCACCTCTTCTATGGGTTGAGGTGGTCTGACGGAGTCATCAGCGAGCGTCATTTCATCACCCTGGCCAGCGAGCTCTGTTTTGTGGTCGTTCTTTTCTTCGGTGTGCGGCTGTATGCGAAGCTCAACGATCGGAGGACAGTCTCCGCCGGGGGTTGAGTCGCCTACTGGTCCGCCGGCTGCGATACCTGGCTGGCCGGTGATAGGCCTCCGGGAACGCATCGGCGGGGGGGGCGGGCGCCGCATATCGGGTTGATCCCTCACGCTTCGGCTCTGCGTTAAGGTGAAACGAAGGCAGCCCACCGGGATCGTGGGCTGCCAGTGGGTCGGGTGAGGTGGGCTGGAACGGACCCTGACTCACCTCGATTTGATCTGGATGTTCCCCCCCACAACCGGGCTCAGCAGCACGGAGATCGGCACGGTTCCGAACTGAGGTCCGAAATTCATCATGGCCGGGGTGGCCTCACAGAAGTCCAGTGCAAACCCGGCAGGAATCCCGAACACCGTGGCTTCGATGTAGAGGCCGACCTGATCAGGGGAGTCGGCAGACCCTTCTCCGTTATCGACCGCCTGGAAGGCGATGTCCGGTGCGTCGTTGCCCCGCTTATGGGCGCCCACCCAAGCCGTGTTTCCTTTCACCGTGAAACAGACCACGTCGGCTCGGACAACATCTGCGCCCTCCTTCGGATGCAGAACGATCTTGGCCTTCCCGCCGACCGATCCGTCGGGGGATTTCTTCGCGTTGATGGTGAATGTGCGCCATACGTCGGGCGTGTAGGCCGGCCAAACAGTGACGAAGTGCCCAGAGCCGGAGATCGATTCCTCCCAAGGTTCGGCAGCGGCGTGGGCGGCCACTCTTGCCTGCGAGATCTCCGGGGCAATCTGAGGCTCGGTGGCGTTCTCACCACACCCCAGTGCCAGGGCCAATAGGTTAAGGAAAGGATGTTACGCATGAGCCCACCTCCGTGCGCATAGGTTGTGGGAATATGTGCAACCTGGTTAACGAACGGGAGGGATGCCAGGAAGATCTCTTCCTTCCCCCAGGCGTCCCCCACCCGTGGCAAGTGGCGAGTCCTCGATCCACGAGTGGCCACTCCCTGACGGGCCCAGAACCCGAGCGACAGATCTCTGACACCGTCAAACTCCATGTCTGGCGTCAGACAAGGGCCCAGCTTGGGGCGCCGAGCCACTGCGGGGCGCGCGAGGGGGGAGATACCGGGTGGCCTGACCTTTGGATGGAGTGGGGTCGGTCCGAGGTCGGCCTTGCGAACCCGTGACGGCTCACCTCACCTTTTTGTACGAAGTCAGGTCCTCTCAGAGTTGTTTTCCCCCCTCACCCTGTCCAGAGCTTGCCAATGGAGCTAGAGGCCGAGAGCGGAGGCCGACCGGCCCACCGAGAGCGAAGGCTGAAGACTTCCTCAGTGACTGAATTCGGTCCGACCTCCGGCTCCATCCCTCCAGAGGCGGCGTGATCCTATGAGCCCCGGCCCCGAGTTCCACTACGTCGAGAGCCCCTTCATCAGCCAGCTTGTGTCGATGGGTTGGAAGTCCACCCAAGGGATCTTGAATCATCCCTCCGGCACCGGCCGGGAGTCTTTCGGGGAGGTTCTCCTGTTGGATGACCTTCGAGCGGCCATCCTCCGTATCAACGACCACATCGATGGGAACCCCTGGCTGGACGAGACCCGTCTCGATCAGGCGGTCTCTGCCCTCCAGAACCTGGGCACCCACGACCTCATGGAGGCCAACAGGGCAGCCACGGAGATGCTGATTGGGGGCACCACAGTTGACGGTATCCCGGGATGGGACGGGGGCGAGGACCAGGCGGTCCACTACGTCGACTGGGACCGCCCGGAGACCAACACCTTCCGGGTGATCAACCAGTTCCGGGTGGATGAGTCTGGAGGCCAGGCGCACCGCTACATCGTTCCCGACTTGGTTCTCTTTGTGAATGGCATCCCGCTGGTCGTGGTGGAGTGTAAGAGCCCAGGGATCGCCGATCCAATGGTAGAGGCCATCAACCAACTTCAGCGGTACAGCAACCGCCGTGATTCGGTGGAAGGGAACGAAGGCAACGAACGCCTTTTCCATTACACCCAGCTCATGGTTGCGACTCACTTCGACAAAGCGACCGTCGGCACCGTGGGGGATCGGGCGGTCCACTATCTGGAGTGGAAGGATACCTGTCCAGTCCCCATGGACTACGTGGCTGAAAGCCTGTGGAAGGAAGGCCTCTCCAGCCAGGAGATGTTGGTGGCAGGGATGCTACGCCCGGAGCTGCTTCTGGATATCGCCCGACATTTCACGCTGTTCAAGGAGGACGCGGGCAAGGTCATCAAGATCGTTCCCCGTTATCAGCAGTTCCGGGCCGTCAGGCTTGCCATCCAACGGCTCCTCGATGGAAAGACAAGGAAGGAGGACGGGGAGTACGACCGCAGGGGAGGCATCATCTGGCACACTCAGGGGTCGGGGAAGAGCCTGACCATGACCTTCCTTATCCGGAAGATGCGCTCCCACCCGGACCTTCGGCGGTTCAAGGTCGTGGCTGTCACGGACAGGAAGGACCTGGAGAGGCAGCTCTCAGCCACCGCGGAACTCACCGGCGAAACGGTCAGGATTTGCAGGAGCAGAAAACACCTGGAGGAGGTGTTGGCGGAGGACGGGCCAGCTCTGGTCTTCGCCATGATCCACTGGGATCACCAGTCGCAGCCCGATTCCCTTGGCGATACGGAGGTTGGAGATGGCGGGGGGATCCCGCCTGCTGAAGCGGAAGAAATCCCGACCCTGAACACCGACGACTCCGTCCTGGTGCTGGTAGACGAGACCCACCGATTCCATTCCACTCCTCTGCACGCCAACCTGATGCTGGCACTGCCCAATTGTGCCAAGATCGGATTCACCGGTACCCCCATCATCATGGGAGCCCGGGAGCGGACCCACGAGATTTTCGGACCCTTTATCGACCGGTATACCATCGAGCAGTCCGAAGAGGACGAATCTACGGTTCCGGTCCTTTATGAGGGCCGGACGGCAGAAGGCGCCGTGCCTGACGGTTGGGACCTGGATGAGGTCTTCGAGGACATGTTCCGGGAGCGCACCCCAGCGGAGTTGGAGGTAATCAAGCAGAAGTATGCAACGACCGGCCATGTGATGGAGGCCCCGGTTCTCATCGCAGCCAAAGCCAAGAACATCCTCAGGCATTACGTGGAGAACGTGCTTCCGAATGGCTTCAAGGCCCAGATCGTTGCGGTGAGCCGGCGGGCCACCATCCGGTACTCCAGAGCCCTCCGAAACGCGCAGGAGGAGCTGGTGGGAGAGTTGGAGAGGCTTGATCCCGAACTGAGGGGCCTGGCCGAACCTGACATTGAACGTCTGCCGAGGAAAAGCCAATTCCTGGCCAGAGGCTATCACCAGCTGGCGGCTATCAAGAAACTGGAATTCGCCCCCCTCATCTCGGGAGACCACAACGATCCGCCTGCATGGTCAAAGTGGACGGAAAGGGGCAAGGCAGAAGGTCACATCGCCCGGTTCAAGAAGCCCCTGATCCATGAAGACCCAGCGGAAAGGGACCCCCTGGCTTTCCTTATCGTGAAGTCGATGCTCCTTTCGGGGTTCGATGCCCCCGTGGAGCAGGTGATGTACCTGGACCGGCACGTGAAGGAGCATGAGCTCCTCCAGACTATTGCCAGGGTGAACCGCCCCTACCCGAAGAAACAAGCGGGCCTGGTGGTGGACTACTGCGGCGTGGGACACCACCTGAACGAGGCCCTGGCGGTCTATGCCGCCGAGGACGTGGAGGGAGCTCTCCGGAGCCTGGAGGGTGAGATTCCCAAGCTCCGGGACCACCATCAGCGGACCCTGACGTTCTTCGCCGAACGGGGCATCGAGGACATCAACGATACCGATGCCTGCGTTGAGCTCCTCGAGGAAGTGAAGCTCAGAGCTCTTTTCCATGTGCTCCTGAGGCAGTTCCTTGAGACCTTGGACTTAGTCCTACCCCGGCCTGAGGCCCTCCCCCTCACAAAGGACGCCAGGACCCTCGGCCTCATCCAGGCCCGGGCCAGGAACCGTTACCGTGAGACCCAGATCCTCATCGGGAGGGAGGTCGGTGAGAAAGTCCGGAAACTCATTGACGACCACATTCTGTCGGTGGGAATCGATCCCATGAACCCTCCCATCTCTGTCATGTCTTCGGATTTCCCAGACCATGTGGAGAAGGAGAGGTCTAACCGGGCCAGGGCTTCGGAGATGGGCCACGCAATCCGGAGCCACATCCGGCAACACTCCCAGGAAGATCCGGAATACCACGAGAGGCTCAGCGAAAGGCTGGAGGAGACCCTCAACAACCTCCAGGGCCGATGGAATGAGCTGGTGGTGGAGTTGAGGGCTTTCACCCGGGAGGTCCAGGAAGGTCGCCCCCGAGATGACACGGGCCTTGATCCCGTTACCCAGGCTCCCTTCTTGGGTATCCTCATGCAGGAGAGGAGGAAGCATGCCGAGGCCCCGCAGGATGAGCCGGAATCCCTTGTCCCCATCACCGTGGAGCTTGTGGACCACGTCCGGGAGGAGGTCCGGTTGGACGGGTTTTGGGGGAGTGCCCAGAAGCAGGATGAATTGCGAGAATGGATCGTCCAGTACCTGGACCCCTATGACCTGCTTCCTTCCGAACTGTTGTCAGAGGTGGCGGACCGGATTGTGGAGCTGGCCAGGGTGAACCATCCCAAACTAAGGATGGGCCCGTAGAGGGGCGCGGGATCGGCCATTTGGGCCGGAAGAGGTGTTGAGGAACTCCGTTGGACCCCTGACAGTAGAGAGTGGATGCGGTGCCTCTCGAGAACGGGGAGACTGATGGGGGCTTTCCTTCGAATATTGCGTGGAATCATCGGCACGGGGCTTACCTGGGCTTTCGGGTGGGCTGCCGGTTGGGCGGCCGTAGGTGTGGGTTTTGGGGTCCCTTTCGGGAGTCTCGTCGGGATCGCAGTGAATGGAGCCCTGATCGGGTTCATCGCCGGAGGATCGTTCGCCACCATTCTCAGCATCGCAGAACGCCACCGTACTCTGGACCAGTTGTCCCTTAGGAGAGTCGCCCTCTGGGGTTTTCTGGGCGGTGTGGCATTGCCGCTCTTCTTCTCACCTCGCCTGTTGGGGGCAGGGCTTCCGTTCAGGATGGTGGTGACCACCTTCATTCTACCGACCGGGGTCAGTGGGTTGCTCGGAGCTGGATTCGCAGCCGGGTCGGTGGCTCTGGCTCGGCAGGAGGACAGGAAGCTGCTGGAGGGATTGGACTTGGATGCGCTCCCACTCGAGGGGGATTAGCTCGGGGGCTGCAGGGCATTGGAGAGAACGGCTGATTTGGAGGACTGGCAACGGTCCGATGACCAGCCTAGTCCCCTTCCCCGGTGCGCAATAGAAAAACACTATCCAATGCTCGGGGTAGCGTTTCTATAACAGTTTGTTTTCCAACATCTTAGAAGTGTCCCCGACAGGACTCGAACCTGTGGCCTACTGCTTAGGAGGACGAGTCCGAGACCCTCGATTCCGGCGAAATCCGCATAGTGATTAGCTTTTTTCTCCGACTATCACCGGGAGATTGTGTCAAAACACCGACTTTAACCGGTTTCTCAGACACAATTTTGACACAATTTCGGAGGGGGTCTCAGTCAATGCTCCACATCTCATCCCGGTATCTCTCCAGCAGGGCCTGGAAGCGGGGATGGTCGCGAAGGGGCGGGAGCGACTTGAGTCATTAGCAGGTCCGCTGTCAGGCGGCGCCCTCGGGATGCGGCGGCGCGAGCCGGAACCTCCGCTCGACGAAAGCCGCATAGTCTTCATTGAAATTCTCTCGGATGACCGGCCATACAGATTTCAGATACGGGGCCTCCATAATGCCCCCTCGAAAGAAGATGCGGTCCAGTTCCCCTTCTTCGAACAGGCCTTCCTGAACCTGATTGAAGAAGGTCGAACCCAGAGTCAGGATTGAGTAATACATGTAGCCGGCGCGCATCTTATCCCCGTCCGGGAGATCAGCTCGCACAGTCCCGCCCAACTGTAATCGCCCCACCAAGTCGGAGAGATCTGAGTCAGCGGAAATCATCATGGCCAACTCAGCGATCCTGAATTGAGT
>JBDHCH010000116.1:0-12055 GCA_039592115.1 Gemmatimonadota bacterium | reverse complement strand
TCAAGAAAGGGCTCGTCCGCAGCTTGGACCGGCCCGAGGACGACACCTGACATGCTTGGCCTGAGTCGCACCCACGGGGGGCCGCCTATTTTTCTTGCCCCTGCTGCTGGGCCTACGCGAAAATCCAACCGGACCTACGTCACCAGACGTATGATGCAGGAAACCCGCCAGCCTGATATTGCCTCTGTGATTGAGCAATCCGACCCTCAGGAACGGGAGCCAACAGCCATGAACCGGGGATTTGCAGTTCTCGCCGTGTTGGGACTTCTTTTTCTCGGCACCGCTCCTTCAGCGGTCGCCGGACAGACCCAGCATGACAAGTTCAAGGGTTGGGTGGGATTGGGCGGCGGGCCAGCGACCATGTCCAACTATGGCGACTACGGCCTGTTAACAGAACTTGGATTCCGAAGAGGTCCGCATCTCTTCGCGGCTCGGTACGCGACGATGTATGGCAGGGACCATGAGGAAATCTCTCTCTGGGGGTCGCCGGACGAAGACTACGTCACCGACCTCGGAGTTCTTTACGGCCTCGGAGCTTCCAGAGGTCCCTTTTATGCGTCAGTTGCTCTCGGACTCGCCTTTGTATCAAGGAAGATCTGCGTGGGAGATGACTCCGGGTGCGAGGCGGAACGGACAAGTGGAATTCCGTGGGAGGCTGGAGTCTCCTACCGGGATTTGGGAAGGATTGGTGTCGCAGTGAAGGCTTTCGGGAACGAGAATTCGGTCCGTTCATTCTTGGGGTTGGCGCTAATCCTTGAAGTTGGCCTCGCCGGCTGACCGGCGTATTCCTTTCTGGGTGTCGCCGATGGCGAGCAAACGCCGGAGGTGAACCGTGCGACCGCCGAAGACACTGTGCTGGATCGTGCTGGTAGCGATGCTACCCCAACTGACGGGGTGTAGGTCTTTCTATCCCATGGAGGGGGAGAGGCTTGCCAACGTTCATCCGAACAGGGTGGTTCGCGTCACGTCCGTAGACGGCTCCTCTGTGGACCTTCGTGGTTTCTGGGCGGATTCGGTGTTGGTCGGGGGGGTTCCGAAAGAAGACGACCGTTGGATCTCCACGCCACGGATCGAGATCCCGATCGAAGATGTCGATGGGATCGAGGAGAGACGGATCAGTGCGGGGAAAACCGTGACCCTGGCTGCGGTGCTCCTAGTGGCCACGGCTGGCTTGGTTGCTTGGTTCATTAGTTCCGCGCTTGAAGAGATGACGTTTCCGGTAATAGCCGGGGGGTGAACCAGGACCGTCGTCGAAGAGGGAAGCCGCCCCGCCCGCCATCCACGCCGGTGACCGTGGCCACACCGGGACTATCTCGGCTGGCGGACGGGGTGGCCACAACTCAGCTCCAGTCGAAGAACGGTCCCGCGGTCTCGCATAGGGTGTCATCCCATCCTCGGTTCTCGCGGACGATGTTTCCCACACCCTGGAAGCTGTTGAGAAAGTCATCCCGAATTCCCTTTGCCAGCTTGCTCGCATGGCCTGAATCGAACACCGCCTGAACAAGCTCGAGGGTGAAGGAAGCCGTTGGCCACTCGGCACTGGCCACGACAATGCACTACACCCACCTGGCGAAGACACACCTCCGCGCCGTGGTCGACGACGACCAGGACGAACGGGCGAAGCTGAAGGAGTTGGCTCTCTAGCTTCCTCTTCAGTGTCTAAGGGACTCAAGTAGCTGGAGGCGTTCACCCAGGTTACCTTATGCTCCTACGTCGCTCCTTCCAGGGGACTCTTGGCGGATCCCGAAGGAATCCCTGGTCGTGAGACTTCTTGTGAAGACCCTGAGACTCCTCCCCAAAGGATGGTTTCCATGTCGAACCGACTGGCAGCGTTAGGCCTCATCTCTGTCTCTCTCTTCCTCACCGCTTGTGCAAGCATCATGCACGGGACCACCCAAGATGTCGGGATCTCCTCCACCCCGACCGCAGCGCGGGTACTTGTGAACGGACAGGACATGGGGACCACCCCAGTAATCGCCGACTTGAAGCGGAAAAACCAGCACTTTGTGAGAATTGAGATGGACGGCTATCAAACCTACGAGACCACCCTCACCAAGAAGGTGAGCGGCTGGGTTTGGGGGAACATCGTGTTCGGTGGCCTGATCGGCCTAGCGGTCGACGCCATCACAGGAGGACTCTATAACCTCACGCCCGAGCAGATACGGGCGGAACTCACAAGGGGTGGGGCAGAGGCGGTCAGCCTTGACCCCAACCATCTCTACATCTTTGTGACGCTTACCCCGAGGCCGGAGTGGCAGAAGGCCGGCGAAGGACTCCAGCAGGAGTAGTCCCCGCCGATCGCCAGGAAGAGGAGGCCCCGGGATTCACTCCTCGGGGCCTCCTCTCATTTCGATATATGTCCAACTTATGTCCAAATGGCCAAAACCCCGATTGCCCGAGGTTTCGCCGAATCCCGTAAGTTGTTGTGGTTATTAGTGCCGGGGGCGGGACTCGAACCCGCAAGGGAGTTACTCCCGGGGGATTTTAAGTCCCCTGTGTCTACCGATTCCACCACCCCGGCCGATCTTCCAATCAACTTCCTTTCGGCCTTCCGAGCAAGGGAGGAGCCCTCGAAACCCCTTCGGCCCCGGGACGGAGTGCCGGATCCCGGTGGAGCGGCACAGTGCCCAGGGGCCGCCGGGCCCTCGCCACCCCGGCAATTCATCAATAGACTCTGAATTGTTCCTCGGATGCGCACCCAAACGGACTCGAGTCACCGAATGGTCGAGGGCAACCTACATCGAGGGGGACTGGGAGGACCCTGGAGGCCTTCCAGCGACCGGCCCGTTCCGGATCGGGGTCCGAGATGAACCCCGGTCGCTTTGAGCGGATCCGGGCCGTCCTCAACAGGCGGCAGCCGGACTTGACCGTACTCATGGAGCAGGTAAACAAGAGTCACAACTTCTCCGCCATCATCCGGAACTGTGATGCAGTGGGTGTTCTCGAAGCCCACGCCGTCTTCCCGGAAAAAGGGGTGGATCTCAGTGCTCACACCTCAGCCGGGACCGCCAAGTGGGTTCGTGTGCACCGTCATCCCAACGTTGAACAGGCGGTAGCGAGGCTGCGAATAGACGGATTCCGAGTGTTGGTTGCCCATCCGGGTGAAGGCGCACAGGACTATCGGGAGGTGGATTTCACCCGGAAGGTTGCCGTGATGGTGGGAGCCGAATTGGACGGCATCTCTGCCGAGGGCCTGGAGCTCGCGGATGAGAGGATCGCTATCCCCATGGCGGGGATGGTCCGATCCCTGAACGTGTCGGTTGCCACCGCGTTGATCCTCTTTGAGGCCTTCCGTCAGAGGGAGGCTGCGGGGATGTACCGGGAATCCCGTCTTCCCGAAGCTAGGTTCAGGCAGACGCTTTTCGAATGGTGCTACCCAGAGTTGGCCGCCTTCTTCCGGGAAAAGGGGCGGCCATACCCCCCCCTCTCCGAAGGGGGAGAAGCGCTTACCGAGCCCGGGTTCAACCTTCCCTGAGGCGATGGGTCGCCGGAAACCAAGGAGACCATGACCTGCTATTCCCGGCCGGCTTCAGCTTTTCCCAACTGAAAGCGGAGGGATTCTTCCAGCGTAGGGTACCGGAAGTCGAAGGCCGTCTTCTCGGCCTTCTCCGGAAGGACCCGTGCCCCGTCCAGGAGGAGTGACTGACCCATCTCTCCGAACAAAGTCCTGACCGCGACGGCCGGGGCAGGAACCAGGGTGGGCCTCCCGAGAACTCTTCCGAGCGCATCGGTGAAGGTGCTGTTTGGAACCGGATGGGGAGCCGTGGCGTTCAACGGTCCCTTCACAGAGTTGGTCGCCAAGGCGTGGTAGATCAGCCCGACCTCGTCGTCCAGGTCGATCCAGCTCACGTACTGGCGGCCCGACCCCAACCGGCCTCCGACCCCCAATTTGAATGGGAGCAGCATCGTGCCCAACGCCCCGCCCTGGGGCGTCAGAACCATCCCGGTCCTGAGGGTCACGACCCGAACTCCCGCTCTCTTCGCCGGCGCCGTGGCCTCTTCCCACTCCCGGCAGACTCTGGCCAAAAATCCTTTCCCAGCCCGGCTTTTCTCGGTGAGGATCTCTGTCCCCCGGTCCCCGTAGAACCCGATGGCGGACCCTGAGATCAGGACTTCCGGTTTGCTCCTGAGGGTCGAGAGGGTTCGGGCAAGAAGCTCGGTGCCCCTCTTCCTGCTTTCCAGGATCCTGGCCTTCTTCTCCTCCGTCCAACGGAGGCCGAAGATGGGTTCCCCTGCCAGGTGGACCACCCCTCTGATTCCCTCGAATAGGCTGGAATCCATCTCTCCCCTCTCCGGGTCCCAGCGACCCTCATCCCCCGTCTTCCCGCGGGGGAGGGGCACGACCGTATGCCCTCCCGTCCGGAGGAGATTGACCAGGTTTCGCCCGAGGAGGCCCGAGGCTCCGGTGACGGCCACGGAAAGGGGTTCCCCCCCGCCGTACCTGGAATGCAGGTCCAGGTCGTGACGAAGCCGGGCGTGCCGAAAGCGGAACAGTCGTTCGAGCTCCCGGGAGACGAGCTTCGCACCGAACAGGGTTCCAGCGGCCCCCAGGGGCGGCGTCCAATCGATCTGGTCCTCCATGATGCAGCCGCCATCCTCCGAGGGGAGGAAACGGTGGGCATGAATCCAGCGTTCGAACGGGCCGGAGACCTGCTCATCCTGGAAGAGCCGGCCCTCTTCGAATTCCGTGTGCCGGACCACCCACTTCAGCTCGACAGGGCCCTGCCTAACGCCCAAGGTGATCTGCCCTCCATCGTGAATTCCCCCCGTCCGATCCAGGACCCTGACCGATGCCCAGGGTGGGGTCAGACGCTCCAGTGCCCCGGGTCGCATGTGCCAGGCGAAAACCTCCTCAGGAGTATGCGGAAGTTCGGAGCTGTGGCGGAATTCGGGCATTGCCTATCTCACTTAGATTGTGATGAAAAACATCGTAGATACCTATCCATCTTTATTTTACGCTGCATAACACCCGAGATCACAGATCGTACTGGTCAGAACTCCGGAACCGTTCTCACGCTCATCCCCTACCCCCAGATCACTCTGTCGTTCTACCTGCAAGAGGCGAACGGGGTTTTCCGAGTCGGGTTGTGATCAGTCCGAGACCGCCCTACCCCAGGATCCACCATGCCGTCAGAGACGGAATCAGTTGGACCCAGAAGTTTTCCGTCCTTCGTCCGCTCAGCCCCTCCGCCAAGGCACCCGCCAGACCGGCAGCCAGCCCGGCTCCGGCCGCTCGGAGCGGGGGGAATTCCAAAAGCCCCAGTGCGGCCCACCCACCCAGGAATCCACCAACGAGGACGGCAATCGAGCCCTCCAAGGTTTTTTCGGAGCCCGAGGCACGAGAAAACGGTGAACGATAGTGCCTCCTGCCAATGAGACGGACAACTACCTTCCCGCTTCCATCTCCCCACCCGCACACCAGGTACCCGACTGCGGCGAAGGAACCCACCATCAGGGCGGCGGAAAGCCCACCAGCGGCCGTGGCTGCCACAGGGACCAGGAGTCGGTTCACCTTCCGACTCTCTGCTCCTTCACGACCCAGGACGCTGGAGACGAGTACCGATTCACCTCTCAATTGGCCGAGGAACACGCAAGCAACGATCACGGTTCCGTACAGGCATACGCCCCAGAATCCCAGCCAGAGTTGGGCCGGCACGGCGCCGGAGAAGATCCCAACGTGGAGAAGCTTTGGGCCCAGACCCCAGGAGGCGCCGGTTTTCCCCACAACCTGTTGGGCCACGAATGCGAGGAGGATACAGAAGACAGAACTGCCGACTCCCAGGAGGAGGTAGGAAAGAAGGAGATCGTTCAAGAGCTCATCCTGAACCATCAAGAAGGATGTGGTTCAGCCCTTCGCCAATGGGTGAGCGCTGGCTGCACACCGGGTCTTCGCCATCACCGGCGGGCAGATCCTGAGGATTCCCCCGGGGCACCGCTGCCTGGATCCGGACTCTGCCCCATGGGCCGCGAAGATTCCATCGGCCTCAAGGCTTCCGAGATGAGGGCCCGGTCGAACTGGGTCCCCCGACTCCGCTTGGCCGAGAGGTGGACCGTGAATGCGGACCCCATGTCCTGCTCGCTCTCCACGGTCAGATCGTATCCCAGGAGCTCGCAGAGGGATCGAGAGATGGTCAACCCGAGTCCGGTTCCGCCGAATCTCCTCCTCGTGGTCCCATCGGCCTGCAAGAACGCCTCGAATATGGCTTGCAGACGGTCGGGAGGGATACCCACACCGGTGTCCCGGACGACGATGGCCCTGACCTCTCTTCCATCCTCTTCAGGGACCACCTGCACTGCGACCTTCCCCCTTTCCGTGAACTTGATCGCGTTCCCCAGGAGGTTGATGACGATCTGCTTCAGCATTCCGCCGTCCGTCTCCAGCGGCGCGAGATCCTCCGGCATCACGAGTTCCAGGGACACGGGTTTGTCCCTCACCTGCCCTTCCATCTGTGAGAGGGTCTCAGAGAGGAGGGAGCGGAGATCGATGGGCTGGAGCTCCAAATCCATCCGGCCCGCCTCGATCTTGGCCAGGTCCAGCGTCTGGTTGATGAGGTGGAGAAGGTGAAGCCCGTTTGCGGAGATCCTCTCCAGGAACCCCAACTCCTGATTGTCGAGATGCCCTCCCCGGTTCTTGAGGAGGATGTTCGTGAATCCGATCACGGAATTCAGGGGTGTCCTCAGCTCATGACTCATGTTCGCCAGGAACTGGCTCTTGGCCCGATTCGTTCGCTCGGCTTCCTCTTTGGCCATCCGGAGCGCGATTTGGGTCCTGCGACGGGCAGTCACGTCCTTCCCGAAGACAGCCACGCCGGTTATCCCCAGGGAGTCGCGAATGGGGTTGAAGAAGAGCTCATAGCTCCTCATCTGCCCGCCGATTTCCTCGTCCCTCAATTCGGAGAAAGCCACTCCCTTCAGCCCTTTCGAGTACATCTCCTCGTACCAGGGTGCGTCCTCAGGAGGGAACACGATATCGACGGCGTCATGGACGCGTGGCTCCCGGCCAGTGCGGGCTTCGAGGGCCATGGAGAACGCGGTATTGAAGGTGATTAACCGAAGCGACCGATCCACCGACCAAATGGCGTCCCCGGTGTTCTCGACAAGGGCCCGGAGGTTTGCCTGAAACCCCTCGATTTCCCTGCGGGCCTCGAGCTCTGCGGTCATGTCCCTGAGGATGCTCCGGATAGCCACGACCTCCCCGTCCTTGACACGGGCATTCGTGCTCCCGGCGCAGCGGACCACCCTCCCGTCGGCAGCGAGGAAATCCAACTCCACCGAAGGAAGAGACCGGCCCTGAAGGACCTCCTGGAATTCAGCGGCACAGCGATCGAGGCAGGAAGGATGGAGCACATCCTGGAGCGTCAGCCCTTTCAGCTCGTCTTCGGAGTATCCAAGGACCTCCAGCCAAGCACTGTTCACATAGACGAACTCGCCCCGGCGAGAAACGCTCTGGATGAGGTCGTGAGCGTTGTCGAGGAAGTCCTGGAGGCGTTCCTCGCTTTCCTGGAGGACCCGCTCGGCCGTTCTCCGGACATCGATCTCCCTGGCCAGGGCCGTATTGGCGGCGAAGGCCAACTCGCCCGCCTCCTCCTCCCGCCGGTACGTCGAATAGACGCTGGCCATTAGCCCGATCAGCACGCACGTATGCCCCAGAACCTTCAGGATGTGGGCCACATAGAAATCGGCATCATGAAACTCTGCAGCAAACGGCATGAAGGCGCCGTGCGCCATCATCCCGATCACAAGGGAGATGGCGAGCCAATGCTCGAACGAATCGTACCGCCACTTCCCTTTCGTCAGGTATCCGCTGAAGGCGAGGAGGAGCAAGAGGGTCGGGAAGAACTCACCTGGTTGGGGAATCGGAGAACCTGGAAAGGAGGCCGCCGTCACCGGCACGAGGGAAAACACGGTGAGGGTGAGGATCGCCAGAGCCCCGGCAGTCAGATATACCGGGACCTCCCCGGGGTTGTCGGGACCCTTCCCCTGGAACTCACGCCGCCAGCTGATCCAGCTCACGAAGAGGAAGAGGGCGAGATAGGCCCCCGAGGCCGTGAAGCTCCAGGCGGAGAGGTCCCTGGTCTCCAGCGGTGTCCAGGAGCCGACCAGGCCGGTCGATACCAGGACGTGGAACACGTTCAGGAACCCGGAGCCCAGGAATCCGGTCCCGATGAAGAGGAATGCTCCCTCCTTCTTGGTGTAGAACCGCACCAGCGCCAGTGACCCGACGACGAATGAGAGGCCCGTAGCCAGGGTTTCCAGTACGTCGTGAACGCTCGGGTTCGTTACCCGGGGGGGTGGGACCGGCCCAAATGCCCCAATGAGCAGGACCACGAAGATGAAGAAGTAAAGCATGGCCCTTTGGACGGACTTGTCCGTCCGAAGGGGGAGTTGACTCTCGAACCCGAGCCCCGGGAGGACTCTCTTCTTGAAGGCGGGAGTCTCCTGGCCTCCGGTCCCGCCGCTCAGGGGTTCAGCCACTGGGCGATGGTCTCCAGCAAGATGGTCTCGTCGGTGATTGGTTTGGTGAGGTAATCATCGAACCCCTCTGCCAGGTACTTCTCCCGGTCTCCGGCCATGGCATGGGCGGTGAGAGCAACCACCGGTCGGGTCCTCAACTCTTCCTGGTCTCTGATCCAGTTGAGGACGTCGGTTCCGGACATTTCAGGGAGGGAGATATCGAGGAGCACCAGATCAGGGGGGTCGGCGAGGAGGCCCTCTATCGCCTCAACGCCCGTTTCGTACTCCGAGATCTCGTAGTACTCCTCCAGGAGTACCCTGACCAGGAGCCGATTGTCCGGATTATCCTCGATGACCGCGATTTGCGCCTTCATTCCTCCATCCCTTTCAAGAGCTTCTCCAGCTCCCGACGGGTGGCCGAGTAGGCTGCCTCCAACTCTGGTAGCAGCCGGTCCAGCGCCCCCAAGTCCTGGCCTTCCGCAATCCGCTCGACCTCCTCGCATAGTTCCTGGAGGCGTGTCGCGCCGAGGTTCCCGGCGCTGGATTTGAGCGTGTGGGCCCCAGCCTCGACGGCGTTGGCTTCTGCGCGGGAGAAGCCTTCCTTGATTTGGTCCATCCGATTCGGAGTGTAGCTGAGGAAGATCTCGATCATCTTCCTCTGCATCTGGGGTCCCCCCCACTCCTCCAGACGTTCCAAGGCTTCGGCCTCGAGCAAAGGGAGATCCTCCATTCAAACGCCCCTGTTGGGTAGGCTGGCCCTGAGGGCTGCGAGGCCGGCCTCTGGGCCGTCCTTGTGTCCGAATACCGCCGAGCCAGCCACCAGCACGTTCGCGCCCGCGCCTGCCACGCGGGGGGCCGTTCCTTCGTCCACGCCCCCGTCCACCTGAATCAGAACCTCCGGACGCCCTTCTTCCTCCAGGAGAGCCCGGGCTTTCTCGACCTTCCGTGTGGACTCGGGAATGTAGCTCTGCCCCCCGAACCCGGGATTCACCGTCATCACCAGTATCATTTCTGCCGAGGAGACGACGTCCCGCACGGATTCCACCGAGGTAGACGGGTTCAAGGCCACGCCAGGGGCGGCGCCGAGTTCCCCGATCTCCTGCAGGGTCCGGTGCAGGTGCGGACAGGTTTCCTGATGAACCGTGATCCAATCCGCCCCGGCGTCCACGAAAGCCTTCAGGTAGCGCTCGGGGTTTTCGATCATGAGGTGAACGTCCACCGGAAGCGTACAGGCTCGCCGGACCGCCTCTGCGATCAGGGGGCCGATGGTGATATTGGGGACGAACCGGCCGTCCATGACGTCCACGTGGATCCAATCGGCGCCGGCGGCTTCTACTGCTTGAACTTCCTCAGCCAGGCGGCCAAAGTCGGCAGACAGGATCGACGGTGCGATGAGCGTCAAGAGAGTGTCTCTTCGTTGAAGGGTTCGCGGTCATCTCGGGCGGCCAGACCTCACTGTGGACCTTCCGCCCGCGGGTTCGTGGTCCTCTGTAATCCTGCCAATCGGGATGGTCCCGGCCGGAAAGCTCCTTAGCCTCCGTCTCTCTCGAGGACGTCCACACCGCCATCTCCTCCGACCAGCACTTCCTTCGCCATGCCCAGGAAGAGGCCGGATTCCAGGACCCCAGCCCTGCCCGCCAGCGCTCCATCGAGCGCGATGGGATCTGGAATGCCCGCGGGGAAATGACAGTCCAGAATGTAGTTGCCGTTGTCGGTGTGGAAAGGTTCTCCATCCGCGCCAAGGCGGAGTTCCGGGGTGGCCCCGACCCTCCCCAGGAACGGCAGGTGACTTCTCCACCCGAACGGCAGGACCTCCACCGGAACGGGAGACCGAGTACCGAGTTTGGAGACCACTTTTCCCTCGTCGACGATGATCACGAGCTTGGTGGTGGCTTGGGCGATCATCTTTTCCCGGAGGAGGGCTCCGCCGAGTCCCTTGATGAGGTCGAAGTTGGGCGCCACCTCGTCGGCGCCGTCCACGGTCACGTCCAGGCTCCCGGCCTCCTCCAGAGAAGTCAGCGGGATCCCCAACTCGGTCGCCCTGGACTCGGTTCGGTCCGAGGTTGGGACGCCGACGACTCCTGGGAGTTCGCCGTCGGAGACACGGGCGCCAAGGGCGTCGAGAAAGTATGCGACCGTGCTGCCAGTTCCCAATCCCAGGACCATGCCTGGCTGGATTCCCTGAGCGGCCCTGATTCCAGCCGCTTTCTTCCCCGTTTCAGCCAGACGGTTGAGGGTCAAGCTTTTCCTCTCCTTGGTGGGCTATGCAAAGGCTTGGTAGAACAGCATTTCCGGGACGGAATCTATGGGTCCCCCTCGGGCGTTGCCAGGGCTCTCCTTGACAGGGTAGTGCGCCAGGCGCACCTTCCGGAGCCATGAACCGATTGGGCCGTGCGACCCCCGACTTTCGCCGATATTTCGGCCATTTCGCCTGGGCTGGAGCCCGGTGGGGGAGTCGCGTCTAGCTCGATCTTTCGATAGAAGCACAGACCCGCTGCCCTGCCAGGCTCCCGAAGATTCGGGAGCTTTTTTCTTTTGCGAATGGGGGGGGTCGTCGGGAGCGCCAGGAAAGAGGAGAGTTTTGTGATCATCATTACGCGCCGTGGCGTTTCAGAGAACGAGATCGACCACATCCGGGAGCGAGTGGAGTCACTGGGATTCAAAACCCATATCTCCCGCGGAGAGACCCGGGTGGTCATAGGGTGCATTGGGGATGAGGAACGCCTTCGGGACGTGCCCTTCCTCTCGATTCCGGGTGTGGAGACCGTCCATGCCGTGATGAAGCCGTACAAGTTGGCATCCCGGGAGTTCTCCGCTGATCCGACCAGAATCCTCTTGGGAGGGGTGGAGATGGGCGGGGAGGAGATCTTCGTCATCGCCGGTCCGTGCTCTGTGGAGAGCAGGGAAAACACCCGGGAGATCGCAGCCTTTGTGGCGTCAAAAGGGGCTCGGGGCCTAAGGGGGGGAGCCTTCAAGCCGAGAACCTCACCCTACTCCTTCCGGGGGCTGGGGAAGGAGGGGCTGGAGATCCTCGCCGAGGTTCGCCAGGACATCGGCCTCCCCGTGGTGACCGAGGTAATGGACACGCGCCAGGTGGAGCTGGTGGCCGAATACGCCGACGCCCTGCAGATCGGCGCCAGGAACATGCAGAACTTCCCGCTCCTCTCGGAAGTGGGGCGTACCCACAGACCAGTTCTCCTGAAACGTGGCATGTCGGCCACGGTCAAGGATCTCCTGTTGGCCGCCGAGTACGTCATGAGCCAGGGGAACATGAATGTGATGCTCTGTGAGCGAGGGATTCGGACCTTTGAGACGGCAACACGAAACACCTTCGACCTGGCGGCGATTCCCCTTCTGAAAAAGGAGACCCACCTGCCGGTGGTGGCGGATCCGAGCCATGGGGCGGGGCGTCGAGATCTGGTTCATGCCCTTTCCTTCGCCGCGGTGGCAGCGGGCGCCGACGGTCTGATTGTGGAGGTTCACCCGGATCCGGAGACGGCTCTTTCGGACGGGGATCAGACCCTGAACTTCTCCGAATTCCAGGGACTCATGGACGCGCTACGACCCTTCGCAGCGGCAGCAGGGCGAAAGCTCGGGTGAT
>JBDHCH010000115.1:0-12279 GCA_039592115.1 Gemmatimonadota bacterium | reverse complement strand
CCCTGGACCTCCAGCAGCAGGCCATCATCATGTTCGGGGAGATTGCGGTTCGGGACGCCGACCTGGAGCGTTTCACCGACTTCCAGGGCCGCCTCCTCATCGTGAACATGCTGCATGACAACCTGGAAGGGATGTACGAGGAGGTACTCGGCCCTTCGCCGGAGTGAATCTGCACCACGACCCCCGGCCGAGATGGACGGAGGTCGCGGGCACCGGCTGGCTGGGGAAGTTGCCTATCCGACGAGCAACCCGCCCCGCTTGTAGATGGCCATCTGGACGTCGGAGAAGCTCCCCGGCACCTTTTCACCGGATGGAAGCGTGATGGTTCCATCGCGGAGATCCACCTCGACTTCATCTCCGGTGTTCAGTTCCCTGGAGATCAGGTCGGCAGCCACGATTGGGAACCCTTTGTTGATGGCGTTCCGCTCGTAGATTGCCCCGAACGACTCGGCGATGACCAGGGTCACTCCCAGGCTCTCGAAGCAGTCCACGGCCTGCTGACGGGAGGACCCGGCCCCGAAGTTCTTCCCGGTCACCACGATGTCTCCGGGCGCCACTTTCTTCGCGAAGTCTTCCCACCCCTCGAGGTTGTCGAAGGTGTACTGACCCATCTCGGCGATGTCGGTGATGGTCAGATATCGGTTATGGAAGATCATGTCGGTGTCGATGTTGTCCTTCCCGATGACCCATACCCGGCCCTTGAATACCTCCGGTTTTTCGGGCGTGCCTTCCCGGGGAAGGGCGGGGGAGGATGTCTTTGACATCTCGGTAGGAGTCGGGACCTTCGCTTCCCGGCTTCCCTCTCCTTCCTTGAAGAGCACTGGTGTCTCCGGGATCTCTTCCGGGAGGGTGATGACACCGGCCACCGCAGAAGCGGCCACAACCGCCGGAGATGCAAGGTAGACCTCACCCTTGCCCTGCTTCCCGGCGAAATTCCTGTTTCCGGTGCTGACCGTGACCTCCCCTGGCCCGTTCTGGCCCACCTGGCCTGCGGCGCATCCTGCGCATCCAGCGTTGCTCACCAGGGCCCTGGCTTCCTTGAAGATCTCGATCAGGCCGGCGTCGAGACACGCTTTCCAGACCTTGTCGGTGCTGGGCACGATCTTCAACACGACGCCGGGAGCTACCTTCTTCCCCTTCAGGATGTCAGCAGCGGACAGCATGTCCTCAAAACGGCCGTTGGTGCATGAGCCGATGAATGCCGAACCGATCTTCGTCCCTGCCACATCGGTCACGTCGACCACGTCCTCCGGGTGCCCGGGTCGGGCGATCTGAGGCGTCAGGCCCCCGATGTGGATCTCTATAGTGGAGGCGTACTCCGCGTCCGGATCGGCGAAGACACCGGGAACCGGAGTCCCACTGGCCTGGCTGGCATACTCCAGGACCTCCTGGTTCGGGGGGAAGAGGGCGATGATGCCGCCCATCTCGGTGGCCATGGAGGAGATAGTGATGCGCTCGGACAGGCTCAGCCCGTCCACGATGTCGCCATAGATCTCCGCGGCATATCCCAAGAGCCCGTTTGCTCCGAGCTCTTTCAGCATGGCCAGAGTGATGTCCTTGGCGGATGCCTGAGCCGACGGCGTTCCCTTCAACACGACCCGTACCGACGGCGGTACCTTGAACCAGGACTTCCCGAAGGCGAACGCCTGGGCGATGTCGACGTCTCCCATCCCCTGCCCGAACGCACCGATGGCACCCATGATGTTGGCGTGGGAGTCGGTGGATACGAACGTGGATCCAGGCACCGCCAGCCCTGCGTCGATGGCGACGTGGGTCCCGATTCCCGCGTCGATGTCATACACATCGATGCCTTCCCCGCGAGCGAACTCTCGGCAGATCTGCTGGTTGGTGGCGTACTTCTGATCCGACCCACCAGGATTGCAGTCGAACGTGAACACGGTCTTGGAGGCGTCGGCGATGGGCAGCGCATTGTCACGGAGGTTCTTCACGACATTCGCACCGCCGAAGTCACGGGCTGCACGCACGTCGATGTCGATGTCCACGATGTCCCCTGGGGATACGTCCCTGTCGGCGTGGGCGCCGATGATCTTTTCTATGATGGTTTTTCCCACCGGGAGTCTCCTTGTTCTTTTCTGCGGTCCCGGGGGCAGTTGGGCCCTCGGACCACTCGAGTATTCTGGTGGATGGTGAAGCCGGAGTTACCTCCGGAATGGTGGTGGTGCCGGTCCCGGGTCCTCCCCGCGAGCATGATCCTCCAACCTCTCCAGAGAGCGGATGGTCACCCTTCGTCCCGCAGTCTGGATGATGCCCTCTTTCCGGAACTGCCCAATGGCCCGGGCGACACTCTCCCTGGTGGTGGCGAGCTCGTGGGCAAGGTCGGATTGCGTCCTGGAGAGTGTGAAGCTGCCCCCGTTCCTCAGCGCTCCGGACTTCTCACCCACCTCGATGAGAGACTTCGCGACACGGCTGGGCACGCTCCTCAGAGAAACCTTCTCCACCACCTTGACGAGATTCCTGAGCCGAAGCCCCAAGTTCCTGATGACAGTGTCGGAGATCTCAGGGTGCTCTCGATACAACCTTTGGAAGTCACCCAGGGAGAGGAAGAACAGCTCTGAGTCCTCTGCGGTCCGGCCTGAGGCAGGGTACTCACCTCCGTCGAAGATGGGTAGCTCAGCGACACTCTGGACCGGAGTCTCGGAATGAAGAACCTGCTCCCGGCCATCGGGTGTGGAGCGATAGATCTCGATCCGGCCCTTCACAAGAAGGTACACCCCTCGGGCCGTCTCTCCCTTCCGAAAGAGGATACATCCTGCTGGAGCCGATCGGTGGACCATTCTATGGGCAACGAGATCAAGCGCTTCGTCGGAGAGATCCCGGAAGAAGGATACTCCCCGTAGCTGTTCCTTCGGATCCCGAATCACGTACGCGTCCTTGTGTGGTTCCCTACCGATTCGTGATATTCGTCACAGCAATCTGGCGTCATTCACCCAATTTTCAAAGGACACGAAAAGGGACCTGAGCACCCTCTGGTTCCGAGTTCCCGCCCGGCACCTCACCCCGACCCGGTGAGGGCGGCGGAGACGGCCCCGGGCATGCACTGTTGGACTCCCCCTCGGAGGTGAGTCGTGTCTTTCTCTGTTTTCACCCATGGTGTAGCAAGAGCCCTCGTGGTACCCGGATCGCTTCTCTTCTCACTCCTCCTTCTTTCATCCGCGATCCCCAGTTCCATTGCTGCCCAGGATCGGGACTGTGTGACCTGTCATGAAGAGGAGACTCCAGGGATGGTGGCCGACTGGAAACTCAGTCGGCACGCCGAAGTGGGTGTCGGTTGTACGACCTGTCATGGTGAGGGTGATCACGATGCGTACGACATGGGGCGGATCGACAAGATCCCAACCCCTGAGACCTGCCGAACCTGCCACCCCACCCAGGTGGACCAGTTCTCTGCAGGAAAGCACGCATTGGCCTGGGCGGCCATGAACGCCATGCCGTCCATCCATGCCCAGCCCGTCGCTCTCACGGAGGGGATGAAAGGATGCGGCGGATGCCACAAGATAGGATTGAAAGACGAAGCTGCGGTCCTGGCACTGAAGGAAACCGGGTCGGGGTACGGGCTGGCCTCCTGCGACGCCTGCCACACTCGGCACCTCTTCTCAGTGGAAGAAGCCAGGCAGCCGCAAGCATGCCAGACGTGCCACATGGGGATGGACCATGCCCAGTGGGAGATGTACTCCACGTCGAAGCACGGAGTTCGCTACCTCCTCAAGCAAAACGGCATCCTGCCGGAGGGCACGGCGGCTCCCACCTGTCAGACCTGTCACATGTCCGAGGGCAACCACGAGGTCAGGACGGCCTGGGGATTCCTGGGGCTGCGGACCAATGGTCTCGCACCCTATCCGGGTGAGAGCGAGGAATGGTGGGCAGACCGCGTGACGATCCTCCAGGCTTTGGGCGTGCTGGACCCCGATGGGAATCCGACCGGCCGTTTGGAGGTGGTAGCAGAGGCCCAGGTTGCTCGCCTCACCGCCGAGGAGTTCGACGCCGAGCGAGACAAGATGGTGGCGATTTGCACCAACTGTCATGCCGAAGCCTTCGCGTTGTCTGAACTGGCCAAAGGCGACGATCTCATCCGTGAAGGGGACAAGCTCCTGGCCGAGGCAATCCGCATTGTCGCGGGGCTCTATGCAGATGGGATCCTGGAAAAACCGGAGACATACGCCTACGCTTTTCCGGATCTCCTGACGTTCCATGACGCTCCGACGCCCATCGAGCAAACCCTGTTCAAGATGCATCTGGAGTACAGGCAGCGTCTCTTCCAGGGGGCCTTCCACAACAACCCGGACTACTCCCTCTGGTACGGGTGGAGCGAGATGCAGCAGGCTCTGGCGGAGATCAAACACATGGCCGGAGAGATGCGGGGGCACTGACCCCGACCGGCGAGCTTTCTTTCATCCTGGCCGGGGGCGTTCCAGCGTCCCCGGTCTCTTTATCCTCCTCGCAGCGCCGGTCGCACTTCGTTGTGACCGCCATCACATCCACCGGTCAGTCTCTGTTGTATCCTCCTTCATAGAGATCAAAGATCCCAGGAGGATACGACCATGCCGATTCCGACGCCCGATTCCCCTCGCCACGAACCGGAGGCCTCAGGGCCGGATGCGCAGGCGGGTGTAGGGCCAAGCGGTGAGAAGGCGGCCGAGCTCAGATCCATCATCGAGGACCTCCATGACGGGCTCCCTCCCGATGTGGCCAAGGCTCGCTTCGATGAGGTGGTCCGAAAGGTGTCTCCCCAGGAGCTCGGCGCCATGGAGGAGCAGCTGATACGGGAGGGCATGCCGGTGGAGGAAATACAGCGACTCTGTGACCTCCACGTCTCCATCGTTCAAGGCAGTCTGGAGAGGCAGGAGGACATCGGAGCTCCTCCAGGACACCCGGTCCACACCTACCGGGCGAACAACGCGGTCATCACCGAGGTGGCCAACCGCCTCGGAGGCCTCTGCGCTTCGGTCCACGAACGGGAGGGCGAGGACTCGAGTTGGACGACTGAGTTCCAGGATGCAGTGGAGAAGGTGGCCGGCGTAAACAACCAATATCTCCGGAAGGAAAACGAGCTTTTTCCGGCTCTCGAGAGACACGGCATCACCGGTCCCTCCAGAGTAATGTGGGGTGTACACGACGAGATCCGAGCCCTGATCAAGGAGGCTCGAGCCACCATTGGAGGGTCACCTGAACGTGCAGGGGAGGCCGGGGCAGCCCTCGCGAGAGCCGTGGTCGAAATGGTCTACAAGGAGAACAAGATCCTCCTTCCCCTGGCTCTCGAGACGCTCTCCGAGGCGGATTGGGCGGATGTCAGGAGAGGGGAAGACGAACTGGGATATGCCTTCGTCGAACCCAAGGGGACCTACCCCCTGTCCCCTTCAGGCTCCGAAGCCGATTCGAAACCGGACGTCCGTCCCGATCCCAACGCCGAACGACCGGCACGCGAGCCTGGCCCAGGGGCCGGTCCCGGGATTGGCCTTCCCATCGTGTCCGCGGCTCCTACCGCTCCTCTTCCGGAGACGGAAGGGGGATACCTGGACCTGGGAACCGGTCAACTGAGTCTGGAGCAGGTAGACATGATCCTCCGTCACCTTCCGGTGGATCTCTCCTTCGTGGACGCCGACGGTTTCGTCCGATACTACTCGGAGACGGAGGAACGCCTCTTTCCCCGGACTCCTGGTGCCATCGGACGCCATGTAACCAACTGCCATCCGCAGAAGAGTGTTCACATGGTGGAGGAGATTCTCCAGGCATTCTCGGCGGGAGAACGAGAGGTGGCGGAGTTCTGGATCGAGATGCAGGGGCGCTTCATCCACATCCGCTACTTTGCGGTTCGAACGCCCTCACGGGAGTACCTCGGCTGTCTCGAGGTGAGCCAGGACGTCACCGAGATCAGAGCGCTAGAGGGCCAGCGCCGACTCCTGGAATGGAGTTAGTCCTCCAGGCTCGCTCCCCTGAACCTCTTGGAGTGGAGCTGGTTCTCCAGACTCGCTCCCCTCAACTCTCCCGGATCATGGTGAGGAGCATCTTGAAGGGGGTGAGGGCAGTCAGGGCGTGGGGGATGCTTGCGGGCAGAAGGAGCCCCTCTCCGGCCTTCACCGTGTGCGGTACCCCTCCGATGGTGATTTCCACGTTCCCATCCAGCACTTGAACCACGGCATCGTGGGGCGTCGAGTGCTCGCTGAGTCCCTCTCCTGCGTCGAAGGCGAAAAGGGTCAGGGTCCCTGTGGCTTTCTTTATGAGTGTCCGGCTGACCACGGACCCTGGTTGGTATTCGAGTAGATCCACGAGCGTGCTCGGATTTGCCAAGGCCGGTGCGGAACCCTCCGTGTCGTTCATGCTCTCACTCCCTCGATGTGGTCGGTTCCAGGCACTCGCAGCGCCCTCGTCTCAGGTTGGACCGACCCCCACTTCTACACCGATGGCCCTCCGAAAAGCAAGGGATCCGTTGTCCGAACAAGGCTGACCCTTGCCCCATGGCAGGCAGTTCGCAAGCATGGGGTCTATTGTTGGGTTCCCTGACCTCGACTGCAACAAACCAGACACCATGAATCCTCCTTTGGAGTACCACCGGCCTACGGCTCTTTCGGAAGCCTGCGAGCTCCTCGGCGAGTTGGGGCCGGAGGCCCAGGTGCTCGCCGGGGGCACGGATGTTCTCGTGGACCTCCGGAGAGGGTCGCGCAAACCCCACCATCTGGTGTCTCTTTCGGACCTGGACGAACTGAAGGGAATCGCTCTGACGGATGGGGAACTGAGAATCGGAGCCCTCGTGACGCCTGCCGGACTGGAGGCCTCGGAGGTCGTTCGGTCGGGCCGTCCCGACCTCCTGGATGCGGTGGGCGTCTTCGGCAGTCCCCAGGTGAGGAATCGGGCCACAGTAGGCGGAAACCTCTGCACGGCGGCCTCCTGCGGAGACCTTGCGCCGTTGCTCATGGCCCTCGGTGGCAGGGTCGGCCTGTGGGGGCCAACCGGGTATCGTGAACTTTCCCTGCGTGACTTCTTTGGCGACCACCGGAGCAGCGGACTGGCGGCGGGGGAGATTCTGGTGGAAGTGGTAGTCCCAGCCGGGGTGCGGGGGGAGGGTGCTGCCTACCGGACGTTCGGCCTGCGGGCGGAAAACTTCATCACGGTGGCGGGCGTCGCGGCGTGCATTCGGTTGGAGGATGGCGTCTGCCGGGAGGCGAGGATCGCCCTGGGAGCTGTCGCTCCCACCCCTGTGCTCGCGCCCGAGGCCGAGGCTCGGATGGTGGATCAAGCGATTGACGAGACCACCATCCGAGAAGCCGCCCTCGCGGCCCGGGCGGCGGCCGTGCCCATCTCCGACGTGCGGGGCTCGGCAGACCACCGGCGGGAGCTGGTGGAGGCGTTGTGCCGACGGTCTCTTCACGCTGCTCTGAGGAGGGCGCGATGAAGCGGCTGCTGAGGTTGGAGGTGAATGGTGACGCTGCCGAGGTCGCCGTCAGCCCAGAGGCTACGCTTCTCGAGGTACTTCGGATCGATTTGGGCCTGACGGGGGCGAAGGAGGGGTGCGGCTCCGGAGACTGCGGCGCATGCACGGTCCTCCTGGACGGTGAGCCCGTGAACGCTTGCCTCGTGCTTGCGCTGGAGGCAGAGGGGCGGAGTGTCGAGACCATCGAATCTCTGGTAGACCACCCCATTCAAAAGGCGTTCATTGCCCACGGAGCCATCCAGTGCGGGTTCTGTACTCCGGGTGCGGTTTTGAGCGCGAAGGCCCTCATCGACAGGAATCCGCGTCCGACCCGTGAGGAAGCGGCCCGGGCCATGTCCGGAAACCTCTGCCGATGCACGGGCTATCAGAAGATCCTGGATGCCGTGACGGGCTGGGATGTCCCTCCTGAGATCCCTGATCCAGGTGAGCATGCGGTGGTCGGGCGACGAGTGCCCCGTATCGACGCCCCGGAGTTGGCCTCGGGAACGGCGGTGTTTACAGATGATATCCGCCTTCCCGGGATGCTCTTCGGGAAGATTCTCACCAGTCCACACGCCCATGCCCGGATCTTGAGGGTCGACACGTCCCGGGCGGAGGCACTCGACGGAGTGAAGGCTGTCCTCACCGCGGCCGACGTCCCCGAGACCTTCTATGGGGTGAGCCCGGCCCGATACGACGAGCAAGTGCTGGCGAAGGATCGAGTTCGCTACGTGGGGGACGAGGTCGCTGCGATCGCGGCCGTGGACGAACGGACCTGCCTGGAGGCCCTGGACCTCATCGAAGTGGAGTACGAGATCCTCCCGGCAGTCTTTGATCCCTTCGAGGCCATGAAGGATGGGGCGCCCCAACTCCATGACCACCCCAGGTTCAAAAACAACATCAACACCCGGGTCGATTGGACCTTCGGGAACGTGGAGGCGGGGTTCGCCGAGGCCGACCTGGTCCGGGAGCACACCTTCACTGGGAACCGCACGTACCAGCAGCCCATGGAGCCCCACTGCGCAGTAGCCAGGTGGGGGTCCGAGAACAGGTTGACGCTGTGGAGCTCCACCCAGGTGCCTCACTACGTCCAGCACCAGATGTCCCGGTTGTTGGAGATCCCCGAGGGGGATGTCCGCGTGATCATGACGCACTGCGGCGGAGGCTTCGGGGGGAAAGCCGAGGTGAATCCCCTGGAGATCTGCGGGACGCTCATGTCCCGGATGACCGGCAAGCCGGTGAAGATGCGATACACCCGGGAGGAAATGATCCGCCACGGTCGGGGCCGCCACAAGCAGTTCATCAAGATGAAGATCGGCGCCAAGCGGGACGGCACCATCACAGCCGTCCAGGAGGAGGCGGTTCTCGAGGGCGGGGCCTATTCCTCCTTCGGGATCGTGGCCGTGTACTATGCGGGGGCCATGATCCCCACCCTCTATCGCCTGCCTGCCTTCAAGTACGATGGCTTGCGGGTGTACACCAATCTGCCCGCTTGTGGCGCCATGCGTGGGCACGGCTGTCCCCATCCCCGGTTCGCCTTCGAGGGCGTTTTGGACATGCTGGCCGAGGACATCGGGATGGACCCCATCGATCTTCGGCTCAAGAACGTCATGAAGCCCAACTCCCTGACGGTGAACGAGCTCGAAGTGGGATCCTGTGAGATGGAGGCATGCCTGCACACGGTCCGGGAGCGCAGTGGTTGGGCAACAAAACAGGGGAATCTCCCTCCGGGAAAGGGCATCGGGATCGGCTGTGGCGGGTTCGTGAGCGGAGCTGGATATCCGATCTACCGATCCAAGTTTCCCCACTCCAACGCCATGATCCGCGTGTCTGAGGACGGACGGGCCGCCACGCTCTTCACCGGAGAAGCAGACATAGGCCAGGGATCGAATACGGTCCTGTCCCAGGTCGCCGCTGAGGCCATGGGGATCGAGTTCGGAGCGATGCGCATCGTCGCCGCCGACACCGAGCGGACCCCCAGGGGGCTGGGAACCTACTCGTCGCGGGTGACGCTCATGGGTGGGAACGCGTGTCGGATGGCCGGGGAGGAAGTCAAGCGGCAAGTGCTCGAGGTTGCTTCCGAGGTGCTGGAAGTGCCGGCCGAAGAGCTGGAGGGGAGAGGGGGAAGGGTGTTCGTAAAGGCGGACCCTGGGCAGGGATTGTCCTGGGCGGAGGCTGCGGCCCGGTACTTTTCCGAGCGAGGCCCGTTGGTGGGGAGAGGGTGGTATTCCCCGCCCGAGGGTCTGGGTGGCAGCCACAAGGGCAGTACCGTGGGGACATCTCCTGCCTATTCCTTCTCGGCTTGCGTGGCAGAAGTGGACGTGGACCTGGAGACGGGGAAGGTCACCGTCACGAAGCTCACCGATGCACATGACGTAGGCACCGCGATCAACCCCATGGCGGTGGAGGGGCAGTGCGAGGGCGCTGGGGTGATGATGCTGTCCGAAGCCCTTCTCGAGGACGTGGTGTTCGACGAGGAGGGTCGCATCAAGAACCCGAGTCTCCACGATTACCTCATCGCCACCTCTTCAGACGCGCCCGAAATGGATTCGACGGTTGTGCCTTCCTTCGAACCGCGGGGTCCCTATGGCGGAAAGGAGTGTGGGGAGGGATCCACGCTTCCTGTTATCGGGGCCATCGCGAACGCGGTTTCGGATGCCATCGGTGTCCGAGTGAGCGAGCTTCCTATCACGCCGGAGAGGGTTCGGGCGCTCATCCGGGAGAAGGAGAAGGGGAGACCTGAGGAGCCGCGGGTCCCCGAGTGAGGCCCCCCTGGATCGGGAGGCTCTGAGGAAATCGTGTATGAAAAGGGAGGGCCAATGTTCCGGAGTATCGACACCGGGAGGATGAATGCCTGAATCGATTCAGGGGACGGTTTTCGTGGCGGGGGACGACGTCAATACCGACGAGATCATCCCGGCCCGTTACTGTGCGACCACCGACGTGGCGAGCCTGGGCCAGTTCGCGTTGGAGGATCTTCACCCCACCAAGAGTCCCGGAGGAGTGCCCTTCAAGCCCGGGGCATACGAGATCATCGTGGCCGGTGAGAATTTCGGCTGCGGGAGCTCCCGGGAAGTGGCTCCAGTCGCCCTCATCCACGCCGGGATCAAGGCCGTCATCGCCCCATCCTTCGCCCGCATCTTCTATCGGAATGCGGTCAACTGCGGCCTTCATCTTTCTCTGAACACCCGGTTGGGGGAGGGGGTCACCACTGGGGATGTCTTGGCCCTGGACCCGTCAGAAGAGGGATTCTGGGAAGGAATCGCCCCGGTCCACCGGACGATCATCGAGGCCGGCGGCTTGACGGCGTTCAACAAGAGCGAGAAACCGGTTTCACAGGAGAGCGCTGGTCCCAGGCCCATGACCCAGGGACAGAAGATCCTGGCCAGGGCCGCCGGCCTCGACTATGTGGAACCCGGGATGACCGTATTCGCCGATGTGGACAAGGCGATCACCCACGAGCTCGTCCTTCCAGTAGCCGCCGAGCAGTTGGAGGCGGAATACGGTGCCGGCTTCAAGATCTGGGACAAGGAGAAGCTCCTGGTGACCGTGGACCACACCCTCCAGATCCCTCTCATTCGGGAGGATGATCGGTCCAGAGAGATGGCCGAGAAGGTGGCCCAATTCGTGGAGGACCAGGACCTCCCCCACGCCTTCCTTCCTCTGGCACCGTTTACCAGCCAGGGCATCTGCCACGTCCTCTTTCCCGAGGAGGGGCTCCTGGAGCCGGACACCCTCCTCATCGGCACAGACTCCCATACCTGCACCTACGGCGCCTACGGTGTCCTATCGGTGGGGGTCGGGACCACGGACCTCACCGAGGTCATGGCGTCGGGCCGGATTTGGCTGAAGGTCCCCGAAAGCATCCGGATCGAGCTGAGCGGGAGGATGGCCAAAGGGGTCCACGCCAAGGACGTGATCCTCCACATTCTCCATCAAGTGACCATGAACGGGTTCACGGATGCCGTCGTGGAGTTCACCGGCCCTGCACTGGAGCACCTTTCCGAGGATGACCGGTCCACTATCGCCAACATGGTGGTGGAGGGAGGAGGGACCTGCGGCCTCTTCCCGGTCGGCGTGATCCGGGCTGATGAGGGCGCTTCTTTCCAGAAGCTCCTGTCCTTCGATCTCACCGACATGACTCCCCATGTGGCGCCGCCCTTCAAGCCGGACAGTGGGATCCCCGTGGCCGACCTGGAGGAAACCGAGATCGACGTGGCCTGGATCGGCAGCTGTACCGGTGGAAAACTGGAGGATCTCGCCGCGGCCGCAGAGGTCCTGGACGGTCATCAGGTGGCGTCGAGTGTGCGCCTCATCGTATCGCCGGCCACTCTCGGCATCATGGAGACCGCGGGAGAGAGGGGTTATCTGAGGACGTTCCTCAGCGCCGGGGGGCAGGTGGTGCCCCCTTCGTGCGGTGCCTGTCTGGGCATGGGCCCCGGGACCTTGAAGGACGGAGAGATCGGCGTGTTCGCATCGAATCGGAACTTCAAGGGCCGGGCCGGTACGGGTTCGGTTTACCTCGCCTCGCCGGCCACGGTGGCCGCGTCAGCGATTGGGGGGAAGATCGCCGACCCTCGCCCGTTTCTCGCCTGATCCGGAATCAGGACGTTAGGGACGGTTCGGCCCACCTGGGCAGACCGTCCCTAGGAGCCGCTCACGCGGATCGTCCCGTTCCCCACCGTCAAGTCGATGAGACCGGTCCCGGATCCCAGGGTGCCACGGAACGTGTTCGGACTGGAGACGGGGTTGGCCACACTCAGCCCCTGAACCGAGATGGACCCGTTGCCGACCTGGGCCTTTAGCTCCGCGGAGATGTCGTGGGGTACCGTCAGAATCGCGGATCCATTCCC
>JBDHCH010000114.1:0-12324 GCA_039592115.1 Gemmatimonadota bacterium | reverse complement strand
TTCCAGGTCGTGTTCGACCTGAAGAAGGGGACACTGGAGCGCTACGCCTTCGGTGGGAAGGATCTCGTCACACGGGGGCCCCGGCCCAACTTCTGGCGGCCGCCCACCGACAACGACTACGGGAACCAGATGCCGGTCCGCTTGGGCCTCTGGCGGGAGGCTTCCAGGAACCAACTCCGTCACGAGATCGAGTACTGGCAGAACTCGGACCGGGACGTGGAAGTGCATGTCACGCTCCACCTGCCGGATGTCGGCTCCTTCCACAGGTTGGGGTACCGTGTGTACGGAAACGGGGAGATTGTGATCACCAGCGCTCTGGAGGTCGGTACCGAGGACCTGCCGGATCTTCCGAAGTTCGGGATTTCGCTGTCCCTTCCGGCTGAGCTGGACCAGGTGACGTGGTTTGGGCGCGGGCCTCACGAAAGCTATTCCGATCGGAAGACGGGTGCCCCGGTGGGCGTGTACCAGGCGGAGGTGGCCGACCTCTCCTTCCCCTATATCCGTCCTCAGGAAACCGGGAACCGGACGGACGTCCGATGGGTCGCCCTCTCGGACCGGGAGGGCAGGGGGGTGATGGCCATCGCGGATCCTCTCCTGGAGTTCAGCGCCCTGCCGTATGAGGACGAGGACCTGGACGAAGGGGATGCTCCCACGCACCGGCACCAATGGGACCTGGAGCCTCGGGGCTACGTGACCCTGGATCTGGATCTGGCTCAGATGGGGGTTGGGGGAGATACGTCCTGGGGCGCCCGACCCCATCGCGAGTATCGACTTCCGGCGAAGGCGTACGGCTACCGCCTTCGCCTTGTTCCGGTGGATCTCTCGAAACGGAGGTTTACCGACCTGGCTCGGCAGGGTTGGTGAACTGAGGGAGGGATCCCTGGGCCTCGGTCCATGGGTCCGGGGCGCGACTCGATCCGAGGGCGAACACGACCCTCTCCTCCCATCTGCCGAGGGCCTGCCATAGATTTCCGAGGCGGCTGGATCGAAGCGGTCAGTGCATTCTCAAGTCAATTCAAGTCGAGGTCATCGTGTTTGCATGGTTCATGAGTTCAGTGCTGTTCCTCCTCCTCGGAGGCATCGGTCAACCCTCGGAGACCGGGGCCATGGGCCCCGTCCTGGTTCAGGACTCCCCTGGAGCCCAGGAAGCTTGCGGAACGGAATGGTGGGTGCGAGAGAGGAACTGGCGGGGATACATCGGTGAGTGGATGCCCGCCGAAGAGCTGACTACGAGAGAGTACCCCCTCATCGAAACGTCCCAGTATCATCCGAATTGCCTGGCAACGCCCGAGCAGGAGTCCTGGGCCAAAGAGTTCGTCGAGCGCTCATATCTGGCGGCTGTGGAGCATGGCTGGTTCGATTTCGACAAGGGAATGGCCGACGGATTCGTCCCCTACAAGCCGAATATCCGGAACGAGGACCACTTCGTGAATGTGGAGTTCTCGCTGGACGACGAGATCCTGAACCCGGATCGCCCTGAGTACCTGATGTACTACAAGACGGACGAAGGGATGCAGTTGGTGGGCTACATGTACTTTGTCAGGCAGCTCGGCGAGCAGGGCCCGCAACCCGGAGGTCCCCATACGGTCTGGCACTACCACCAGTTCGAGATCCCAGGGTGCCTGGACCGGATGCAGATGTTCTCTGCGAAGGAAGGACCTGACGGACTCTTCTGTGAACGTGGGGAGATGGTGGGGAACGAGAGTCCCGAGATGCTTCACGTATGGTTCGTGAACCACCCGGAGGGGCCCTACGCTACTTCCATGCGGCTGCCTCCTGAAGTCCTGGCCGAGGGCGTGAGAGAGGACCTGTTGGAGCTGGCCCGCCCAGGGGGCGGTCTCTAGGCAGCTCCGGCCACAGCGCTCCCCCCGCGTCTTCAACACCTTGCGAGTGTCCCGGTGTCCCTGGGGAGGCCGACGGCGTATCTTGCGCCGGAATTGCTCGTGAGATACGGCCTGTTCGGATCTCACGAGCATCCAGTCTGAGGAATAACCGTCCTTCACCGTACCTTGGGCCGTCAGGCCTCGGGTTGGGGAGTTCACATGAAGTCGTCCCGCATCGCCTTCCTCGCGTTTCTCCTGGTTTTCTGCCTGGTTCCACGACTCGCCGCCCAATCCCGGACGACCTCGGCTGTCCGAGGCACCGTCATCCGAGGGGATAGCATCGGGGAGGTCATCCCCGACGTGAACATCACCATCCGTCACCAGGAGACGGGTGCGGAGCGAAGCGTGGCGACCAACCAACGTGGCCGGTTCCTCATGCCCCTCCTGCCCCCGGGAGGGCCCTACACGATCACGGCATTCCTGCTGGGCTACGGTGAGCAGACCCGCGAGAACATCTATCTGATCGTCGGGGAAACCCTCACCCTGGATTTCGCTCTCCAGGAGGAAGCCCTGGAGGTCGAGGGGATCAACGTGGAAGTGGAACGGACCGACGTGTTCAATCCCACCCAGGTGGGCCCGGCGACTCGGTTGGATGAAGTCACCGTGGAGGCGGTGCCCATCCTGTCCCGTGACTTCATGGACCTGGCGGTCCTGTCTCCCATGGTGAAGAAGACGTCGGACGGGGGATTCAGCGTGGCGGGCCAGAACACGCGGTACAACTCCATCCTGGTGGACGGTGCCTCCCACAAGGACGTGTTCGGCCTCACCGCCGGCGGGATTCCAGGGGGCCAGGCCGGCGCGAAGATCATCCCCATGGATGCGGTGGCCCAGTATGAGATCCTCGTGTCTCCGTTCGACGTTCGCCTCTCGGGGTTCACCGGCGGAGTCATGAACGCCGTGACCCGGACCGGGACCAACGAGTGGTGGACCCGGGGTTTTGCGGTCCATCGGAACGAGAGCCTCATGGGGGACCTCACGCTTCCCACCGGCCCCGTGGAGGCGTCCGGAGTGGATCGGAGCCTCTTCGGCCTCTCGGTGGGCGGGCCCATCATCCGGGACAAGGCTCACTTTTTCGTGGCGACGGAGTTCGAGCGGAGAAACCAACCCCCCACGGGCTTCAACCTTCACAGGGATGACCCGTTCCTGGTCCGGATCTCTCCCGATGACCTGACCACCTTCCAGGATTTCTTCGATCAGAGTTTCGGAATCGAAACGGGAATCGCCGGCCCCTACACGCTCCGTCAGGAGCTCTCCAACGTTTTCGCCCGGGTGGACTGGAATCTCGGCGCCGGCCATCGGATCACCATCCGGAACGTCTTCGCCGTCGCGGAGAACGACGAGAATCCGAATCGCTCCTACTTCGAGCCCTACGAGCTCTCGTCGAATGCCGTGTTCCGGAAATCGGTGAACAACACGACCTCTTTCCAGCTCTTCTCTGAGTTGGAGGGCGGCGGGGGGAACGAGTTGAACCTCGACATCCAGCATACCGCCGACGAAACCACCCCGGCGACCGACTGGCCCCAGGTCGAGGTGGACCTGCTCAGTAGCATCGAGGGCGTCCCATTCCAAAGAGAGATTCGGGCCGGGTCACAGTTCTTTGCCCAGGAAAACGACCTCGAGCAAACGACCATTCGGGTCACCAACAGCCTGAACCTCGTCTTCGGGGATGATACCTGGACCTTCGGTGCCTCGGGTGGTTTCTACGACATCAATCACCGTTTCGTCCCCGCGGCCCACGGGGATTGGTTCTTCGCCAGCATGGAGGACGTGTCCAACAATGCCCCCCAGCGGTATCAACGAACAGTAATCAACGACGGCTATGGCCCCACTGCGAATTTCCGCATACTGGAGTGGGGCCTGTTCACCCAGAGGGAGATCCACGCCCGGGACGGGCTGACCTTCCGGGTGGGCTTCCGGATGGATGTGCCCCATGTACTGGACACTCCGAAAGAGAACGCCGAGATCAAGCGCTTTTTCCAGAAGAGCACATCGAGCGTTCCCTCCGGAATGCCTCTTCTCTCTCCCCGAGTCGGGTTCAACTGGCAGAGTAGCGGAGACCGGATGACCCAGGTCCGAGGCGGCCTGGGGATGTTTGCAGGCCAGCTCCCGTTCGTGTGGCTTTCCAACGCGTTCCACAACAACGGCCTCGCCCAGACCACGCTCCTATGCCAGGGACGGTGGACCGACGATCCCCTCACAGGGAACACGGCCCCGTACTTCGATCCCGACAATGCTCCGACGGACTGTCTCTTCGGGGCGCCCACCGAGCAGAAGATCGTCACGATGTTCGATGAGGACTTCAAGTACCCTCAGGTCTATAGGATCTCCCTGGCGGTCGACCGAGAGCTTTGGGACTGGGTGAGCGGGTCCCTCGGTGTCCTCCTGAACCACTCGGTGAACCAGGTTTCCCTCATGGACTTGAACCTTGGAAAGCCTACGTCTGATCTGGGGGACATCGAAGGGTACGGCGGGTACGCTCGCCGGTATTATGGCAACAAAGGACCCAACGGGACCGCCATCCCCTTCGTCCCGAATCCGAGGCTGCCCGAATTCGGCCAGGTTCTCCTGGCCACCAACAAGGGGAAGGACTGGGCGTTTTCTCTGACGGCCGAGGTCAGGGGTACGATCCGTGAGTCGTTCGGCTTCCAGGCAGGCTACACCTTTTCCCGGTCATGGGATGAGATGAGCCTGACCTACACGGACATGGTCTCCAACATGGGGTTCAATCCCACCAGCGACGATCCGAACAGGCCCGCCCTGAGACCTTCCAATTACGACCGGCCCCACAAGGTGGTCGCGGCCGTGTACGGGGCACCCTTCGCCCTCCTCCCGAATACCGAGATCTCTGTCCTCTACACCGGGGAGTCGGGCACGAACTTCTCGTATGTATATCGAGGGGATATGAACGGGGATGGATATCCGGGGTTGGGTGCAGCGTTTGACCGAACCAACGACCTCCTCTACGTGCCCAACGAAGCGACGCAGCTCCCCGCAGGCCTGGGTACCACGCAGCTACTCGCGTACGCCATGGACCACGATCCCTGTCTTCGGGAGAGCAGGGGGAAGATGATCAAGCGGAACGCTTGCCGGGCCCCCTGGCAGAACCGGCTGGATCTGAGGACATCCCACTCCGTGACGTTCGGAGGTGCTGACATCAGGTTCGAGGCCGACATCATCAACGTCCTGAACCTGGTGAACTCGGAGTGGGGGAAGATCGAAACCATCAGGCCGGTGGTTTCTCTCATCGAGCCCCTGAACCGGCGCCCCACGGCCTTGATCTCGGGCTGGGCCGGGGGAGTCCTGCCTGCCCGCGATGAGGAAGGTCGCCTGGTGCCTTCGAACCCCTGGTCGGTAGCGACCCCCGACTCACAATGGCAGGCCCAGTTCGGCGTGAGAGTAACGTTCGACCAGGCTCTTGGCCGGCAGTAGGATCCGTCGCCCTGTCCCGTCTCGTAGACGATTCCGGGGGAAGTCATCCGTATGGGCGCGGGACCTTACGGACGCTGCCCCCGGTGGCCCCTCTCGAAACCCTTGACGTTCGCTATCGACCCGGCCCATTTTTATTATCCCCGGGTGATAAAACGGGGATACGGAAGGACCATGGCAAGGAAGCGGAGGTCTTCACCGGAAGGCTCCGCTCTTTTTTTTGCGGCCGAATGGTCGCCGCCCCGGCGCGGGGGAGAAGCCGCGCGAGCAAGCTTGTCGGATCGTACGGGTAACCCGCACTCCGGCGAACACAACACCATAGGAGCAGGTTGATGCGTACCAAGGGAACCGTGAAGTGGTTCAACGATCAGAAGGGCTTCGGCTTCATCACCCCAGAGGGTGGTGAGAGGGACTGTTTCGTCCATCACTCGGCCATTCAGGCTGATGGATTCCGAACCCTCAACGAAGGCGACCAGGTCGAGTTCGACATTGTGGATGGGACCAAGGGCCCGGCTGCGGAGAACGTTACCCGGGTCCAATAAACCACTCGGGCCTTGCCCGGACACATACGGCGACCGCCCCGGGACCCCGGGGCGGTCGCTTTTGCATGCTCCTGAGTCACTCCTCCGTATCCCACTCCTGCATCCAGGCTTCAACCGCCCGTTGAAAATAGGACGGGTTGAACAAGGTCCACTCTCCGAGGTTCAGTGGGATCCGGTGCCGACTCCCGGCCTCTTCCGCGGTCCAGCCCTCCCTGACCGCGGTCCGCGCGGTTTCCTCCAGCCCATCGATCACCGAGATATAGCGCATCATATCTGAGGTGTTGGCAAGGGGGCCATGACCCGGCACGTACAGGAAGCGCTGGTCGGCATGGAGCGCACGCACGGCCTTTGAAAGGCGACTTGGGACCGCATCCATGTAGTTCGGAAACATCCCGTTCCAGACCAGATCCCCACACCATGTGACTTCCTCGTCGGGCAGTTCCACCGAGACGTCGCTCGCGGTGTGGCCGTATCGGGGAACGAGGCGGACCTGCCTTCCCCCCAGGTCGAGGGACGACGCTTCCTCGGAGCGGACCATGACCACGTCGGCCCAGCGGCGGCGGAGGGTTTCGGGCGCGTCATCCGGTAGTCGCCCCGTCGCGAGTTCCCGTGTCGTGGTAGTAGCCATCAACTGCGGGCCCTCCGAGCCGGGACTCCGGTCGGGTCCGACGTCTTCGGGTGATTGGGAACCCTGGAAGTACCCCTCCACGCCACCGGAGTGATCGCCATGGTAGTGGGTAATGAGAACGTGGGTGGGCCATCGGCCGGTAAGGCGTCTGGCCTGCTGGGCCATCCACTCCGCTCCCTCGGTAGTCTGGAAGGCTTCGACCACGAGGACGCCGCTCCTACCGGCGATGATCCCCCCATTCGAGACGGTCGTGTAGTCCCCGCCGAGGGGGGTGGAGATGAAGGCGAAGAGGCCTCCACCTATCTCCTCCAGTCGGCCGAAGGCTTCCTCCGCCCTGATGGTTCCCGAGGACCGCCTACTCCATGAGGTCCTCGATGCAGCCGGAAACGGCGTCGCCATGAGAGCCAAATGCGCTGTGCAGGCTGAGGTGGCCTTGAGGAAGGCTCTGCGGGAGAATGGGGTGCTGGGATTCATGACAGGCACCTGGTAGATCGCTGACCATGACGGGTCCGGGCGGGACGGAAGTCGTCCCATCCGCCCCGCGGTGTCCGACGGGTGTTTCGCACCTGATTTGCAGCGTTTTGGGGCAAGCTTCCTTGCCCAAACCTATCATTACATGCGTGAAAAGCCAGTGTTTTCAGTGTGTTTTTCAGTCGCCGACCCCGGCGTGAGTCTTGCCTTCCTGGTGATTACCCGCTGGCGGAATCTCGAGCAAGGAGGCCGAACGATGAACGCCAAGCGACCATTCCGTGTTTTGGGGTTCCTCTTGGCCGGGTGGATGGCTGGGACTGAAGCCATCGGAGCCCAGGACTTCATAGTCATGGGCACTCCTCTCGTGAACCTCAGGACTGCCCCAAGCACCAGCGCGACGGTTATCGGACGGGCGGACAAGGGAGACATCTTCAGGGTGGTGGGAGAGGTGGATGGGTGGTACAAGATCCAGATGTTCTCCTCCGAGCCCCGCTACGTGATCAAGGCGGACTTCGTATACCCCCTCACCAAGGATCAGCTGGTGGCTGGCCACAGGATGGAGATTCCCCCATCTACGGCAAGGGCGAGGTCCATCTTCCGGGATACGGAAGCGGGATTCGATCGGGCTGCCAGGGAGGCTGCGGAGGTGATCCCGGTGACCCTGAATCGGGAACGACATACCGTTCTCAAACGGATCCTGGAGGACAGGGTGTTGCTGGAGATGTTCCATATCCATGGGGTCCAGCCCGCACTCTACCGGGATCTGGTGTCCGAAGCCCGGAAGGAGGGGTGGGGCTGAGGAGCGTGAATGCTCCTGAGGCGGGTGACCTCAGGGTCCTCGAGCCTCGGGCCCTTCCCTAATCCGTCCCGAGAAGGGCCTTCTTCTCCTCGTTCCTCAGGTATGCGAACCAATAGACTCCGGCCACCATGAGGGTTCCTCCCACAATGTTCCCGAGGGTGACGGGTACCAGGTTCCCGATCAATCCATCCCATCCGAGGGTGCTCAACACCGGCGCCCCTTGGCCCAGGCTGGAAACGAACTCCGGGTTCCCTTTGAGAAGGATCCCCAACGGGATGAAATACATGTTCGCGATGCAGTGCTCGAAGCCCAGCGCCACGAACCCTGCGATGGGCCAGATGATGGCCAGGATCTTGTCGGTGGTCCTTCGAGCCGAATGGCAGAGCCAGACCGCGAGGCAAACCAGCGCATTACAGAGGATCCCTCTGGCGAACGCTTCGGTCCAACCCAGATCACACTTTGCTGCGGCGATGGCGATGGCGTTGGCTCCTACACCGTTTCCCCCCAAGGCCCAGGTCCCGGACCAGTACACCAGCAGTGCCGTACCGACCGACCCGACGAAGTTCCCCAGGTAGACCAGTGTCCAGTTGCGAAGGACTTGCCGCGTGGTGATCAGGCGACTGGCCCAGGCCATGGCTACGAGGTTGTTCCCGGTGAAGAGCTCCGCCCCTGCGACGACCACGAGGATCAGTCCCAGCGAAAAGGCGATCCCGCCCAGGAGTCGAGCCGGCCCGAATCCAAGTTCGGGATTCGTGGTGGTCACGGTGGCAAACGCGGCCCCCAAGCCGATGAAGGCGCCTGCAAGGCCGGCCAGAATGAGAGAATCGGCTGCCGGCAACTTGGCTTTCGCAACACCCACCCGGACCACTCGGTGGGCCATCTCGGAAGGGGCGTAGGCGTCGATGAGGTGTCGCATTCCTGGTCTCCGCAGTCCGGTTCGTGGGTGTGCCCAACCATTGGAGGCAATCTGGGGGCTCTCTGGCACTGCCGCACCATGTCCCAGGGGAGAAAGGGTAGCCTTACCCCGGACAGTCGGGGGCGACCCCGGAGTGGAGTCGCCCCCCTTTGGCCTGCATCTGCTTGGCTACCCGCGAAAGGGCGGCCTCGAGCGTTTGGGGCCGGGCCGGGCTAACGGAGCCTCACCGTCGTGCTTGCCGTCCCACCCTTCACCGAGGAGTAGGTCACGTCGAAGGATCCAGAGCCCCGAACCAGGTACTCCACGGTCTTGGTTGTGCGGCCAGGGTGACCGCTCCGAACAAGGATCCGCTTCAGGTTATGCTGGTCGATGATCTGGGTGGGGCCCGGCCGGTTCCGGTCCGCCACCCAGCCTGCAGCTACGATCTCCACGTCCCCGTCCACCGTGAGGAGGTCGGGCCGGACTACCCGATTCTGCATTCCTTTGGCGGTGACGCTGGGAATCAACCGCTGGTTCTCGATATCCACCTGAACCTTGTAGAGTCCCCCGCCCAGGCTCTCGACCTGCGTGTCCCCCATGGACATCATGGGCATCATGTCGGCGTGATACAGGGTGAACGCCATGTTCCGGTGGAAAGTCTCCATGCTCATGAAGCGGGGATTGATGCGGCCGAAGAACTTGTCCCAGCCCCCTACCTCGACTTCCCCGTAGAGGGGATGGTCGAAGGACTCCCATTCGATGTACATCTCCCCAAACTGGAGGAAGTCGTCGAAGAAGTAGCGACCCTGTTGTCCTTCGATGGGAGATCGCGGGTTGCTGCTCTGCTCGGTCAAGAGGGGACTTTGAAAGTACTTCCCACCGTTCCAGAGCTCGTTGGACATGGAGATGATTCCATGACCGTCATTGGTCCAATCGATGGAGCCACCGTGGACCGTGTAGAGCCCCTGCCAGATGATGAGGTAGTTGTACCAGGGCAGGATCCGCTCCCCGAACTCGCCGATCTCATCGTATACCTGGATGTCCGAGCGCGGGTAGTCTCCGTACCAGGCTGAGCCAGGAGGACGGAGGATCATTCCCCCGGAATTGTGGTAGGACTGGGCCCCGGCGATGTTCGGGTGGGCCTTCAGGAAGTCCTGGGTGGCCCTGGATTCCGGCAACCGGAAGGGATAGTCCATGGACCCGCCCTGAATGTAGTTCGGCTGCCAGTCGGACCCGTAGTTCCGGTTGGGGTCGTAACCCCCCGGCGGATCCTCGTTCACCATACCGTCGCCGTCGTTGTCGAGACCTTCGGACCCCAGTAGAACCCAATCGCCCTTCTCCCACGGCGCCACGGTTTCCATGATCCTGGGATCGTGCTGGTTGAGCTTATGTGTGCCTTCCCCCGGAACGTATTTTCGGATCTGCTCGATAATGCCGTTCCCGTTCAGGTCGTCGGGCCCGTCTTCATCGAAGAGCCCGTCCCCGTCCGAGTCGACGGGTACGTGGCCGGTCCGCGCCCCTGAACCGGTGCCGTGGAGGAAGTAGTCCCTGCCGTCGGGGTTCACAGAGGGCGCGATGTAGAATACCCGCTCGTCTACCAGACGAGTAATCTCAGGGTTCTCCCCGTAGTTCTCCATGAGGTACCAGATGGTGTAGAGGCAGATCTCACCGCCCTGGATCTCATTTCCGTGAACGTTGGCCTCGATGAACATTCCGGCCTTGCTCTCCTCCGGGCCGGTGTCGGGGTTGTTGATGGTCATCATCCAGAGGTCCCGGCCCCCGTAGCTCTTCCCCATGGATGAGAGAGTCAGGAACTTCGGCCAGGTACGCTCCATCTCCCTCATCCGCTCACCCATGTCGGCGTTGTCGAGCCAACGATCCCAGGCGAACGTGAGGGTGTGCTCCGGGTCCGAGCCCCGGCCCTGGGCTGCGAGATTCTGGTGTGTCCCATCCAGTACGGGTGGGGTCGCAAGGGCGATGGCAGCGAGTGAGAGGGCCGCCAGGATTCGTGCGTTTCTCATGGTAGGCCTCCTCACCTGAGCGTGACGGTTGCGCTGTCGGTCCCGCCCTTCTGGGCCCGAAGCTTGATCTCCACCTGGGAACCCTCCCGCCCCCGGATGACCCATGTGAAGCTCTCTCGGCTACCCGAGCCGGCCAGATTGGGAATCCTGGCCGTCTTCGCGGCACCCGTGAGAATGTCTTCAGGGGGCACCTGGATCTGGACAGTGGTGGCCTGGACCGAGCGGGAAACCTGCCCGTGGCGGAGGGTCGTGGGGAAGAACCCTGAGTTTTCAACCTCCACGGTCACCGAGAAGACGCCCCCGCCGTGGTCCTCCACTTCGGTATCGGTGATGGTTACCGTGGGGAGCATTCCGGCCAGCTTGACCAGGAACGCCCCGTGCTTCTCACCCAACTCTGCCAACTGATCGGCCGGAGGGTTGGTCGCGGCGTAAGGTATGAATCCACCGATCTCCACCTCGCCGAGAGTGGAGTGGTTGAAGGCGCTCCAGTCGACGAAGGCGTCGATGCCGCCTGCCTCCAGACCCCTGAGCACCTTGGCGTCCGCGCCTGACCCGCCGGCCGCCGCACCTCCTCTGGCTTGTTGCATCCCGGCCATCCCTCCACCGAGCGGCATCCTGCGGACCATTCCCCCAGGGGGAGTGCGACCGCCAGCTGCCCCTCTCCCCGCTGTGGGCGGTGTGCCGGCCTGGTCGCTCTGCTCCCCTTCGGCCTGGTGAGCCGGGTCACCGCCGGCCTCCGCCTCTGGCAAGCTCCATCCGGGTGTGCTGAACGAGGGCACGCCGAAGTGAAAGTACCCGTACTGGAAGAAGGCCCCTTCAGGTTGTCGGTGGGTGGGGACGCTCTCGATCCCGGTGATCTCCTTGTAGGCGTCGGACACGGCCGAGAAGTAAACCACGTCGCTCCCGTTGAAGGTCGTGGCCGGCCGCGAGCCTGAGCTGGGATCGTTGTCCCTCCCCGGTTGTGCACCCCTGAGGTACCCGCCGCCACCGAAACCGCCGAAGCCGCCGAAGCCGCCGAAGAAGCCGCCCCGGCCGCCCCCACCGCCCCCGAACACGCCGACGTCGAAAATCTCGGCGTTGGATGCGTCGGCGAAGACAGGAAGATCCAGGATGCTGGGACCAGCCAAGCCGCCTCTGCTGTCCGGCGGGGTGACCAGGTTGTCTGAATGGCCGAAGGTGAGGATGGCACCGATGTTCCCATGTGCCAGAACGAAATCCATGAGGGCTCGGGATTCGATCTCGCTCACCATGTGGAGCCCGGAACCCGCTTGCCAGTAGGGGTAGGCATGCTGGAAGTTCCGGTTCAGATCCACGCCGCCGGGCCCGTCCTCGTTATAGAAACCGTCGTTGTCCGAGTCGTTCCCCTCCCAATACAGCGTGTACCCCCCGGTCTCTCCCTTTGTGGGATCGGCCTGTTTCATGAACCTGGGCTCGTCCGGGTCCACCAAGAACGCCCCTGCCGGGTCCGCGACTCGCATGACGGTGATGTACCCGTCCCCGTTCAGGTCCTCCGGTCCGTCTTCATCGACGCGGCCATCGTTGTCATCGTCGAAGGGGAAGGTGTTGGTCTTCCTTTCCCACTTCACCTGGGCGAACATGGCCTCCGCCCCGTCCGGGTTCAGGCGGGGGAACACGTAAACGGTCCGGGTGCCGAGAAGC
>JBDHCH010000113.1:0-12386 GCA_039592115.1 Gemmatimonadota bacterium | reverse complement strand
AACGCCTACGAGCTGGACAAATGGGAGCCCTACGGCAAGGTGAAGCCTCGTCCGGCAAACATCCGGAACTGGCTCATGATGATGGACGTGGCCGACGGAAAGTCCCCCATCTACATGCAGACCGCCGACGCCATTCAGCGCATCGCTGAGACCGCCGAGGACGAGAGGGCCGCCAAGAAAAAGCTGAAGGAGCTGGAGGCCGAGGCGTGGGAGGACTTCCTGGACATGACCATCTCCCAGGCCATTCTCTGGGCCGCCACCAACGTGGAGCCCGAGAAGAAGCCCTCCGAGATCATGGCCTGCGATCCTTACTTCATCGGGTCCCACTCTGGCGCCAACGGAGCCTGGGTGTCCGGGCCTGAAGACCTCCAAACCGACGCGACCAAGGACGAGTACTTCTGGGGCTACACCAACATGACCACGGTTCCCGGTCTGTTTGCTGCTGGTGACGCCTCTGGGGCTTCCTCCCACAAATTCTCCTCCGGATCCTTCACCGAAGGCCGGATCGCCGGGAAGAGCGCCCTCAACTACATCCTGGACCACAATGAGACCCCGTCAGTGGACGATGCTCAGATCGAGGAGCTCAAAGCCCTCATCCTGAAGCCACTGGACATGTATGAAGAACACAAGGGCGCCACGACCGACCCGGCCGTGAACCCCAACTACATCCGGCCCACCCAGTTCATGTATCGCCTGCAGAAGATCATGGACGAGTACGCTGGTGGCGTCTCCTCTCAGTTCCAAACCAACGACAAGCTCCTGGAGAAGGGTTTGGAGCTCATCGCCATGCTGAAGGAAGACCAGCTGAACCTGGCGGCCGACGGGCTCCATGAGCTCATGCGGAGCTGGGAAGCCACCCACCGGATGTATCAGGGCGAAGCCCACGTGCGGTCCGTCCTCTTCCGGGAGGAGACCCGGTGGCCCGGTTATTACTTCCGCGCCGACAAGCCCAGCATGGACAACGACAACTGGCTGGCTTTCTGCAACTGCAAGTATGACCGGAATTCGGGCGAGTGGGAGATGATCAAGCGCCCGGTGAAGTACATCACCCAGTAGGAATCAGGGACCACTCGGTTTCCCCGGGGCGATCAACCCCGGGGGACCGATCCCCTGACGCAGGATCCCGGCCCGCGGGGTCTCATCAGCCCCGCGGGCTCCTGCCGGGAAGGACTCGACAACCCGGCTTTTCTGATGGCAGGACGGCGGTAGCGGAAGGGTGGATGACTCGGATGAGTGAACAACCAGCGGTCTGCCCCCACTGCGGGGAGACGTTGAACAAGTGGATGGTTCCGGATGGGGCCTCGTGGGACGACGAGTTCTTCTTCGTCTGTTTCGAGAACGAGTGCCCCTACTACGTCCGCGGTTGGAAGTGGATGAAAGAGCAGTACAACCAAGAAGCTTCGTATCGGTATGCCCTGAATCCGAACACAGGTGGCTCTCTCATGATCCCGGTTTGGGACGAGACGGCCACCAGACAAATGATCGTTGATGATTCGGGCGGTGGATGCGGATGAAGAAGGAGTGGCCGAATGAGTGAGGATGGGAAGACCCCTACCGAGGGGGATCCGCGAGAGTTACTGAAAGAGAGAATCCTGGAGGACCACACCCGGTTGGCGCCGAATGACACCTTCGAGTTCGGCTGTCACCCGGGGATTTCCTGTTTCAATACCTGCTGTTCCGACGTAAACATCTTTCTCTCCCCGTACGATGTCCTGCGCCTCAAACAGCGCCTCGGCATCTCCTCAACCGAATTCCTGGAGAAGTACACCCTCCTGCCCGTTCAAAAGGACATGACGGTTCCGGTTGTCCTTCTGAAGATGAATGAGGAAGAGAACAACTCCTGCCATTTCCTCACACCTGAGGGGTGTGGTGTCTATTCGGACCGGCCCTGGCCCTGCCGCATGTACCCGGTGGGTCTGGCAGCCTCCCGAGACTCGGAGGATGGCTGGCGGGGGGAGCGCTTCTACTTCCTCCTCCAAGAAGAGGGGTGTCAGGGATTCGGTGAGAAGAAGGAGTGGACCGTACGAGAGTGGATGGATGACCAGGAGGTGGATGCCCACGAGGAGTGGGGAGAGGCGTACAAGGAGCTGTCTCTACACAACTTCTTCGAAGCTGGGCATATCCTGCCCCCTGAGAAGATGGAGATGTTCTTCAACAGCACTTACGACCTGGACAAGCTCCGGCAGTTCGTCTTCGAAAGCACGCTTCTGGAGAGATTCGACGTAGACGAGGATCTCGTCCACCAGATGAAGACGGATGACGAGGCCCTCCTCCGGTTCGGATTCCTCTGGTGCCGGTTCGCCCTATTCGGCGAGCCGACCATGAGAATCAAGCCCGACGCTGTTCAGGCCGCCCAGGAGAACCTGGACAAGAAGAAGGACTCGAAGCAGAAGAATTCCGAACCTTCCAATGAGGAAGTTCAATGAGCGGAAACGGCAAACGAGGGAGGATCCTCGTTATCGGCGGCGGGATCAGCGGGTTGACCGCTGCAATCGAAGCTGCGGAAGCTGGTGCCGACGTGATACTCGTAGAAAAGGAAGCCTTTCTTGGGGGCCGGGTGGCTCGGATGAACCTCTACTTCCCCAAGATGTGCCCCCCAACCTGTGGACTGGAGATCAACCTTCGGCGGGTGAAGACAAACCCGCGGATCAGGACCCTCACCCTCTCCACGGTCCAGAGCATCAGCGGCGACCCGGGATCCTACCAGGCGACCATCCAGAAAGCTCCCCGCTTCGTGAACTCCAGATGCACCATCTGCGGGGACTGTGTGGAGGTTTGTCCTGCGGAGAGGCCCGACGCTTTCAACCAGGGCTTGAGCGAAACGAAGGCTGTGTACATCCCGTTCGAGTCCGCTTATCCTGCCCGCTTTGTCATTGACGAGGACGCGTGCCAGGGCGCCGACGCGTGTGGAAAGTGCCTGGAAGCATGCGGTTACGGCGCCATCGACCTGACCATGGCCCCGGAGACGGAAGAGGTGGAGGTGGACTCCGTGATCTGGGCCACCGGATGGGCTCCCCCTGACGCCGGCCAGTTCGAGGGTCTGGGGTCCGGGCAGTACGCGAACGTCGTGAACAACGTGACGATGGAGCGACTTTCAGCTCCCAACGGCCCCACTGGGGGGAAGATCCTCCGCCCGTCGGACGGGAAGGGCCCCGAGTCCGTGGCGTTCGTCCAATGCGCCGGCTCTCGGGACGAAAACTACTTCAAGCACTGCTCAGGGGTCTGCTGCGCCGCTTCCCTGAAGCAGGCCCGCTACATACGGGAGCAATACCCTGAGGCCGACATCTTCATCTTCTACATCGACATCCGCGCACCCGGTCGGTTGGAGGACTTTTTCTCCGCCACGACGGAAGACGAGAAGCTCAGCCTGGTGAAGGGAAAGGTCGCGAACATCATAGAGGACTCCAGCACGGGGAATCTCACCGTTGAGGCCGAAGACACTCTCACGGGCCGGCGGGTAGCCCAGACCGTCGACCTGGTTGTCCTGGCCACCGGCATGATTCCCAACGGGATCGGGGACACGCAGGTGGAGGGAGGGATTGCCCTGGACGAATATGGCTTCATCGCCATGGAACAGCCGAAGGGCTACCTGGCCGCAGGGGTCGCCAAGCGACCCGTAGATGTGGCGGCATGCAATAGAGACGCAACAGGCGTCGCCCTGAAAGCCCTTCACCTCAGCGCGGAGTGACCTCGTGGACAAGAACGTAGCCGTATACCTCTGTCGCGGATGCGACATCGGCGGCGCTCTGGACATGGATGCGCTGAAAGATGTCGCAGCAGACGAGTACGACATAGAGCTCTGCAGGGAACACGACTGTCTGTGCGGCGATGAGGGGAGATCTCTCATCGCTCAAGACGTGACGGACGGCGTGAACTCCGTCGTGGTGGCGGCCTGCTCCCAACGCTTCATGCAGGACGCCTTCACCTTCGACAGCGTCCTCACCACCAGGGTGAACCTTCGGGAACAGGTGGTCTGGACTCACGAACCGAACGACGAAGACACGGACATGATGGCGCAGGACTACCTGCGCATGGGGATCGTCCGGGCCCAGAAGGCGAATCTGCCCGATCCACTTCAGGAAGAGGTCGACCGGACGGTCATGGTGGTCGGGGGGGGAGTCACCGGCCTCACGGCTGCTCAGGACGCCGCCGCGGCCGGGCACCAGGTGATTCTCATCGAGAAGGGCGACGAGTTGGGCGGGTGGATGAAGAGATGGGCCAAGGGAATCCCCCACAAAGCCCCCTACACCGATCCTCAGCCCGTGGATGTTGGCGATCAGATCGCTGCCGTCCGGGCGAATGAGAAGATCACGGTCCACACCGGCACGAGCATCGAAAAGATCAGCGGGGGGCCAGGGCAATTCGACGTGACCCTGAGGGGGAACGGGGCCGAGCCCATCAGAGTGGGGGCCATCGTCCAGGCCACCGGGTGGAAACCCTATGATCCCGGCAAGCTCGGACACCTCGGGTACGGAACCAGCCCCGACGTCATAACGAACGTCCAGATGGAAGAGATACTGGCTTCGGGAGCGATTGTCCGCCCGAGCGACGGACAGACCCCGAAGCGGATCGCATTCATCCAGTGCGCCGGCTCCCGAGACCAGGATCACCTCCCCTACTGCTCCGGCGTCTGCTGTCGAGCAACCATCAAGCAAGCCATGATGGTCCGGGAGATGGCCCCCGATTCGGAGGCCTACGTCCTTTATAAGGACATCCGGAGCCCCGGACAGTACGAAGCGTTCTATCAGCGGGCCCAGGAGGACACGGGAATCTTCTTCACCAAGGCCGACGTCACCGGCGTTCAGAACGGTGGGAAGATCCTGAAGGTGGAAGCCGAAGACACACTCCTGGGTGGGAACATCCAACTGGAAGCGGACCTGGTCGTCCTGGCCACGGGAATGGTCCCCCGTTCCGCCGATGGGGAGCTGATCAGGCAGTATGTGGATGCCAAGGCCGTCGTCGCCAAGGGCGAAGGCGGGGCCCAGCTCGAGAATGCGAAGGTGACGGTGGAGGAGTTGGGGTATCTGGAGGACGCCGAGATTTTGAACCTGGGGTACCGGCAGGGACCGGACCTTCCGGTGTTCAAACACGGCTTCCCGGATTCCCACTTCATCTGCTTCCCCTACGAGAGCCGACGGACGGGGATATATCCCACGGGATGCCTGAGGGCTCCCCAGGATGCCCAAAGCGCTCAGGAAGACGGGAGCGGCGGCGCCCTCAAGGCCATCCAAGCCCTCGAGGTGACCGCCAGGGGCGAGGCAGTGCACCCTCGATGGGGGGACATGTCCTACCCCGAATTCGCTTTGCAGCGCTGTACCCAGTGCAAGCGGTGCACCGAGGAGTGCCCCTTCGGCACGATCAACGAGGACGAGAAGGGCACACCCCAACCGAACCTCACGCGCTGCAGGCGCTGCGGAATCTGCATGGGCGCCTGCCCCGAGCGGATCATCTCGTTCAAAGATTACTCGCCGGAAATCGTCGGCTCCATGATCAAGGCCGTGAATATCCCCGACGAGTTCGACGAGAAACCCAGGCTGTTGGGCCTCATCTGCGAGAACGACGCCTACCCTGCCCTGGATGCGTCAGGATTGAAACGCCTCAAGCACAGCGAGTGGATCCGATTCGTCCCGGTTCGCTGCCTGGGCTCGGTGAATACCGTCTGGATCGCCGATGCTCTTTCCAGTGGCTTCGATGGGATCATCCTCATCGGATGCAAATCCGGGGACGACTATCAGTGCCACTTCATCAAAGGGTCCGAGCTCATGGAGACCCGGAGTGGGAACGTCCAGGAGAAGCTCAAGCAACTGGCCCTGGAGGAGGAGCGGGTGCAGATCGTCCAGGTCCCCATCAACGAGTTCGAACGGCTCCCGGAGATCGTGAATGCGTTCGCCGAGGAGATCGACGACATCGGACTGAACCCGTTCAAGGGGTTCTGAAGCCTGGACCCCGTCAAGGGGCCCGGCGTTAAGGAATAGAGGGAGGAGAGGATGGCAGAAGCGTTGCTTCTCAAGCCGGATCGGAGATTCGTCGAGGACCTGGTGGGCGCCGGGGGCGGAGACCTCAAGAAGTGTTTCCAGTGCGCCACCTGTTCGGTGGTCTGCGGCCTCTCCAATGGATCCAGCCCATTCCCCCGGAAGGAAATGATCTGGGCCCAGTGGGGCCTGAAGGACCGGCTGGTCTCCGATCCCGACATCTGGCTCTGCCATCAGTGCAACGACTGCTCCCAACGGTGTCCGAGGGGCGCCCGCCCAGGGGATGTGTTGGCTGCTGTTCGTCAGAAGGCTATCGAGCACTACGCCTTCCCGTCGGTGATGGGGAATTGGGTGAACTCGGTGAAGGCGGTCCCCCTGATGTTGGTGCTCATTCCGGCCCTCCTCATCGCCGGCGCCCTTCTCGTACGAGGCCCCCTCGAAGCAGCAGTGGGCTACGTAGACCCCCACGGCCACGAGTTCTACGCTCATTTCTTCCCCCATTGGCTCCTCATCGTCTTCTACTCGGGACTCACCCTCCTCACCTTCGGGGGCCTCATCGTGGGCCTCTTCAGGTTCTGGGCGGGGATGAAGGCGAATGATTCGGCTCTTGGGAGGGGGGGGGCGGTCCTGGGGTTCGTTCCCAGCGTCATCAAGGCGGCGACGGCCGTGTTCACACACGCCCGGTTCGGCAAGTGCACGGATCAGGCCTCCCGCAAGACGAGCCATTTCCTGGCATTCTACGGTTTCCTGGCCCTTTTTATCGTCACTTCCTGGGCCGTGGTCGACCTTTATCTCATGCCCTTGATCGGCGTGGAATCCCTTTACCCGTTCAACCTGATGCATCCCATGAAGATCCTGGCCAACGTGGGCGGGATTCTTCTGATCATCGGTGCAGCCAGGGCCATCCTCAAGCGGATGAACGTCCCGGCAGACGGTAAGCACCAGAGCACCTCCTTCGATTGGATCTTCGTCTGGCTCCTCCTTCTGGTGGGCGTGACTGGGTTCATTACCGAGGTGTTCCGGTTTTCGGTAGATCCCGAGGTGGTGAGCGCCATCCACAACGTGGCGTACGGCTTCTATTTCGTGCACCTGGTGATGGTTTTCGGACTTTTGGTCTACCTCCCTTATTCCAAGTTCGCCCACATCTGGTACCGGACCGTTGCCATGATCTACGCAGAGCACACGGGTCGGACCCAGGAAGGGCAATCCTTGGTGCAGGTGGCAGGAACGACGGACTAGGAATTTCAGGGCACCGCCCCCGGCGGTTTCCCAATATCGACGAGCGCCGACGGCCATCGGCTCGACACAGGAAAGAACAATGTCTCAACTCGTGAAGCCCCATGGGAAGGAACAGGTGCTGAAGCCCCTCCTTCTGGAAGGCGAGGAGCTGGCAGAAGCAAAGCAGAAGGCAGAAAGCCTCAAGAGACTCCCCATGACATCCCGGGAGACCGGCGACGCCATCATGATGGGGATCGGCGGGTTCACACCCCTCGACGGGTTCATGGACCACGACGACTGGAAAGGGTGTGTGACCGACTTCCAGATGAAGGACGGCACCTTCTGGCCGATCCCGGTGACCTTTTCGGCCACAAAAGAAGACGCGGATTCCGTCGGGTTCGGAGAGGACGTTGCCCTCTTCGATGAGGACTCCGGCGAGGTCATGGCCGTTCTCACCGTGGAAGAGAAATACGGGATCGACAAAGACCTGGAGTGCCAGGAAGTCTTCAAGACCACCGACCAGGAGCACCCAGGCGTAGCCAAGGTCATGGCCCAGAAGGAAGTCAACATCTCCGGCCCCATCAAGGTCCTGAGTGAGAGCTTCTTCCCGGACGAGTTCGGAGGGATCTACCAGCGCCCCTCCGAGTCACGGGCCCTTTTCGAGGAGCGTGGATGGAATACCGTGGCCGCCCTGCAGCTCCGGAATCCCATGCACAACTCCCACGCCTATCTGGCGAAGGTTGCCATCGAGGTCACGGATGGTGTCTACATCCATCAGCTCCTTGGCGCCCTCAAGCCAGGGGATATTCCCGCTGACACTCGGGTCAGGTGCATCGACGCCCTGGTCCAGAACTATTTCCGGCCCGAGCGGGTGATCCAGGGCGGATACCCCCTGGACATGCGTTACGCCGGCCCCAGGGAGGCGCTGCTCCACGCCCTCTTCCGGCAGAACTACGGGTGCTCCCACCTCATCGTGGGCCGGGACCATGCCGGCGTCGGCGATTACTACGGACCCTTCGACGCCCACAAGATCTTCGACGAGATCCCGGCGGGCTCCCTTCTGACCCAGGCCCTGAAGATGGATTGGACCTTCTTCTGTTATTCCTGCGGGGAGATGGCATCCATGAAGACCTGCCCCCACACGGAGAAGGCAGTCCTGGACGAGGACGGCAACTACGTGTCAGGGGACCGGCTCCTCCTGTCCGGCACCATGCTCCGGAAATCCCTCTCCGAGGGTAAGGCCGTCCCACCGGAGTTCAGCAAGCCCGAAGTAGTGGCACTTTTGAGGGAGTTCTACGCAGGCCTGGAGGAGAGGGTGGAGGTGAAGCTCCACGGCGCGGCGACTGGCGACGCGGCCAAGTAGCCGAAGGCCGGACGAGGAGAAGGAAGACGCCATGGACCTCATCACCGTGACTCGGGAAGAAGGCGTGAAATTCCAGGTTCGCATTCGGGATCACGTCTTCACCACCGACATGGGAAAGCATGAGGGCGGGACCGACGGGGGCCCAGCCCCTGTGGAGTTCCTGGGCGCGGCGGCAGGCGCCTGCCTCGCCACCATGGTGCAGTCGTATTGCGATTCCCGGGGCTACACGGACGGGGACGTCTCAGTAAGCCTCACCTTGGAGCTCGCACCGAATCCGAACCGGGTCGCCGGTTTCATTCTGGACGTGGAGCTCCCTGCGGACGTACCGGACGGGGATAGGGAGAAGCTGAAGAAGATGGCCCTCCAGATGCCCGTACCTGCGACCCTCCGCGGAAGACCTCGGGTGGACATAGAAATGATGTGAGACGCAGGGGGCCGGGCATCCCCGGCTCCCTGCGAACCCAAAGCCCTTCAGGGGCGATGCAATTGGAGGAATACCATGGAGATGGTGGAACTCGGCGGTAAGCAGGTTGAGATCGACGAAGATGGCTTCATCCAGGACCCCGATATCTGGGACGAGGCCGTGGCATTGAGCCTGGCCAAGACCGAGGGCGTTGACGAGCTCACCGACAATCACTGGAAGCTCGTGAATTACCTGAGGGAGTACTACCTGGAATACAACATGGCTCCCATGATCCGGAAGCTCTGTAAGCAGACCGGATTCTCGCTGAAGGAGGTCTATGACCTCTTCCCCAGCGGTCCTGCCAAGGGTGCCTGTAAGGTGGCCGGGCTGCCCAAGCCCACTGGCTGCGTCTGATCGAATTCGTGGAGCGCTCCAGTTGAGATGGAGCGCTCCACACCCCTCCTCTCCGTCCGGCATCGGCGCCGGAAGGCCGGGAGGTTTTGAGAGAAGGCCCGCCGCCGGAACGGTGGAAGGCCGGTGACTGAGAACCGACACGGGAGCGTGTAGTGTCCATCGGGGACCTGCTGAGGGAACGAACGGATGCCATCGTCCATCGATGGGTGGAGGAAGTGCTTTCCTCCTACCCCCGAGACGCTGCCGTCCTCTTCCAACAGCAGCAGGACCCATTTGCGAACCCCGTCGGGCGAAGCGTGCGGGATGGGACTCGGGGCATCTTCCAGGCCATTCTCAACGGAATGGACTCGGACGAGCTCCGCTCTCACCTGGACGAGATCGTCCGAGTCCGTGCGGTGCAGCAGTTCTCCCCTTCCGAAGCGCTCTCCTTCGTTTTCGCCCTCCGATCCATCATCCGTGACGTGATCCCCGAGCTGGATGCGGACCCCCGCCTCCGCCGGGAGGTGGCAGAGCTGGATGAGAAGATCGATCGGGTGGCTTTGGCGGCCTTCGACGTGTTCGCCGAACGACGTGAAGCCGTCAATCAGCTCCGAATCCAGGAAGTGAAGCGGCAGGTGGCCTGGGTATTCCGAAAGATCAATCAGAGGGACGGGGGGATCGAGCCGACTCCGGGCGGTCCAGAGGGCGAGCTTCCCCTTTCCGAAACCGTGAAACGAGAGGATCTCCGATGAACATACTGGTTGCTCTGGCAGCCGTCGGTGGTCTTTTTCTGGTGGGCATGCTCGGCGGGATGGCCGGGATGGGCTGGCTCTTCGGGATCGTGATCCCCTCCGTCGCTCTCCTCCTCTTCCTGGGGGGGATGGTGGCGAAGGTTTGGGGGTGGTCAAAGAGCGATGTGCCCTTCCGGATCCCCACCACGTGCGGCCAGCAAAAGTCCCTGGACTGGCTTCCGCACAGCCGGTTTGAGAACCCACATACGCCCCTCCAGACCGCCGGCCGTATGGCGCTGGAGGTCCTCTTCTTCCGGTCGCTCCTCAGGAACACCAAGGCCGAGCTGGTGGACGGGAAGCGCCTGGTCTACCGGACGGACCTTGCCCTCTGGTTGGGGGGCATGCTCATGCACTGGTCCTTCCTGATCGTCCTCCTCCGGCATCTTCGGTTGATGACGAACCCGGTGCCGGGATGGGTGACCTTCATCGAGAGCACCGATGGGTTCCTGGAGATCGGCATTCCTGTGGTCTTCATCACGACCCTCACCTTCCTGGCGGGTGTGACCTACCTCCTCTTCCGGAGGCTCACCAACCCCCAGGTCAGGTACATCTCCCTCATCGGAGATTACTTCCCCCTCCTTCTGCTCCTTGGCATCGGCCTGAGCGGCGGATGGATGAGACACCTGGACAAGGTGGACATCGCTTCCGTGAAGGAGCTGATGCTCGGGTTGTTCCACTTCAACCCGGTGGTTCCGGAAGGAATCAGCGCCCTCTTCTACGGACACCTTTTCCTGGTCTCGATCCTCCTGGCCTACTTCCCCTTCAGCAAGCTCACCCACATGGCGGGGGTCTTCTTGAGCCCCACCCGGAATCAGTCGGCCAACAACAGGGCGGTTCGCCACGTGAATCCGTGGGACTACGAGGTGAAGGTCCATCCCTACGACGAGTACGAGGACGAACTCCGAGAGAAGATGGTCGGAGCCGGCATCCCAGTCGAAAAGCCGCTGGAGAAGGAATAGAGAATGTCGAAATTCGACGAACCGGATCACTACAAGCAGGAAGAGCTTCTGCAACTTGATTGGCGTCCTCCCAAAACGGGATGGATGGACACCCCGCCGGACCTCCGCAAGGGGACGTACATCTACCCTGGGAAGCCAAAGAACCTCAAGATCGTCGATCTCCCCAACCCCCGGGAATGGGCGATTGAAGACATCGATTGGAAGTTGCCAGAGGATTGGCAGAGAACCGTCCTGGAAGGGATGGCGGACCGCCTGACCAAATACCGGTCCTTCAAGCTCTTCATGGACACCTGCGTCCGCTGCGGGGCCTGCGCGGACAAATGCCACTTCTTCCTGGGCAGCGGGGATCCCAAGAACATGCCGGTTTTGAGAGCGGAGCTCCTCCGCTCCATCTACCGGAAGGACTTCACCGCCATGGGGAAGATCTTCGGATCAATGGCGGGAGCCCGGCCGCTGACAGAGGACGTCATCAAGGAGTGGTTCTACTACTTCTTCCAGTGCACCGAGTGCCGCCGCTGCTCCGTCTTCTGCCCCTACGGGATCGACACCGCCGAAATCACCATGATCGGCCGGGAGCTCATCGGACTCCTGGGCCTCTACGTGAACTGGGTCATCGAGCCGGTGGCCAACTGCTTCCGGTTCGGAAACCACCTGGCAATCCAGCCCCACGGCCTCATGGACACGTTGGAGTTCATGGCGGACGATATCGAGGACGTCACGGGCATCCGGGTCGACATCCCCATGAACAAGAAGGGAGCGGAGATTCTCTTCGTGACCCCCAGTGGGGACTTCGTGGCGGACCCGGGCATTTATACGTGCATGGGGTACATGCTCCTCTTCCACGAGTTGGGGATCGACTACACCTGGAGCACATACGCCTCTGACGGAGGAAACTTCGGGCTCTTCACTTCCCACGAGATGATGAAGCGCCTGAACGCCAAGATCTACGCCGAAGCAAAGCGTCTCGGAGTGAAGTGGATCCTTGGCGGCGAATGCGGACACATGTGGCGGGTCCTGAACCAGTACATGGATACCATGAACGGCCCGGCCGACTTCCTGGAGATCCCTAAGTCGCCCATCACAGGGACTGTTTTCGAGAACGCTCGTTCGACGAAGATGATCCACCTCATGGAGTTCGTGGCGGACCTGATCCGTCACGACAAATTGAACCTCGATCCGTCGAAGAACGACCACATCAACGTCACCTTCCACGATTCCTGCAACCCGGCCCGGGCCATGGGGATCTTCGAAGAACCCCGGTATGTGATCCGAAGCGTCTGCAACAAT
>JBDHCH010000112.1:0-12432 GCA_039592115.1 Gemmatimonadota bacterium | reverse complement strand
ACCGGGGGTCCCTGACCCGGGATCAGGGGCGGGTGTGGATCTGGGGCCGACTCCGCCCGGGGGTGGAGCGCCCCGTTGCCGAACAGGAGATGACGTCCATCGTGGCGCAGCTCGTCCGGGCCTACGCCGACACGAACCGGCCGGCTACGGTCCGGGCCGAGCCCCTCTCCGGCATGTTCGTCGGGGACGAGGAGCGGAGGATCCTGGGAGCCATGATGGCGTCAGGGTTCTTCGTGCTCCTCATCGCCTGCGCAAACGTGGCCAACCTCCTCCTGGCTCGGGCCACGGGGCGAAGCCGGCAGTTCGCCATCGCAACTGCCCTGGGGGCGAGTCGTGGACGCCTGGTGGTGGGGCTCCTCCTGGAGGCTCTCGTTCTTGCGGTGGCCGGCGGGGGCCTGGGGGTGATCCTCTGCGCCTTCTTCAACTCCTGGTTCGCGCGGTCCATGGCCGTCGTGGGGGTGCCCCTCTGGCTCGCCTTCAAGGTGGATCTGCCGATTCTCGCATTCACTCTGGGGGCATCGGCGCTGGCGGCCCTTCTGGCGGGGCTCATGCCAGCGTGGCGGGTCTCCGCCGTCTCGGTTCACGAGGTCCTCCAGGACGAGAGCCGGGGGACCTCCAGCCTGCGAACGAGCCGCTGGAGCCAGGCCATGGTGGTCGTCGCCATAACCCTGGCCTTCCCCCTCCTGGTGGGGGCCGGCCTCATGGTCCGGAGCGTCGCCGCATCGGACACCGGCGATGCCTTTTCCACCGAGGGGGTCCTCGTGGCCCGCCTCAACCTCCCGGGCCGGATCTACTCGAACGGGGACGCGCGGGAGGCCTTCTGGGACGAGCTCCTGGAACGGGCCCGGGGGGCGCCGGGGGTCTCGGGGGTGGCCTACGCCAGCGACCTCCCGGGAGCGGGGAGCGGTTCCCAGCGGGTCGGCATCGAGGGCACAGAGTACCTGCGGGAGATCGACCGGCCCTGGGCCCGTGTGGCCCGGGTGAGCCATGGGTTCTTCGACCTTCTGGACGTCCAACCCACGGCGGGGCGGGTGGTGGAGGTGGCGGACCGGGACGGCCCCCCCATCGCTGTCATCAACCGCCCCTTCGCCGACCGGTACTTTCCCGGCGCGGATCCCCTGGGGCGACAGGTCACCACCATGGAGCTCTTCGGCCCCGTCCCGCGGACCGTGGTGGGGGTTGTCCCGGACCTCCTCATGGGAGGGGACAGCGAGCGGATTCCCGAAGGCCTCTACGTCTACCCAGCCCCCGGGACCATGGGAGGTGGACACCTCCTCCTGAAGACCCAGGGCGATCCCCTCAACCTGGCCCCAGCGCTCCGGGAGGAGGTCGGCAGGATCGATCCAGACCAGCCCATCTCCAGGCTCGGCACCCTTGACTATTTCATCCAGGAGGCGTTCTGGCTCCTGACGATCCTGGGCTCGATCTTCACCGGCTTCGGCCTTTCGGCCCTCTTCCTGGCTGCCGTGGGGCTCTACGGAGTGATGGCGAACTCCGTGACGCAGCGAACACGGGAGATGGGAGTCCGGAGAGCCCTGGGGGCGGACGGCCCCAGCATCCTGACCCTGGTTTTGAAGGCCGGCTTGCGGCAGGTCGTACCGGGGCTGGCCCTGGGCGGGGGCCTGGCCTTCCTGGCATCCCGCTCCCTGGCAGCGGTGCTCTTCCGCGTGGACCCCCGGGACCCAGCCACCTTCGTCGCCGTGACAGGGGTGCTCCTGGCGGTGGGGCTGTTGGCGACCCTGGTGCCCGCCATCCGGGCTACCCGCACGGATCCGGTGGAGGCGCTGAGGGAGGAATAGGCCTCCGTCCAGCTTCCGAGGTACGGATTCCGGCGATCAAGGACTTTCTAGATCGCCATTTCGGTCCGTTCGACAGTGGGTTAAGGGGCTTGGCCATATTCATGAGTATATTGGGCCGGTCATTGGGCCGGTAAATGCCGGTATATTCCGGCAGGATTTTGGGTCAATTACGGCAGATTGCCGGGGTTTGGCGTACTCGGCTGGGGCCTGATAGGTGTGAGGTCGGAGGCGGGTGCCAGGCAAACGCCCCAACAACCTATCCTCCCGACCTCAACAAGGGCTGCGGTGTTCTTGGTACAGAGTCTTTCGAGTGATCTCGTAGACCATCATCCAGCCACGGTGTCAGGTTACGGCGGCCACATTTGGCACCCACGCAGCCACTGTCAGTGCGGGAGCGTTATCTCAAACTCGATGGCATTCATTTGTGCCGGGGACTTTCCGAGAGATTCCAGGAGCGGCAGCCATCGAGGATCGTCGTGAAGGGATCTCAGCAAGGGATCCTGCGGGTCAAACCCCCCCGATTCTTCCGCCACCGACCTGTCCAGCCAGTGGAAGGCGGAGTCGGCGTCACCGGTCCAGGCATACACGGGTGCGACTTCGGATGGCCACTCGCCACCCCAGCCTTCGATCAGCTCCTGCAGCTTGGCTTCGTGCTCCTGCTGTAGCCCCAGAGCGTAGAATGCCAGAGCCGACCCCTTCACTCGGTATTCGTCGTCCTCTTCCGCGGAAAAGAACTCCAGTGCCGATTCCGCCTCGCCCTTCAGCAAGAGAGCAAGGCCCATCCGGTAGTTCGATGCGAAGTATCCCGGGCTCAGCCTCTGAGCCGTCCGGAAGGATTCCAGGGCGTTGTCAAGCTGGCCGGATAGATAATAGATGTGTCCCAGGTTGTTGTGGCGCACCGGGTTGACCGGATCATGGCTCGAAGTGTATTCCATCAGCGCAATCGCCTCGTCGAACCGCCCAAGCGTCACTGCCACCACCGCTGCGTTGCTGACAATGGCAAGGTCCGACGGGTCCAGGGTCAGTGCGCGCCCCAGGTACTCCGTGGCTTTGACCAGGTCGTTGTTGAAGTTGATCTCGAACCATCCGAGCTGTGAATATGCCGGCGGGTAGTCAGGATCGATGGCCAGTGCCGTTTCGGCGGCTTCCCGGGCGAGCATGAACCCCTCTTCGGGCGGCCTCAGCCCTTTGCCAGCTTGGTTATTGTAGTTGGAAGAAAGAGAAACCCAGGCGGGGGCATAATCCGGATCAATCTCAAGGACCCTTTCCAGCAGCTCAATGGCCTGTTCATGGCCCTCGGCTGTTCCGAGCCGGCCGAGGTAGCGTGCCTGCAAGTACAGGGTATACGCCTCCGAGTCCGTTTCCCGGGCCCGCGGTGCTCCGGCCAACAACTGGACCTTGAGCTGTTCCACGACCTGCGCGGAGATTTCGTCCTGGACGGCAAAGATGTCTTCAAGAGTCCGGTCGTAGGTTTCCGACCACATGTGGGTGTCTGAACGTGCTTCGATCAACTGCACGGTTATGCGAACTTCATTGCCGGCCTTTCTTACCGATCCCTCCAGGACATAGTTGACCCCGAGGCGCCTGGCGATTTCAGGGATTTCGATGTCTTTGCCCTTGAAAGAAAAGGCTGATGTACGAGAAGTGACGCTCAGGTTTGGAACCTTCACAAGAAGGTTCAGCAGTTCCTCGGCGATGCCGTCAGACAGGTACCCCTGATCGCCTTCCGGTGACATGTCCTCGAAAGCCAGGACTGCGATGGAGTTCTCCCCGTTGGAGATCGCCAGGGCTTCGGCTCGGCCCTCTTCCCGGGCCATTTCGGTCGCCGTGGCCAGTTCCCGAGCGGCCTGAAGGTTTGCTCTAGCTTCGCGTTGGGGCTCCATCACGAACTTGTCAATGGCGAAGTACCCCAGGCCAATCGCCAGCAACACGATGATCACGCGATCCAGGTTTTTGGTTTTGAAACGAACGATCTGGTGCTCACGTTCCTTGGGAACCTCTTTTGTCAGCCCCTTGGGCGTGAGTTCGAAAACCCAGGCGAAGAGCAGTGTTGGAAAGAACCCGATGGCCAGAAGGATGACAACCAACCTGATCGCATCGTCACCAAGGCCAAATGCAGGGAAAACCGTCTCCGTTACCTGGATGCTCACCCAGGACAAGACGATATAGCCTGACCCCACCCTGAAGACATTCCGCCTTTTGAGCTCGTCAAAAAGAGATCTGGACAATCGTGTGACCTTCCCTCTGTTCGAAAAAGAGTGCTGCCGAGGCGGTCCTGCAGCCTCTCCCGGGTGGCGTCAGTTGGCTCGTTTTCTTGAATGCTTCTCGCACCCAGCAACAGTCACCGCGACCCCGGATTGGCTACTGGCCTACCCAAACCGAGCATGGCTAGACTTCGAAATTTGTGGGTGCTGCTGCTGGCGGCGTTCGCACCGATAGCGGCGTTCGTTGTGGCCATCAGCACACTCTGGGGGGAGTATCGCTTTGTCCGGAAGAACACTAGCTCTGCTGGCGCGCCTCTGATGCGACCGGTACCCACTACCCGGACCGTGATAACCTGACCTGTATTTTCCGTTCCATCGAGGGTGTGGGAAATTGCGGGGATTTGGCCCATTTGATGGGGGCCTGATACCCCTGAGGTCGGGGTTGGAGCTCCGACGTTTCCGCGGAAACGTCGCGATACGCGGCTTTGAGGTCAGTTTTGCGTCATCAGCGTCTCAGCGGAAGCGCCTCAATCGTTTCCCGCCACCGATGCGGCCTCCGGTTCGGGTCTGCCCCGGCCCATGACAGGTGGTCGTATGAACCAGCCAGCCCCAACGGAAGCCGCACCGTCTCATAAGCGCCTCCGATGGGGCCGGCATGGTGCACCCCGACTACTGCCCCGATACCTTCACAGGCACCGCACTGTCCTACGTCGTTCCGTTCCCCAGCTCCCCTGATGCGTTGGCGCCCCAGCAGTAGGCGAATCCGTCGGTGGCGATCCCGCAGGTGTGGACGTTCTTTTCCCCCATCTGGAGGAACGTTCCCGGCGAAGCCACCGCCGTGGGGTGATCCACCCAACTCCACCATGGGTCAGGCCCCACGGAACCATCTCCCACCTGGCCGAACCCATTCTCTCCCCAGCAATACACCTGGCCCGAAGCGCCGGTCACGCAGAAGCCTGGCACCAGGTCCGTGAATGGCTGATCACCTGCGCCGGCGCCTGGATCCTTGAGTTCGGGGACCAGGGACTGCCAGACGACTTCTCCGCCGGGCACCCACCGGGTGCCCCAGCACAGGACCTCCCCGGCTTGATGGGTCGGATCTGCGGCACCCGTCAACCCGCAAGTGATGTTCCCTCCTACCGCGAGAGCCTGGAACTTGTGCCCCCCCGACACAGGCACCGGTTCCCATTCCCTCTCCGTCTTAAGACCCAGGGCGATCCCCTCAACCTTGCCCCAGCGCTCCGGGAGGAGATCGGCAGGATCGATCCCGACCAGCCCATCTCCAAGCTCGGCACCCTTGACTATTTCATCCAGGAGGCGTTCTGGCTCCTGACGATCCTGGGCTCGATCTTCACCGGCTTTGGCCTCTCAGCCCTCTTCCTGGCTGCGGTGGGGCTCTACGGAGTGATGGCGAACTCCGTGACGCAGCGGACCCGGGAGATGGGAGTCCGGAGAGCCCTGGGGGCGGACGGCTCCAGCATCCTGACCCTGGTTCTGAAGGCCGGCCTGCGGCAGGTCGTCCCGGGGCTGGCCCTGGGCGGGGGCCTGGCCTTCCTGGCATCCCGCTCCCTGGCAGCGGTCCTCTTCCGCGTGGAGCCCCGGGACCCCGCCACCTTCGTCGCCGTGACAGGGGTGCTCCTGGCGGTGGGGCTGTTGGCGACCCTGGTGCCCGCCATCCGGGCTACCCGCATGGATCCGGTGGAGGCGCTGAGGGAGGAATAGGCGTCCGTCCAGCTTCCGAAGTACGGATTCCGGCGATCAACGAGGTTCTAGATCGCAATTTCGGTCCGGTTCGACAGTGGGTTATGGGGCTTGGCCCGATGGTCAGGCGGGCGTCTTCTTCGCCCCAACATGTTGGCGGTGTGTCCGTTGGATCCCGCTCTCGGGTCTCTATGCCGGTCCTTCCAAGGCCTCCCGGATCAGATTCTTGATACAGCAAAATCTGGCTAGTGCAGCTTCCGGCGGGCGGATTACGTAGCGCTCCAGGCCCCGATCTTACCGGCGATCCGGTTACGGACCGGGTCTTTTATGTCCACGTCTCCCAAGCGCTTCGTCAGCTCCACCGGCTCAACGAGCCCTCTCTCAAGCAGCGCTCGCCCGAACTCATGGTCCTTCGGGCGCCCAGCGATCATCTTGGAGATCCAGAGGTCGTGGGGCTCCAGGCACCACGCGACCACACCCCGGGTTCCCGCTGTCTCGAACCGCACCAGCCTGCCTCGCCAGCCGCTCGGGAGGACTGCCGTAAGCGCTTCCACACCCTGTGCGTAGTAGCCGAACGTGGCGTGAAACATAGATGCCTCGCCGATGGCGCCGTCGATCAAGTCGGCTTTCCTCCCATCGGGATCCTCCAAAGCCGCGACGTCGACCTCCACCGAGCGCAGCGCCTCTTCCGGGAGGTCGCCTTCTACCGATCCATGAAGTGCTTGGCTGCCAATGACGAGTAATTCATCCACCCCGAGGACCGCGGCGGCAGCTCGGACCGCGTGCTCGAACTCCGTCCGCTTCACCGGGATTCCTCCTTCCGGAAAGATTGATAGACCTTGGTCCGCTCCTCAGCCGTCAGCACCCCGGCGAACGGTGTGACCTGGCGTAGCTCCCGCCCCCAGGGGCTCGGGTCAGTCAACGCTGGAAGCAGCACTGACAAAGGACGGTCGAGGATCACCTCCCATTCACGGAACAGGGCTTCCGCCTCTGGGTGGTTCTTTCGCATCAGCGAAAGCGTGTCCCTCGCGCGGGCCAGCACCGGCTCCGGAGACCGTTCCAGTCGGCGCGCGATAGCGCGATGGAGATGAAGGCTACGGCGTTCCTCCCGCGTCATCGGTCGGTGGAAGCCAACCGTTGCCTCAAACCCTGCGACTTCCGCCAGACGACTTAGCGTGCGGAGCGTCGGGCTCTTTCGACCAGCTTCGTAGGCTGCGATGGTCGGCTGGGAAGTCCCGGCCGCCGAGGCTAGCTCGGCTTGGGTCAGGTGGCTCAGGTCTCTGAGTAGTCGGATCGCGTTCATGATGGATTATATCCGATCGGATATATGCCCGCAAGCCTTCTTCCCCGGCTGGTGCGTTGGGTGCCTGAGCACGCTGGATGGGCGTGAGGCTTCATTGTCGCGCGGATTGAGGCCCGGCACCCAGACCGTTAGAGTCTTCCGAAATACTGTCGGGGTTTTGATGAAGAAACCTTAGACCTCGGTGAAGCCGCACCTCACTAGGAAACGGAATACTCCAGCATAGTATCGGGGTGCACGAGTCTCATCCTCCCGGCTCCCACTTGGCACGAAAACAACAAGCCCTTGTCTGGCCCGCGTGAGCAGGACCCGGTAGGCATTGATCAAGAATCCTTCCCGGTCCTTCCCGACCTTCACCCACCGTTTCCCCGAGAACTTGAATGGGCTCCATCCGTCCTCATATCGGAGGTTAGCATCCCAACAAATGCCCACCCAGCCCAGTTCCAGGCCTTGTATTTCGAACTCCGAGGCAGCGTCCTCCAGAGCAAGGCTCGACCTGACGTCAGACCGATCATCAAGGAACCAATTGATGGTCGAGATCTTCGCCTTCATGTGGATCCCCTCCGGCTTTAGCCGAAGCCCATTCGAGCTCGCAACCAGACCGTATCGCTCAGTTCCCCTCGCGTGCTCACGTAACCATGCTCGCGCAACAGATAGGTCGCGCGTAACTGCCAGGGGGTAATTGGCAAGGTCTGCCCGGATCTTGAGAGCACGTCTCTGGTCTCCCAGGAGCACGGCGGCTACGAAGTCTGACAACCGTTCTGCCCGGAAAGAGCGCACGGAGACGCCGAGGTGGAGATCAGGGTCAGCAATTGCACCCTCCGGGAGTACAGGAGGTAATCCCAGTTCCGTAGGATCTTGGGCGAAATTCGGAGAGAATCGGATGCACCAATGGGGAAACCGATCCTGGAGTGCCTTGAACCAGGTTGGGACCACGGACCCACTCACCTTCGTGAGTGTGGGCATAGGGCTACTGGTCATTGGGGCTCTGGCTAGCCTCCTACCGGCCCGACGCGCGACCCGTGTGGACCCGGTGCGGGCCATGCAGGTGGAGTGAGATCGGTCGTGGACCTGTGGCGTTTCCGCGGAAGGGGGTATCTACTTCCCTCTCCTAGCCACTAGGGGTTGTGGGTTGGGCTCCTGACCTGGTCGTAGGGCAGGGCATCCATTTGGACTGCCTGCTGAACCAGACGATAGAAGAGGAGTCCGCGGGCCCGTGATGTTCGTCGATTGAACCGAAAGGCGAACTCGTCGAGGTAATACCCGAGGTGAGCCTCGCTGATGCCCCCATGGTAGGTTCCCAGCCACCAACGCTTCAAAAGAGCTGCGACTCGGTGGACGCGCGGCATGGCCACATGAGCCGGTAGCCCGGTTCCCCGCAGACTCCGGGGACGATGCTGAAAGCCGTGGCGAGGAAGCGGAACATAGCCGGACCACCCGTCCGTACGGATGATGGCCCCTCGACATACAGCACTCTGGACAAAGGGGATGATGCTTGCCGCCGAAGCATCCCTCACTTTCGCCATGCGGATACGACCGGTTCCGCGTCCTCGCACCTCCGCACCAATCAGGATGAGCGCCCGGTCCGTTCCCGGACCATCGATTTCAAAGTCACGCCCACCCAGAAAGGTCTCATCCACTTCTACTTCCCCGCTCAAACGATCTCGACCAGGTCGCACCATCGCCCGACGAAGCTTTTGGAGCCACACCCAGGCCGTTTGGTAACTCCCAAGGCCCAGGACCCGCTGGAGACCAAGGGCACTGACCCCATGCTTCTGGTTGGTGAAATACCAGATCGCTTGAAGCCACAGACGAAGGGGCTTGCGCGTGCCCTCGAACAGAGTGCCCGCCGTCACCGACGTCTGCCTGGCGCAGCTGGAGCACCGAATCAGCCTGCGGCTGGTCTCCCAACCTTCTGCAGCACCGCAAGCCGGGCACTCGAACCCATGCGGCCACCGAAGCCGACGCAGGAACGCCTCGCAGTCACTCTCCGAGGTGAACCACTCATCGAACTCCGCCAAAGTCCGCGGATAGTCCACTCCTCCAACCGGGTGTTTCGGTTCTTCCGTCACCCCAACATCTTGGGGTCAGGAGAGCGAAATGGATACCCCGTTCCGCTGAAACGTCGTGAAAAAGAGCTTGGAGGCCCGAACTGCGAAATCAACGCTTCCGCGGAAACGCCTCTGTCGTCTCGGAGCGCTGAAGCGGCCTCCGGCTCGAGTCTACCTAGGCCCATTTCACCCAAGCCCTTGCCCTGACATCGCGTAAGCAATGTCAGGGCTTTGTCTTCGTGCCCGGAAACCCTCCCTTGCTCGTGACTGTGCTCGCAGTTGAGGGTGGCCCGCCGCCGATTCCCACGGGCTCAGGACCCCCGTATTTGGGCGATTATGTCAACCTAGACACCCCCTTCCTGCATCTCCATGCCAGTAACGTCGGGTAGGATTGTTCCTTCCTGAGGGGAACGTCCTTGCCTAAGAGGCCCCTCTCATTCGTTATTCCCACTGGACTCGTTTTCGGGGATGAGACCAGACCTTCCTACCGACCTTCGGCTTCAGTGTGGGGTCTTGGGCAAAAGTCAAAAGAAGAGGAACTCATGTTGGAAAACACAGACACCCTTCTGGCCATGGCGGAGATCGCCGCCGCATTCGCGGGGTTCGCGGCGCTGGTCAGCGTTATCCGAAGGGCCTCCGACCAACCGGCCGACGCCGTTCACGACCTGCTTCGCCTCCGCCTGGTGATCTCCAGCAGCGTGGCTGGAGTCGCCGGGGCCCTGATCCCGGTAGGCCTGGCCGGGTATGGGCTGGATTCTGGACTGATTTGGCGTCTGGCGGCCCTCATCTTACTGGCCTTCGACAATGGAATCATCGTCTCCTTCATTGGGAGCTACAAACCGGTTCGGGGAAGCTTCCCCCCGGACCGATTGGCGGTCACCCTGGTGACTGCTCTGGAGGTGGTAGAGCAGGTGAGCCTGGTGGCCGTGGTCCTGGGTCTCACCTTTGGGAATGGCCCTGCCCTTTATGTGACAGCCCTGATCGCCAACATCTGTCAGGCAGGGTTCATCTTCGTGAGGTTCGTGGGCTCGGCCTTCCGCCACGAGTTCGAGATCGTCTCTGAATGATGGAGAATCGCCTCAGTTCTTCCCTTTGTCCCGGGAAGCGGTCGCCTCGACCGCAATGGCATCGATGAGAGCGTCGAAGATGAAGGCGTGGAAAGGGTAGGCCCCGTACCAATAGAGCCAACCGAAGAAACCCCTCGGCCGGAAGAGAGCGGCTTGGATGAGGCGGGTCTGGTCCTTTTCTGGCTTGGCCTCCCATTGCAGCCAGGCTTGCCCAGGGAGTTTCATTTCCGACCGAAGGCGAAAGAGAGAGGGTTTCTCGATCTCCTCAGCACGCCAGAAATCCACGACCTCCCCTATGGAAACCTCGGTGGGATGGCGACGTCCCCTTCGACGCCCTGGCCCGCCCAGAATCTGATCGACGAACCCTCTAACCTCCCACGCCCACTCCCAAACCAGCCAACCTTTCTCCCCTCCCAGGGAAGTGAAGGCCTGAAAGACCTCTTCTTGGTCAGCCTTCACAAGGCGAGTTCGAACTTCCCGCACCAACCCCTCGGTATCCTCGAGGCGAAAGGTCTCGTCACGGCCCAGAGCATCGCTCCACCGGGTCTGAACCTCCTGCTGTCGGGTGCTTTCCAATGCCGCTTCAACCGCTTCCAGGTACGGTTTTGGTCGAATCTCGGGGAAGAGGGTGCGGCTTCGGGTCATGTTTCCCAGGACTGGCTTAACCATGCCTCGTACGAGGGGCACCGCCAGGCAGTTCGGGATGGGCGTGACGAGGCCCACCCAGAGAGCAGCCAGTCCGGGGGCCAGGATCGGGAGGGGGAAGATCGCCCGGGGCAGCTCGCGGACTTTCGCGTAGCCGAGCATCATGTCCCTGAAGGACAAGGGCTCGGTGCCCACGTCCATGACCCCTAGTGTTTCTTCCCTCCCCAGGACCCCCACCAGGTAGGCCAGGACCTCATCCACTGCGATGGGCTGGACCATGTTGGTGATCCATTTCGGGGCTACCATGACCGGCAGACGTTCCGTGAGGTAACGGACCATTTCGAAGGAGGCCGAACCCGCACCGATGATGGGACCGGCCCGGAGTTCGGTGGTGGGAAGTTCGCCCCTGAGGATCTCACCCACCTCGGCCCGGGAACGGAGATGCCGAGAGTCCCGTCCATCTCCCCCGCCGGGGAGGATTCCCCCCAGGTAGATCACCTGCTTCAAGGCCTGTCCGGCCTGGACGAAGGCCTCAGCCCCTCCCCGGTCTCTCGCGGAGAAATCAGGACCGGTGCACATGGAGTGTACCAGGTAGTAGGCCGCATCCATCCCGTCCACAGCCTCTGCCAGTGCGGATGGGTCGTGAACATCTCCTTGGACCACCGCTACCTGGTCGGCCCAGGGTTTGGAAGCCAACCGCTTGGCGTCCCGAACCAGAACCCGGACCGAGTGCCCCCGGGCCAGTAGAAGAGGGACCAGGCGGCCCCCGATATACCCCGTGGCGCCAGTGACAAGGACCCTCATGATGGCGGGCCCATGGCTCTCACCCAAGCGATCTCCAGCTCGAAGGATCCTTCCTTCTTGTCACCGATGAGCACGCCCATCTGCCGAATCTTGGCTGGATCGAAGGGCCCTGCACCCCGGGGCACCCGGCCCCTGAAGGTCGGTTGGAACGTCTCGAAAGGCAGATCGATCTCCATCCACTCACCCGGCCGGGTCTCGAACGTCGACGTGTAGGACACGCCGTCGAAAGAGCCACTCAACCGAAACCGGAGTTGATAGCTTCTGCCGTCTCCCCGGACCTTGAGCCTGACTCTCTGGTATGCCGAGAGGTCCATGGATTGGAAGGTTGCTCGGATCGATGCAAAGCCGCCGTTGTTGTCCAGGGAAACGAATCCCGAGAAGAGGCCAGTGCCTGCATCGGTCAACTCCAGGTCGCTTGAGGATAGGCCACCCATGACACCGTCGTTGACGATGTTCCATCGGACCTCGTCGGGTCGAGTGAAGTCCACTACGGTTTTCATTTCCGACTCCTGAGCGAATGCGGCCAATGGAAGAAGGGTGACGAGAAAGCTGACGACTAGGGCACGCATGAGAGGGTCTCTCTTCCGAATGAAACGGGTATGTGATTCGCGGGTAGGTCAGGATCATGAGTGCCGTGCCCGAGCTCAGGATTCGGAGGGTCAACAAGGCCCCGATGAACCCGGCGGGGGGCTACGTCCTTTATTGGATGACGGCCTTCCGTCGTCTGGGGTGGAACCATGCTCTGCAGCATGCTGCGGAGATGGCCCGATCCCTGAATCGGCCCCTGGTGATTCTCGAAATCCTGCTGGCGGACTATCCGTATGCCAGCCCGAGATTCCATCGGTTCATGCTGGAAGGAAT
>JBDHCH010000111.1:0-12444 GCA_039592115.1 Gemmatimonadota bacterium | reverse complement strand
CTTCCCAGGTACAACCGGTCCCCTCGGGCGAAAGCGGCAGGCCGCTTGCCGAAGGGGATGAGGGATGCGCTGATCATGAACTCGCCACCGCCGCCCCGGGTTCGCATGAAGTACTCGGATCCCGGGATGGCTCCGAATTCCGTGACCAGGCTTCCATCCAGATCCGCTGACCGGAATGGCGTGTCCGGTCGTTGTAGCCCATCCGTGGGCATGTCGGATCCAGGCCCGAACGACAATCCACCTCCGAACACCACGGATCCGTCCTGGAACATCCCGTTGGGCACAAAGGTCAGCCCCACTTCCTCTGTGAAGGTGCCCTGGGAGAGGAACCCGGCTCCGGGCTCGAAGAGGGAGATCCGTCTCAGCCTTCCATCCAGGACCACGAGGGTGTCTCCTCCGAGAACCCCCATCACCTGGACAGACTGGAACTCCCCGGGACCCTCGCCCTCCCTTCCCCAGCTGCCCAGGAACTCCCCGTTGGGCCCGAACATCCTCAACTGGCAGCTCCCGTTGTCCGAGATCACGATCCGACCATCGGAAAGCCGGGTCCCACCGGACACCCGATACAGCTCGTAAAGCGTATCGCCCTGGAAGGTCCCGATGGTGAGAGACGGAGCCTGGTCCAGGACCCATCCGCCTTCCCCCCTGCTCGGGGCGTCCGAGCTTTCGACGATCGTGACTCCGGCAGAATCCCTGGTAAGGGTCTGAATATCCGACAGGTTCTCCCCCCCGCAGCCAACCATGGCCAGGGATAGGATGAGCACGCTGGAGAGACCCGGGAGAGAGGCTCGCCGCCGTGGCCCACCCCTGAGCTCGAGGGCCCCGGGGGGGTTGGGGGATGTGAAGGATGGGTGCGGAAGGAGGGGAACCAGGGGGGGGAGTCCGAAGCACATCTTCATGGCATTACCAATGGTCAGGGAGGTGGAGACAGGCGGTTCAGACGGCACCGGTTAGACGAGATCCCTCAGTCACAGGTTGCTTTCAGGGGTGGACCGTGATCATCATTCTCTTCTCGGGGCTCCCCTTCGGCCAGGGCCATGGAGGGGAACCGATGACCCGTGTGCGGGGTGAGCCCCGCGCTGACTCGACCGTATGAGACACACAATAGATTGAGGTGGATCGAGCCATGAGGAAGCTTCTCTTCTTCGTCTGCACCCTCGCCCCGTTCCTCCCGGTTTCTCTGGAAGCCCAAAACTACCGTTTCGCCGCGAAGGTAGGAACGATTGGGGTGGGGGGAGATATCACCTTCGGCATCAACGACTATTTCGATGTCCGGGGAGAACTGGCCTTCCTCCCCTATGAACGGGATATGACTCTCTCGGACATCGAGTACGCGGTGGAATATCCATCTCCCAACGGCTTCGTCGTGCTGGACTTCTTTCCCGCAGGCCGGCGTGCGCGGCTCACCGGAGGCCTGTTCTATTCCCTCGACGACGCCAAGTTCTCGAACTCTGCCCTCTCCACCACCCGCATCGGAGCCAGGGACTACCTGCCGCTGGATATCGGGATTATCACTGGGGAGATCAAGAACAGTGACCTGGCACCCTACCTCGGGGTTGGGCTGGGGGACCCCATGGGGATCGGGGTCGGTTTCTTCCTTGATGTAGGAATGGCCTTCCGGAGTGCGCCGGAGGTCACGATGAAGACGACCGGATTCAAGAAGAATGACGCCAACTTCCTCCAACAACTTGAGGCTGAAAGGAAGGCCATCGCGGAGGACAGTGATGTGAAGTCCTTCCAGAACTACCTGGTGATCTCCCTCGGGTTTCGGATCCGGTAGATGCGTCCGGTGAAGAGCCGCCAGATGGCGCCGGCATTCGTCGCTGTCCTTCTGGGGTTGTCCCTCGCTGTGCCCCTCCCCTCCAGGGGCCAGGCCCCGGAGCCGGTCGTCCACGTCGTTCTGTTCTTCTCGCCCACGTGTCCCCACTGCCACGCCCTGATCAACGACCACCTCATTCCGCTGCAGGAGGAGCATGGGCGGGAGTTGGTGATCCTGGCCCTCGACGTGAGCCAGGGTTGGGCCAACGAGATCTATTGGGCGGCTCTGCGGAAGTGGGAGGTTCCGCAGGAAGACTGGGTGGTTCCCATCGCTCTCATCGCCGAGGACCTCGTCATCGGGGGAATCGAGATTCCCGTCCGTCTTCGATCCGCCCTCGACGAGGGGTTGGCCGGTGATGGCGTGGATCTCCCGGACTTCCCGGCTCTCCTCACCTTCCTGGAAGGGGAGGACGCGCTGGATCCCCGGTATCCCGGTCGGCGGATCCTCCGCCAGGCTCCTCCCGAAGAATCAGAGCCGGAGCCGGTGAGTCCCGAGCCCGATGCACGGACTCAAGGGGACTCGGTGGGCCAGATTCCGGAAGACCCGCCACTTTCCCCTGATACCGCCGTGGTAGGGGCCCAGGGGGAGGAGGGCCCTCCTCTTCCCGGTGGGGAGGCTCCTCAGCCGTCAGGGGATGCGGGTGTCCCTGCCAATCCGGGTCCGGAAGGGGGCGAGCCTCCGCATTCTCAGGGCGAGGTGTCGGTCCCGGCAGCTCCAGGCGCGGAGGATGACCCCTTGCAGCTGCCGGAGGAGAGGGAGGCCCCAACCGATCAACCTGCGGAGACCGGGTTCCCGGATGACTCCGCCGGGGTGCCCGGGCTCATGGACATATCGGCGGCAGCCCGGGAGTTGGAATCCATGACCATGATGGACCGGTTCAACCAGGACCCGACGGGGAACTCCCTCTCGGTTGTGGTTCTCCTGGGGCTGCTGGCGAGTCTAGGCCTTCGGGGATTCCCACCAAGGACAGGGGGCAGGAGTTGGCCCGTATGGATCCTCCCATCCCTCGTTGCTGTTGGGATTGGCGTGGCGGGATACTTGAGCTTCATCGAGGTTACCCATTCCCCGGCTGCCTGTGGCCCGGTGGGGGACTGTAACACGGTGAACCAGAGCGCCTACGCCACCCTTTTTGGGTTTCTCCCGGTGGGCGTCTTGGGCCTTCTGGGCTATGGCCTCATCCTGGTGTTCTGGAGCCTGGGCCGCTGGGGTCCCCAGCGAGTGAGAGACAACGCCACCTTGGCCCTCTGGGCCGCCGCCTTCTTTGGGACTCTCTTCTCCGTGTATCTCACGTTCCTGGAGCCGTTCGTCATCGGGGCAACCTGCGCCTGGTGCCTGAGTTCCGCTGTGATCATGGCCCTCCTTCTTTGGGCCACCGCACCCCTGGCCGCTGCAGCCTGGCCCTGCACTCCTGACGAGACCCTCTCATGAAGATGGGCGCCGAATGAAGACACTCGGAGATCCCATGCCCAGGTACCGATCCCACTACATTCCTCGGACACGGCAGGGATGGATCGCTGTACTCCTGTTCCTGGGTCTCTTCGCATTGGTGGAGCCTCCCATCGTCCACACCTTCGCCAACCGAACCGAGCCGTGGATCTTCGGCTTCCCCTTTCTTTACACCTACCTCCTGGTGGTCTATTCGGCCCTGATCGGAGTTTTGCTGTGGGTCCAGCGGAGGCGCCTGTGAGGGCCCGGAAGATGATGGAGGGGGGAGCAGGGCGATCAGGCTTCCTCTGGGGCTGGGGACGCTGAGATGGAGCCCTGGGTCGTCGCGACTACGCTCATCTTTCTATATCTCATCGTCACCATCGTCCTGGGCATCGTCGCCAACCGGCGCCTCACGGTGGACATGGAGGACTTCCTCCTCTACGGGAGGAAGGCCGGCTTCATCGTTCTCTATCTCACCGTGGTGGCCACGTACCACTCGGCCTTCGCCTTCCTGGGATCGGGAGGGTACTTCTACACCCACGGAATCGGATTCTGGGCGGCCGGAACATGGACGGTTCTCGTGGGGGCCATCACATATGTTCTGGGAAGTCGGATCTGGGCCCTGGGGAAGAAGTTCAATTACATCACTCCCGCCGACATGTTGGCGGACTTCTACGAGTCCGACGGGGTGAGAGTGGCGACCGCTATCGTCTCGGTGGTCTTCACCATCCTCTACATACAGGTCCAAGCTGCCGGTTTGGGATACATTCTTTCCGTTGCCTCCGGGGACCGGATCCCCTTCTGGCTGGGGACACTGATTCTCCTCGTAGTGGCGGCTGGGTACCTCATGGCCGGGGGATTGAGGGCCGTGTACTGGACCGACGTGGTTCAGGGTGTCTGGATGTATCTGGCCGTGTGGATCGGCGCCCTCGTCCTTGCGTTCGAGCTCTTTGGCGGCCCACTGGAGCTCTGGCGCGAGGTGGCTGCTCAGCGCCCCGATCTTCTGACCCTCCCGGGGCCCCAGGGATTCTTCACCCCGGGGATGTGGATCGGGATGGGGATCGCCCTCTCTTTTGGAATCGTGTTCCAACCCCACATGATGATCCGGTATTACACGGCTGTGGACGGGAAGACCATCAAGTGGCTGGGGGCAACCACGCCCATCTACCTGATGACGCTCTACATCCCGGCGGCGATGGTGGGGTTGGGGGGGGCGGTGATCCTTCCGGACCTGGCCATCCCGGACCAAGTGTTTCCGGAGCTGTTGTTCCGATACGCCCCAGCCTGGCTGACGGGGGCCGTATTGGCGGGGGCCACGGCGGCGTCCATGTCCACGCTGGACTCGATCCTCCACTCGAACATGACAGTCCTGACCCGGGATATATACCAGGAGTACATCGCCCCGGAGGCATCCCAGGCCCATTACGTCTGGGTTGGCCGGCTGATCGTCGTCGCGCTTCTTGCGGTGGGATACGTTCTCTCGGTGAAGACCTTCGCGTTTCTCGTGACGCTGGTGACCCTGTCCGGATCGGGTGCGCTTCAGTTGATGCCAGCGGTGTTGGGCGTGTGTTTTCCTGGGAAGCGGCTCTTCACCAAGCTGGGGGTCCTCACCGGCATGGGCGTGGGCCTCACGGTTCTCTATCTGACGCTGGTAGTGATTCCCGACCCCTTCGGGCTCCAGGTCCACGGAGCGGTGTGGTCCCTTCTGGCCAACTTCGCTGTCACGATTCTTGTTTCCCGCTTCACCCGCCCTCCGTCTCCGGGGACCGTCGCCCGCATCCACGGGGAAATCGAGCGCTTCGTCTACGGGGAAGGAGGTTGAGGTTGCCATGGCCGATCTCGTTCGGGTCTCGTTCTTCTTCGATGAACCCCCTGGCCCAGTTTCCCCGCTCGATCCCGGTGGAGGACATCCCACTCTGGAACTGAAGACGGGGCAGCCCCTATCCGGATCCGTCCAGGTTCATGCAGTCGAGGACCTGGAGTTCGAGGAACTCAAGCTGGAATTCCTCTGGAACACCGAAGGGAAGGGGAATCGGGTGACGGGAGCGGGTGGATCGGTACTATTGGCCCCGGCCAGCCATTGGAGGGCAGGAGAGGAGCATCGATTCCCGTTCTCCATGAATGCGCCTCTGGGCCCGGTTTCCTATGGCGGGAAGATTCTCCGAGTCGTCTGGAATCTGAGTGCCACCTTCGACCGAGCCATGCTGAAGACCGGCATCAAGGAAAGCCTTCCCGTTCGACTCATCCCCGACCCCGAGAGTGAGGGGTTCGATCTGGGTCCCAGACCTCAGAAACGCACGGAATTGGAGGCGGTGAAGAGAGGGTTGAAAGGTCTTTGGGTGACGTTCGCAATCGTGCTGTTCCTGGGAGGCGTCTTGTTCGGGGCCTCCCAGAACTGGGAGCTCGAGGGCGCGGAAAGGTTCTTGCTCTTCGGCTTGTTGGCCGGTGGCTTCCTCATGATGCTCATAGGAATCTGGGGACGGCTGGGCCGAGGGAAGCTCGGGGAGCCCACGGTGAACCTCAGCACCACCGAGCTGGGTCTGGGGGAGGCGATACGCTTCAGCCTGGCCCTCCGCCCTGAGCAGAGAACAGAGCTACGGGTGCTGGAAGCCGTCCTGGAGTGCGAGGAGCGCGTGGTGCACGGACATGGCCAGTACCAATCCCATCACCGGAGGGTCGTCTTCGAAAAGCGCCTCTCCCTTGCTGAAGACCTCCTGATCGAACCTCACCGTGGGCTGCGGAGGAAAGGAACGCTCACCTTGCCGGAAGACGGGCCCCCCTCATTCGGCGCCCCCCATAACCAGGTGGTTTGGTGGCTTCGGTTTCGGGGGGATATCGTCGGCTGGCCGGATTGGAAGGAGCCGTTCCTTCTGACCGTGCGCCCCTGAGGCGACCGCCGGGACCCTCCTCCGGGCCTCCTGGGCTTGGCGCGGAAGCCCCTCCACATACCTCATCAGTCGTGGACCATGCCTCGGAAGTGGACGAGGAACACCGCCACCTCCCTCTTCCGTCCGTCAGGTGGGCGGCATGGTGAAGAGCTGGGCGTACAGATCGATCCCGTACCAGAGGTTCCAAATCCGCAGGTTCTCGTCCGGTGCGTGCTGCAGGTCGTCGTGGTTGGCAATCGGGACCATGAGGATCGGCTTCTCGAGGACGTCGGTGAAGAGATAGAGGGGCAATGACCCTCCCGAGCCCGGGTTCAGCACGACTTCCTCATTCCCGGCGGCTCTCCTGGCCGCCTCGACTACATCCTGCAGAATGGGTAGGTCCATGGCGGAACGGGCCGCCGGGTAACCTCCCCCTCCCGTGACCTTCGCGATCCTCGTGTACCTGAGGCGCGTGGCCATGTCCGGATCTTCCCGGACGATGTGGTATCCCTGTTGCCGAATGTGCTCCTCGACCAGCCCTGCCATGTGCTGAGGGTCGTTCCCCTTCACCAATCGGATGCCGATGGCGGCGGTTGCCGTAGCCGGGATGACGTTTCGGGCCAGTCTTCCGGTGGCCCCACTGGTCAAGCCCCGAACCGTCAAGGAAGGGAGAAGAAGGCGTTCGGCCAGTGTCTGCCCTTCTCCCTCGGTCCAGGCCAGGCCGAGTTCGGCCCTCAATTCGTCGTCGTAGCTTGGGAGGTTGCGGAGAGCCTCCAGCTCCACTTCCCCTAACGGCTCCACAGTGTCATAGAACCCGTCAACCAGCACCGTGCCATCCTCCGCCTTCATGGACGCGAGGAGGTGGGCCATCATCTGCCCGGGGACCGGGACCCAGTTCCCGTAGTGCCCGCTATGCAGCGGTCGGATCGGCCCGTACAGGGTGACCTCCAGGCCCGTGACGCCTCTGACCCCGAAGCTCAGCTTCGGGAGGCCACTCTGGTGCACGGGACCGTCGAACAAGAGCCAGACGTCGATATCTTGGATCAGGTCGGCGTAGCTCTCCAGGAACCGCCCCAGGTTTCTGGATCCGGCCTCCTCTTCGCCCTCGAAGAAGAAGACGAGATTCGACGTGGGGGTCACCCCTTCGGCTCCGAAGGCCTCCAAGACCGGGAGCATGGCCCCAATGGGGGCTTTGTCGTCCCCCGCGGAGCGGCCATAGATGCGCCACTCCGGATCCACCATCTCGCCGTCGGCCGGGAAGGGGAGGGGCTCCCCGTTCACCTCCATGGACCGGGAGTAAAGGACGGGCTCCCACGGAGGATGGGTCCAGTTGGCGGGGTCGGCCGGCTGTCCGTCGTAGTGGACGTAGAGCCCCAGGGTCCGGGTGGCACCGGGGACCTGCAGCTCGCCGAAGACGATGGGGTTGGCTCCCGGGAGGGTCAGGAGTCGCGCATCCACGCCACGCTCCAACAGCTCATTCCGGATGTGCTCAGCGTTCCTCCAGATCCCCGCCGAATCCGACGCAACGTTGGGGATGGAGAGGAACTCGGCATATTCCCTGAGGATCCGGGGTCCGTTGGCCTCCCGAAACCTCCGAGCCACGTATGCTGCCGATCGTTGGGCGTTCAGCTGATCAACGGTGAGTCCACCGTCGAACCGGATCGGAAGGGTGGCCGCCAGTAGGCCGAGGAGTATGGGGGCGCAGCGCATGTGGAGCTCCTGGGGATGTGGTGCCCTTGAAAGATTCGGGACGGAGAACAGGTACAGGAGTTCGGGCCTAGCCGAAAGGGGATTGAGAGTCGGGCATGACATCCGGTTTCCCTTCGCTTGAATGTTCGTGAGCCAGTGAGGTTCTTCATTCCGGCAATCTCGGGCTCTTCATTGTGCATGAGCGTTCGGTGAGGCAAAATCTCCGCATGGAAAGGACCGAGGATACCGGTGACCGATGGAACAGGAGCACCTCCTGGTGGTCCCGGGTGACGCCCTACGCTGTGTTCGCAGCCATCGTGGGCCTTTACTACCTCTCCGCCTTGGCCTTCGGACTTCGCCCGGAACTCGGACGGGGGTTGAGCGCAGTGGTGGGGATCCGGATCGTCCCCATCCTGATCGTTGCGTACCTCTTCGGGCTCGGTGCATGGACGGGGCTGGTCCGGGAGCGGACTCTTCGCGGGACGATGAAGGCTATGCGGACCGAGTTGACGTCCCGGGACCTGGCCGAGCGACTGATTGGGATCCCGTTCCTCATCCTGGGGACGGTTTATACGTTCGATATCTATGCCTCGTTCAAGCAGGGAATTCCGAGCCTCACCGCATACGACTCGGATCGCTGGCTGGCGGCGGTGGATGCATTTGTTCACTTCGGACGGGACCCCTGGCGGTGGACACACACCGTCCTGGGTGGGCCCGGCCTCCGGTTCCTCGATTGGGTGTACACTTCCTGGTATGTGGTCCTCATCACGTCGATTCCCGTGTTCGCAACTTGGGCTCCCCTCCGGGCGCGGTCCCGGTTCTTCCTGACCTTTTCCGCGGTCATGATGCTCGGCGGCTCATTTGCCGCCATCCTCTTCGCTTCGGGGGGACCGGCGTATTTCGCCGAGCTCGCGGGGGATTCGGTGCGGTTCTCCCCCCTTCTGGAAAGCTTGGAGGGCACCTCTGCCCTGGCGACCCAGGCAAGGCTCTGGGAGTATTTCTCCACCGACGCCGAGAACCTGTACGGGGGGATCTCGGCTATGCCGAGCATGCATGTAGCTGTGGTGGTCCTGATCGCGGTGGCGGGTTGGGCCTGGCACCGCTGGTTGGGATGGCTCGCCGCCGGGTATGCCCTCCTGATCCTCGTGGGGTCTTTTCACCTGGGTTGGCACTATGCCATCGACGGATACCTGGCCGCTGCCCTCGTGATGGGGGTATGGCTCCTCTCGGGGGTGCTGACAAGCCGTCGGGGGGGGGAGATGAGCGGGCGCCCGTGCCCTGACCTCGGGTCCGTGTGGTCTTATTAACCTTGAACCTGATCGCAGAGAAGAAGCCGATTCATGATAAACCTGCGCAGTGATACCGTCTCGACGCCGACCGTTGCGATGCGACAGGCCATGGCCGCTGCGGAGGTGGGGGACGACTACTATCGGGCCGATCCAACAGTTTTGGCTCTGGAAGAGAGGGCCGCGGAGCTATTCGGGAAGGAAGCGGCCATGCTGACCTTCAGCGCGACCATGGCCAACGCGGTCGCCGTCCTCTCCCACACCCGACGAGGCGAATCCATCGTGCTGGAGGCCTCTTCTCATATCTATAACAACGAAGGCGGCTTCCTCTCGGCTCTGGGTGGCCTCACCCCCCGTCTGGTGGAGGGAATCCGGGGAAGGATGACGCCGGAGCAGGTGGCCGGGGCGGTGGTTTCGGAGGCAGTTCTTCATCCCCAGACCACTCTTCTCTGCCTCGAGAACACCCATAACGCGGCCGGGGGGTGTTGTCTCTCCCTCGAGCAAACGGTAGCTCTGACGGAGAAAGCCCGGGAGTTGGGGCTCAAAGTGCACCTGGACGGAGCCAGGATATTCAACGCCTCGGTGGCCCTGGGCGTTCCTGTTCACAGGCTGACGGCGTCGGTGGACAGTGTGACCGTCTGCCTGACCAAGGGTTTGGGGTGCGCCGTGGGGGCCCTGAGTCTCGGCTCGGAAGACTTCGTCGATCAGGCCCGGCGTTGGCGACAGGTTGTCGGTGGGGGGATGCGGCAGGCGGGGATCTTCGCAGCTGCCGGGATCCTGGCCCTGGACACCATGGTGGATCGCCTGGCGGAAGACCACGCCAATGCGAGACGACTGGCGGGACTTCTGGCCGAGGCGGGCCTCGTATTGGATCCCCCGGCAGATGAGGTGGAAACCAACATCCTCTTCGCCGAGATCCCGGAATCCCTGATGGATGCGGGCGCATTCGTCACCGCGCTGCAGGGGGAAGGGGTACTCGTGAATCCCCCCAAGGGCCGCCGCATCCGCCTCATCACCCACCATGACGTGAGCGCAGAGGAGATCGAGCTCGCCGGGGAAGCCGTACGTAGGGTTCTCTCCAGCGGGTGAACCCGGCTCCTCCAACTCTATTCCGGGCCGTTCAGTTCTCTTATGGCGAGAATCGCCTCGTGGTTCACCACTGAGCGCTCGATGACCTGGGAGGTCTCCGGGATCCGGGCTGACCAGAGCGGGAGGAACCCCGGGTTCGCGTCCAGGTAGTCCGACATCCTCTGCTCTTCCGCGATATTCAGGGTGACGTTGAGCGTCAACCCATCCACCAGCTGGAGTTCCACGGTTCTAATCGAGTCGACCGGCGGGGAGGCGGTTGTGACGAAAAGGGTATCGTCCATGGGGATCACCCAGACCAAATTGGACATCCGCAGGCTCAAGTGGTGGATCGTGTACTCTTCCTCGCCGGCTCCGGCATTCCTGACGTCCGTCAGGTTGAGGAAATACCGCTTCATCCCCAGGAAGTGGAGGAGGGGCTGCCCCTCGGGAATGTGGATGATCCCCTCCAGGGACCGGCCACCCCTCAGGAGCACCTGAACGCGTTTCCGTTGCAGGTGTGACGGCGCCCTGGTGAAGGAGCTGGAGGTCATTGGCGTTCTCTCGGATTCCGGGTAGCTGGTCTGAACTACCATAAGGCTACACCCTGAATGATGGCCAGGGCAATCGAAAGCGGTCTGGTCCTCACCGGAGGGTGACTCCCCCCGCCCTGCCGTCCTGTCCAGGTGCGCCGCCGGAGGACTCAGCCCGAACCCATGCGTTGGGATATCCTCCCAAGCAGGGTTGCGGCTCACGTAACGCACCCGGCCAGAATCGACCGGGATTCAACTGAGCCCTGCGTACAAGCCATCGCTGCCTCCCGGAAGAAAAAAACGTTGACGGCATAACGCTCCATACAGGGGTTGTTGCGGTCCTGCAGCTTCACTGTTGCAACACCACAAAAAACCCTCGAATTCGGGAGGCTGACACATGCAATCCATGCCGCCGCAAGTGTATGTATTAGTTCGATTTACATCCACTGACACGCTGGAATCATATGTTTATGGTCCCCTGGTTGCATTAGAGGTCCAAGGCGAATTCGGGCCTATTTTCGTGAGGAAACTATTAAAGGAACGAACTGACCGAGATGTCACTCCGCTTCAGAATCATCCTCCTATTCGTCGGCTTGGCCATTGTGCCATTGCTGACCCTGGCGGCGTTCAGTTACTGGCAGTCTCAGAGCCTCCTGACGGGCGCCGTCCACGCGCATCTGAGCGAGACTGCCGGGAGCCTGCGGAGCCATCTGGAGGTTCGGAGTTCGGAGATCGAGGATGCGTTGAGGGCTCTGGCCCGGTCAGGCCTCATGGAGCAGGGACTCGGTGGAGGAGAGAACGAGGGAGACCTGGGAGCTGCGTCGGACCCGTGGTTGAGGCGGGCGGAGTTCCTCGAGGTTTCTGGCCCCATGGCATCCTCCCCGATCCTCCTGGGATCCATCCCTGAGAACCCAGTGCGGATGACGGGCCAGGGAAGCTCCACCCTCCTCGAGTTCGCATTCGCTTTGCCGGAAACCGAGGGCGGGATTTCGGTAAGGGCGGCCTTCTGGGCTTCGGATCTGCTCCCGGTAGCGGATTGGGCGTCCAACCATTCAGTCGCTCTTCTGGATGCCACCACCGGCCGGGTGCTTTTCAGCCAAGCGGATAGAACGCCGATGGCTGAAGACTGCGGCAAGGTCTTTCCGGGCTTCAGCGAAGCGATGGCCGGTTCCGCCACCCCCTCGAGGGGATTCAGGTTCAAGGAACAGGGAGAATCCCGCTTCGGGGCGGTTGAATATCTCCCCCATCGAGGGTGGGCAGTGGTCGCCGCTTCGAGCTCCAGCGCTGCGTTGGCTTCCCTGAACCGTTTGGTGGCGGCCTACTGGGCGTTCGTCCTCGGTCTTGCCCTCTTTACCGGTCTCGCATTTTACATCTTCCTGGGCCGCTTCACGAAATCTCTCCGTGAGCTGACCCGGGCCGCGGAGCATATCGGGACCGGGGAGCTGAACCCATGGCTTCCCCTCCCAACCGACGGGGAGGTGGGGCAGCTGACCCTGGCATTCAACCGGATGTTGGAACGGCTCCGGGAGATGATGGGCCAGGTGGATCGGAGTGGAAGGTTGGCTGTGGTCGGGCAGCTCTCCGCCTACTTCGCCCACGAGATTCGAAACCCCCTTACGTCCATCAAGCTGAACCTCCAGCGTCTCAAGCGCTGGACCGATCAGGACAAGCTCCCGGAGTTCTGCCTCGAGCCTCTCGAGATCAGCCTCCGTGAGGTTGAGCGCCTCAGCGCGTCTGTCTCGGACGTACTCCAGCTC
>JBDHCH010000110.1:0-12552 GCA_039592115.1 Gemmatimonadota bacterium | reverse complement strand
GACCCCTGGCCGTTCTTTACCGTGGTGGCGAAGACCCACGGTGATCCCGCGACCCTCATGGCACCGGTCCGTCAGGCGGTTCTGGCGCTGGATCCCCTCCAGCCCCTCTCCACGGTGCGAACTATGGAAGCAGCTGTCTGGGAGTCTGTGGGCCAGGAGCGCTTCGCGGTCCGACTCCTGGGTCTCTTCGCTGCCCTGGCGATGAGCCTGGCGCTTGTGGGCGTGTACGGGGTCATGGCCTACATGGTGAGCCTCAGGGTCCACGAGATCGGGATCCGGGTGGCCCTGGGAGCGGCCCACCAACAGATCCTTTGGTTGAGCCTGAGGAGTGGCGTGCGGTTGGCGGTGCTGGGCCTCGTACTGGGCCTGGCAGGGTCCCTGGCCCTCACCCAGGTGATGAGGAACCTCCTCTACGGGGTCAGGCCATGGGATCCGGCGGTCCTCTCCCTTACTGGTCTCGCCCTGGCGGGAGCGGTGGTGGCGGCGGCATACCTTCCGGCTCGCAGGGCGGCCGCTCTGGATCCGGCCCAGGTGTTGAGGAACGAGTAGGGACGGCGAAAGCAGGGGGCCCAGTGCGATCCGCTACTCCGACCAGAAGCCTGGTTCCGACCCGGGGTCTTACCGCTTTCGGACTCTACTTCCGGTGCGCCACGTAGATGTCGGCGTCCTTCATCACCCCGTCTTCGTAGAAGTGGTGGACGAAGTAGAGATTTCCTGCTGCATCCAGAGTGGGTTCGCCAGCGAACTGGGACACGATCATTTCGGGTTCCTGCCACTGCCCCGCCACCCTCCTGGACCGAACCACAGCGGGCGTCCCCTGATAGCCCAAGGTGAGCCAGAGCTCGTTACCGTCGGGGGTCACGTAGGGGCGGCTCTCGGTAGCCACTGTGTTCACCGCGGTGACGTTGACAGGGTTGGTCCACTGGCCCCCGACCCGGGTGAGCATCCAGATGTCGTGACCCCCGGCGCCTCCAGCACGGGGAGAATCGTAGTAAAGCTCGTCCCCGTGGATGTGGAACTCTCCTACTTCGTATTCCGATGGGATATCGGCGAGCCCCCAGTTCCCCCACGACCCATTGGCGTACTCGGCCCGGAACCACTGAAGCCCTGTGTACCCCGCCCTGGCGGTGCAGAAGTACATCTCGTTGCCATCCACCACGGGACACCCGTTCAGGGCGAGCTCATCGTAGTCCTGGAGCCAAACCAGCGTCGGTTCCTGCCAGATACCCCCCATCCGCGTCGAGACCCAGATCCCGTTCACGGGATCCCGGATGGCGATTGACGGGTCCTCTTCCAGTACCGCACCGAAGAAGAAGTACATCTCGGACCGCCCTGCCGGGATGAACGGGGCGTCCTCTCCGCCAGCCGTGTTGATGACGGGCATGGGAACCGGCTCTTCGTACTCTGCCGAGTGGAGGATCGGTGGGTGGAGGTCGGTGGCGGGCGTGCCCTTGACGGCGTCGGCGGGAATCGCAGCGTGGCGGTCTACGACAGGTGGGTCCTTCGCCTTGGGCCCGGTGACTCCCTCCCCTCCGCACCCGGCGAGGACCCAGGCGATGGGAGAAACGAAGAAGGCGAGCCGGGGAAGCTGCGAGCGACGGTCTGTCATGCTCTGAACGCATCCTTGGAAGAAGACCCTTGCGGCACCCCCACCCCAACATACTAAAGATAGGTTCGGGACCAGCGGATTTCCTTCTTCAGATCAAACGCCGATGACTCAGATCCAGATCCGGCCCCTCTCGGCCGATGATTACCCCCAGGTAAGGAACATTTACAGGGATGGCATCGCTACGGGTCACGCCACCTTCGAGACTGAGGCTCCAGCCTGGGAGGGTTGGGACGACAAGTTCGTGAAGGTTTGCCGGTTGGTAGCGGAAGGGGAGGGTGTGGTTCTGGGGTGGGCCGGGCTGAGCCCGGTCTCGGATCGGTGCGTTTACGGGGGAGTTGCGGAGGTGGCGGTTTATGTCGCAGAAGACGCCCGGGGGAAGGGGATCGGGACTCTGCTTCTGGACAGCCTCGTGAAGGCTTCGGAGGAAGCCGGGTACTGGACCCTCCAGGCCGGGATATTCCCTGAGAACGTGGGGAGTGTGAAGGTTCACGAAAAGTGTGGGTTCCGAGTCATCGGCACCCGGGAACGCCTCGGGAAGATGGAGGACCGCTGGCGCGACGTTCTGATTCTGGAACGGCGGAGCTTGATTGTCGGGGCCGACTAGCCGGTCGAGGTTCCGGGGCGAGCCTCTTCCGGATCGGGGCCGCAGGTTGAGGTCCCTCTTCCATCTACCTACGCTCTTTCCTGCCCGTCCCCTCAACCCTCAGCCACAAGCTTGATGTGCCCCAGGTGGTGCTTTCCGTGCCACACGTACAACTGCAGTGTCTTCTCCAAGGAAACTGCACCCATCTCCGGGTGCACATACTCCCGAGAAAAATCCTCCTCCGTGAGAGACTTCAGGAAGAGGGCCCACCGCTCGTGAAGGGCTTCCAGGAGGTCGAGGGACATCTCCACCGGCCCCGTCCGGGTATCCGCCGTCTCTCCCCACTCGGCTTGCCCATAGGTCTTAATGGTGGGTGATTCCTCCGTCATGGCCAGCTTGAAGCGCACGTACCCCTGGAGATGCGAATCGGGCAGGTGGTGAACGACCTGCCGCACGGTCCAGCCTCCTTCTCTGTACGGGGTGTCCAACTGCTCATCGGGCAGGCTCATCACCAGGAAGCGGAGATCCGCAGGGAAATGGGCCAGCTCTTCGATGAGGTCGGCCCGCTCCTGAGACGTGAGGCTCGGCTTGGGATCGAAGGGACCGGTGGGATACCTGAGCGCGTCGACGTCGGTCATGGGCTGGTCCTGTTCGGTGGGTGAAAAAGGGTCGGGGTCGAAGCATGGAACCCCCGTTGGCGCGGAGAAGGTCCACGCAGGCATACGGGGGAGGGAAGGGATGTCTGGCACACCCCCGGCAGCCTTCATACCATGGACCGGATCGTTTGGACGGCTCTCTCTCCAGCAACTCAGCGCGTTTCCAGGAGTCTGTCATGCGTCTAGGCACAATATCCCCTGTCCTCCTCACCCTCCTTGCTCTCCTGCCGAAACCCTCAGGGGCTCAGGCCATTGTGCAGGCTGTCCGGGAAGGGGACGCGGCGACGGTAAGGCGGCTCTTGGAGGAAGACCCGACTGTAGCCCGGGCCGAGGACGAACGACGACAAACGCCCCTTCATTTCGCGGCCGGTGCCGGCAATGTCGAGATCATGGCACTCCTTTCTAGCCACGGAGCCGACCCGAACCGCCAGGACCACGACAGCCATGCGCCACTTCACTGGGCTGGAATGAGTGGCCAGGAGGCGGCAGTCCGCTTCCTACTGGAACGGGAAGTGGAGGTAGATCTTCGGGACGGTTATGGAAGGACCCCCCTTCTCCTGGTGGCCAGGGAGAGCGGGTGCGGGCCATGTGCCAGGGCCCTCCTGGAAGGCGGTGCGGACCCCGACGCCCTCGACCGGTTTCGGTCGACCAGTCTCGAGCTCGCTGCCTGGAGAGGGTTCCGAGATGTCGTGGACGCCCTCCTCGATGGTGGTGCCGCTCTCGATCCAACTGGGACCAGGACCGCCACAATCACGGAATTCGCTGCCGACGGGGGGTTGGAGCGGCTCTTTCAGGAGATGGTAGAGGCTGGAGCGGACCTCGGTAGTCGAACGGCAAATGGGGGAACGCTTCTTCACGCAGCTGCACAGGGAGGGTCTGAGAACATCGTCGCGGTCCTACTGGACCGGGGCATGGACCTCATGGAGGGAGATCGATACGGCTGGACACCTCTGCACTATGCTGCGGAGCGTGGTAGGGAAGAGGCCGTGGAGCTTCTCGTCTCAAGAGGGGCGAAGGTCAATGCGGCATCCCTCGGCGGGCACACGCCTCTTTCCCTGACAGATACTTACGGGGAAGCGGCGGTGGCCCGCCTGCTCGAGGCTCAAGGCGCCACTCGGGCTGTCTCCGACCGCCGCCTTGTTGGCCCCTGGCTCGGGCAAGGGACGCCTGGATCGGAACCGGAGGTCTTCGCACGAGACCTCGTTTCATCCAGCCGGTTTGAGCACGGCACCGTGACCTTCTCCCCCGACGGGAGAGAGGCCGCCTGGGTGTCCTCCTTTATGCCCAATGAGACGGGGTACACGCACGGCCGGATCCTCACGTCCCGGTTGGAGGGGAACACGTGGACTCCCCCGAGGTTTGCTCCGTTCTCAAGTACTTTTTTCACCGACGACGATGTGCCCTTCTATTCCCCTGACGGGGAAAAGCTCTACTTCATCTCGAGACGGGGTGCCGAAGGAGAGTCCGGGGGGAGCGAAGAGCGCATCTGGGTGGTCGAGCGGACCGCTGGGGGCTGGAGCGACCCCAGGATCATCCAAGGCGGCCCCAACACCATGGGGATGCACTGGCAGTTCTCGGTGGCCGCCAACGGGAGCATCTACTTCGGTTCCGGCGACCCCGGCGGACATGGGGGCGGGGACGTATATGTATCACGGATCTCGGATGGGGAGTATCAGACTCCCGAGAACCTCGGCCCCGTCATCAATTCCCCGGCCAGTGAAAACTCCCCCTTCATCGCCCCGGACGAGAGCTACATCATCTTCACGAGCATGGACCGATCAGACTCCCTGGGAGGGACCGACCTCTACATCTCCTTCAAGACGGTGGCCGGGGAATGGACGGTGCCGTTGAATATGGGCCTGCCTGTGAACACTCCGGTCAACGACATGTGTCCGATGGTATCCGGAGACGGTCAGGTCCTGTTCTGGAACAGCCGGCCGGAGGGGAACGCGGACAACTATTGGATGTCTGCGGATATCATCCAGGATCTGAGAGCCCAGGCCCTGGGCCTGTGAAGGGAGCAGACATGCGACGTCCACGCTTTCGGGTGGTCGGTGGACCTTTCGTTCCTGGGCTGGCCGCTTCCCTGGCGGCTCAAGCGGCCGTGGCCTGTTCGGCGGCGGGACAGGACACTCCCTTCGGAATCCCTACCGTGGACCTGGCGGGAGACACCCACCGGCAGGTGGTGGTGGACCGTGAGCCGGGCCAGTACCTGGGGCATCCGACGACCGTTCTGCTGGAGGACGGGATCTCCATTCTCACCGTTTATCCCAAGGGGCACGGCCGGGGGTCCATCGTCATGAAGCGGAGCCCGGACGGAGGCCTCACCTGGTCGGACCGGCTCCCGGTACCGGAGAACTGGGCCACCTCCCGGGAGGTTCCGACCCTCTTCAGGGTAGAGGATTCGAAAGGGAAGCGCCGCCTGGTGCTCTTTTCTGGGCTCTATCCCATCCGGATGGCCGTGTCGGAGGATGAGGGAGAGAGCTGGTCTCCCCTGGAACCCATCGGGGAATTCGGGGGCATCGTGGCCATGTCGTCGGTGGTGCGGCTCAGGAACGGGGACCACATGGCGCTCTTCCACGATGACGGTCGGTTCCTCCGAAACGCGGGCGAGCGGTCCGAATTCCATGTCTTCAAGACGGTTTCCGCCGATGGCGGCCTCACCTGGGGTGAGCCGGAAGTGGTGGCGCACTACCCGGATGCCGACCTCTGTGAGCCCGGCGCCATACGCTCTCCCGACGGAAGCACCTTAGCCCTCCTCCTAAGAGAAAACAGCCGGACCCACAATTCGTTCGTGGTCTTCAGCACTGACGAGGGAGCGACCTGGAGTGAGCCGAGGGAGCTTCCAGCTGCCCTCACCGGGGACCGCCATACGGCCAAGTACGGCCTCGACGGACGGCTCCTCGTGAGCTTCCGGGACATGGCTGAAGGGAGCAGGACCAAGGGTGATTGGGTGGGATGGGTGGGCACGTTCGACGATCTCCTCGAGGGGAGGGAGGGTCAGTACAGGGTGCGTTTCATGGACAACAAGGCTGCCTGGGACGCGGCCTACCCTGGGGTGGAGGTGCTGCCCGACGGCACCTTCGTGGTAACCACATACGGCCACTGGGTGGAGGGGGAGGAGCCGTTCGTGGTGAGTGTTCGGTTCACGCTCGAGGAGCTGGACGAGAAGGTCTCCAACGGGGCCCTGTAACCTCCAGGTCGACCCGACCGTAGAGCGAAGGGAATCCCGGAGGGGGCGCCACCGCCGTCCGACCCCCCCCGCGCTCCAGACGATTCCCCTCCTGGAGGAAACCATGGTCCCGGCTCTGGCCAAGCTCTTCGTCTCCCTCCTGGTCCTCTCTTCCACCCCTTCCACTTCGGTGCTCTCCCCCAGCGTCGGCGCCTACCACGGACTCGGCCCTGCTCCACGGCCCACACACTGGACCAACCCACATCCTCTCGTCGCCCGGCAACCACAGGCCGAGGGATTGACGGTGTGGTACCTGGGTCACTGTGGTTTCGTCGTACAGGTGGGGACCAGGCTTCTGGTTTTCGACTATCAGGAGGAATTCGGGACGCTTGCGGTCGATGAGGGTGCCGCGGGGTTCGCCGACGGTCAAATCGAACCCAAGGACCTGGAAGGACTCCAGGTTCATGTTTTCACCACCCACTCCCACTCGGACCACTTCGATCCTGTCATCCTGAGCTGGGAGGAGGAAGCGGAGGACATTACCTACTTCTTCGGGTGGGAGGCTGGGCAGAATCCTCTTCACCATTACATGGTCGGTCCCAGGGCGTCAGCCGAAGTGGATGGACTCCAGGTGTACACCATCAACTCCCATCACTCGGGCGTTCCCGAGGTGGCCTTCCTGGTCCACATCGAGGGTGCCTGGATCTACCACAACGGGGATTACCGCCAGGATTACATCCCCGACTTCGAGTACCTGGCCACCCTGACGGATCACATGGACCTGGTCTTTCACGCCGGTCTGCACGACGAGCAGTGGCAGTACTCACACCAGGTGGCCTATCTCCTTGATCACTTCCTGCCCGATGCCTTCTTCCCCACACACTTCGGGAGGGAGAGCGAGAAGGAGAAGGGCGATGAGTTTGCCCGGGTGATGGCTGAACGGGGGTACGAAACGCTGATCCCCGTCCCGGAGAGGAGGGGGGACCGGTGGCACTTCGGGGGTTAGCAAGCGCTGCCCTTCTCGGGGCCGGCCGAAGGATCAATCCGGTAGCTCGTCCACGGTGAGGACCCGGCCTTTCTGGGCCCACCTGGCCAGGGTGACCTCCTCCGTTTCCAGCCCCAATCCCCAGGTCGCGTCCTTCAGGGCGGTGACATGGAGGCCCCGGGCCTGCATCCCGTCCACCGCCTGGGTGACGCATACGTCCCGGGCCACGCCAGCCACATAGAAATGCAGGGGGCGCGAAAGCGCTTCCGCCAAGCCCCGGATCAGGGATTCGGTGGCCTGGTTTCCCTCGAAGACGTCGAAGCGGTTCTTCTGGATGAATAGCGGGCGCCCTCCCCGGACTGCCTGGGCGGCTAGGCTCCGGGCCTCTTCCGCCGAGGCCTCCAGGCCGACGCTCAGGGGGTTGTCGGGCCGCAACTCGGGGATGACCCGGGCTCCCTCACGCTCCCCAGGGTCCTCGGAGCGGCCCATGCAGTGCGGGGGGTAGGTGCCTCTTGCCGGATCCGGGTTCTCGGCGTCGATCTCCGCATCGTCGTGGGAGTGCCAATCGCCAGTGAAGACAATCGCATCGCAATGGTCGTACATCCACGCCACAACCTTCTCCAGGACCCCAACGATGAGCTTCGATCCAGGATCGGAATCGTCGCTCAGGTCTCTCACGTAGAGCCGGCCGTTCGGGTTCATGAAGTCCATCTGGGCATCCACCACCCAACCCACTCTCGCCGTGTCCATCACTGGACCCGCTCCTTCCCCCGGATTGGCCCTCACTGCACCAACTCCATCCTCGGGTTCTCCCGGTACTTCCGACCGGCCTTCGCCACATGCTCACCCTCCAACCGAACTACGTCGGCTGTGTAATCGTAGCTGCCCATCACCAGGGCCGATCCGACCCCATAGGAATCCACGGGCACCTTCAGCGCCTTGAAGCGGCGGATCTTCTCCACCGTGAACCCCCCTGAGGCCACCAGCTTGACGTGGTGGAATCCCTCGGCGTCCAGGGCCTCCCTGACCCGCTCCACCAGGACCGGGTTCACGCCCCTGGGGTCGAACTCCCCCATCTCCCCGATCAGGGCCTTGTCCACCATGGTGCTCCCCGTGTCCAGACGGACGCCCCAAAGACGCTCCCCCATGGCCCGGGCCACGGCCAGAGACGTGCCCACGCAGTCGTTGTCGAAGTCCACCAGGGAGATGACCCGGACATCTTCGTCCATGGCTTCGGCGAAGGCTTCGGTGGCCGCCACGGTGTCGCCGCAGAAGGCCGCAATGAGGGCGTGGGGAACGGTGCCGATCCCCTCCGATCCCCACCAGGAGGCCTGGGCGTCGGTCGACACCCCGATGGCTCCAGCCACGTGGGCGGCCCATCCGTCTCCGGTCTGGACCATCCAGTGGTCGTGTCTGGCGGGAAAGAACATGATGGGGTCCGGCCAGGCTGCCTCCACCACGGCCCGGGTATTGGTGGCAATGCGGGTCCGCCGGGCCAGAACACCCAGGTACAGGGTTTCCAGGTGGGAGAAGGCTGCATAAGGCCCGGTGATGTGCATCACCGTCTCCCACGGTTCCACCCGGTCGCCGTCTCGAAGCGACTTCACCTCCAGGTCGGTGAAGTCGTATCCTGGGCTCAGGCAGAGCTTCAGGATGGCGATGGCCTCATCGGTGCCGGCCACGAACGCGCGTCTCTTCTGGAAGACCTGGACGGTCACTTGAGGGTCGCGGCCATGATGCTGGAGGACTTCCCGGGCCCGGACGAAGTACTTATCGGAGTAATACCCGTCCCGCATCTTCTCCACCGGAAGGTGGAAGATCTCAGGGTCGAGCCGCTCCGGGAGGCGGAGGGGAGGAGGAGGACCTCCAGAGGCTCCAGTGTCCGGCACATATTGGTTCATGTCGCGATACCTTACCCCGCTTGGACTTTCTCAGGTCCAGCTCCTGGGAATCCCGGGCTCCCACGCTGTGTGGCTGCCGCGGGGCATCCATCCCCCTTTCCCGTCCCACCATTCCAGCGCCCTCGGTTCGGCCGCACCCTGGAAGATGACACACCCCCGGAGATCTCTGCCCGAACCTCTCGCCACCCTGCTGAACCGGACCGAGGAGGAGATGCGGCTCAAGGGCTTCAGCCCCAGAACCCGGCGGCTGTACCTGGGCCACCTGACCCGGTTCTACCGGGTCCGCGGGAAGAACGACCCGAGATGCACCTACGAGGAGTGCAGGGGATGGCTCCTCCGCCTCATGGACCAGGGATACTCCTACAGCTACGTCAGTCAGGCCCTCAGCGCCATCAAGTTCCTCCATCGAGAGGTATTGAGGTGTGACTCTCCGGTGGCCCGCATTCCTCGCCCGAGGAAGGGGAGATACCTCCCCACGATCCTGGGGCGGCGGGAGGTCAAGCGCCTCCTGGACGCACTCCGCACCCCGAAGCACAGGGCGTTGGTGCTCCTCCTCTATTCCGCGGGCTTGCGGGTGGGTGAAGCCCTCCGGTTGAGGGTCTCGGACATCGATTCAGAGAGAAAGCTCATCCACGTCCGGGACGGGAAGGGCCGGAAGGACAGGGTGGTGATGCTTGCCGACGTGGCACTGGAGGAGCTGCGGCGCTATTGGCGGTTTGAGCGCCCGCATCACTGGCTTTTCCCCGGGGAGCGGCGAGATCGGCACATGCACTCCCGGACCGTCCAGAGGGTAGTGAGGGAGGCCGCGGCCAGAGCCGGGATCCGGAAGAGGGTCACCCCCCACACCCTCCGCCACTCCTTCGCTACCCACCTGCTGGAGGAAGGCACCGACCTGCGGTACATCCAGAAGCTGCTTGGGCACAAGAAGAGCACTACCACCGAGATCTACACCCACGTCGCGGACCGTGACCTGGCCCGGATCCGGAGCCCAGCCGACACCCTCCTGGGTCCCGCAGACCCACCACGCGGCTCCCAAGCTCCGACGATGGGAGAGTACACAGGCCACGACACCGATTAACCACGCTTCTTTTCAGTCTGGTCTGATACAGCATATCGGCCTATCCTGAATACGGATTCCCGTGCACCAAACTCGACTGGAACCCGGCAGGGGATGCCGGACGGGGACGGTTGGATTCCATGGTGGTCCGATGGCTGGAGGGGACCATGGATGTTGCCAGGCGAAGGGGCGGGGGTGGGTGGGCGAGGGGAAGGGTCGTGGGGGGGGAGCCAAGAGTCCCCTTACCCAACACTTCACCCACTACTCGCTCCAAGAGCCCACTACCTAACACCGGATGCGGGTTGGTGGGAGTTGAACTAAGCCGCTTCGCGGCGGTGTTGTGGGGCGGGTGATTCCTCCCGAGCAGTGTTCTTCCAACAACCAGGGATATGAGAGGCGGATCGGCGTAGGGCGATCTAAGCTGAGGGGGCTGTATGCGTATTGGTTCCCTTCAGCCCAAGGAGATCATCATGACCTCGCTACGCCAACGCATGCTCGCCGACCTGGAACTCCGCAACTACGCCTCTGGAACGAAGCGCCTGTACCTCACGCGTGTGGCCCGATTCGCGGCCCACTTCGGCCAGTGCCCCTCGAAGCTTGGCGCGCCGGAGATCAAGGAGTACCTCCACCACCTGATTGAGTCTGAGAACGTGTCGTGGAGCTACTTCAACCAAGCCGTCTGTGCCCTGCGCTTCTTCTATCAGGTCACTCTGGAACGACCAGAGATGATCCCCCACCTTCCCTTTCCCCGGCAGGAGAAGCGGCTTCCCACGGTGCTCAGCGAAGAGGAGGTGACCCGGTTCTTCCAGGCCGTCAGTCAAGGCCGGGACCGGGTGGTTCTGCTAACGATCTATTCTGCAGGGCTCCGTGTGTCAGAGGCCCTGGGCCTCAAGCCGGAGGACATCGATAGCGACCGGATGCTGATCCATGTCCGGCAGGGTAAGGGCAAGAAGGACCGCATGGTGATGCTATCCCCGACTCTGCTCGAGGAACTGCGCCTCTACGTGAGATGGGCTCGGCCCTACCACTGGCTCTTTCCGGGTATGGACCCGACCCAGCCGCTGTGCAACCGGACGCTGCAGCGCACCTGTCGGCTCACGGGCGAGCGAGCCGGGATCACCAAACGGGTCACCCCTCACGTTCTCCGCCACAGCTTCGCCACCCACTTGTTGGACGCCGGTACCGACCTCCGGGTGATCCAGACGCTGCTGGGACATCGAAGGCTGACGACCACGGCGATCTACACGCATGTCTCCACCCGGCGGCTACAGGCCACCGTGAGTCCGCTGGACCGGCTCCCTGATCTGACGCCGCCCGCCCCTAACGGGTGAGCCAGCGGCCTCGGCTGGAGGTCGCCGAGGTCGTCCGCAGCTACGGTCAAGCGTACCGGGAGTGCTACCGACCCAGCCCGGCTCAAGCCCGAGTCCTGCGGGCCATCACCCAATGCCGGACCGGGATCCTCGGTGGCCACGTCCAGGCGTGTGACCACTGCGGCGAGCGGCAGATCTCCTACAACTCCTGCCGGAACCGGCACTGTCCCAAGTGCCAGGGCAGCCAAACGGCCCGGTGGCTCGAGGCCCAGCAGCCTCATCTCCTGCCCGTCCCCTACTTCCACGTCGTGTTCACCCTGCCTCAGGTTCTTGGACCCCTCGCCCTGCAGAACCCCAGGGTGGTCTACGGGCTTCTCTTCCAATCCGCCTCCCGGACGCTGCTGGACGTGGCGGCCAACCCTCGTCACCTCGGAGCCACCATCGGGTTCCTGGCGGTTCTCCATACATGGGGCCAGACCCTCACGCATCATCCCCACATCCACTGTGTGGTGCCTGCTGGTGGACTGTCTCCCGATGGATCCCGGTGGGTCTCCTCGTCCCCCCACTTCTTCCTGCCCGTTCGGGTTCTGAGCCGCCTGTTCCGAGGCAAGTTTCTCGCTCTGCTCCTCCAGGCGTTCGACGATGGAGGTCTTCGGTTCCATGGATCTCTCGAACCTCTGGCCGAGCGTTCTCGGTTCTCGGGCCTGGTCTCCCAGGCCCGGCGGACCGAGTGGGTCGTCTATGCCAAACGACCCTTCGGTGGCCCCGCGACGGTCCTCAAGTACCTGGCTCGTTACACCCATCGGGTGGCCATCTCCAACCACCGGCTGCAGTCCATGGAGGACGGAGCCGTCCGGTTCCGGTACAAGGACTACGCTCGGGGTCGGAGGCCGAGATCGATGCGCCTGGGGGCTACGGAGTTCATCCGTCGGTTCCTCCTGCATGCTCTGCCCAAGGGGTTCGTTCGGATCCGGCGCTATGGGCTCTTGGCCAACGCCCACTGTGCACAAAGGCTCGCCCTGTGCCGGGACTTGCTGGGCGGGCTCAAGGACAGGGACCCCATCGAGGACCCGTCCACCGAGATCAAATCCTACGAGCCCGGGGTCTTCCGGTGTCGGAGCTGCGAGAAGGGGATCATGCGACGACTCCACGGCCCCATCCCCTGGGTGGCACTGCGGCCCAGGCCACCTCCAAGGCCCCTACCCGGGCCGGTGTCGTCATGATGGGCCTCGATGCTCGTTCCGTTGTCGGGATCTCCTGGTGTTCAGCTCGGATCCCT
>JBDHCH010000109.1:0-22911 GCA_039592115.1 Gemmatimonadota bacterium | reverse complement strand
ATTTCCAACCCGCGGAACATCCACCCCAAGGTGGGAGGAATGGATCGTGTCTTTCTCTACGACCTGGATGCTCTCGAGAGCATCGCAGACCAGAACCGGGCCCGCCGCAGAAAAGAGATTCCTAAGGTGGAGGGGATCGTGGCCGAAGAAGTAGATCGTTTTCTCGCCTGGTACGACTCCCTGGAGATGGTTCCGGTGATCCGGGCGCTACGGGGGCGTTTCGAGGAAATCGCCGGCAAGGAGATCCAGAAACAAGCGAAGAACTTCCACCCATCAGACCGGGAGGCTCTTCAGGAGTACACTCGGGCACTACTCAACAAGCTCTTGCACCAGCCCACGACACGGATCCGGAACGTGGAACGGACCAGCTCGCATGGCCTCCACAAGCTCGTCGCCATCCAGGAACTCTTCGAGCTGGACGTCGAGGCCTACAGCAAGGCTGGCGGGGACGACGAAGAGGACCGGGAGAAGGGCGAGTCGTGAGTTCATCCGGAAGAGCGATACGCATAGGAACGCGGGCGTCGGCCCTGGCTTTGTGGCAGGCGGAGCACGTGGCAGAAGCGCTTCGGGGTGTCCCCGGGACCCCCGAGCCGGAGCTGGTCCGCATCAAAACCGAAGGGGACCGGATCCAGGACATCCCTCTCTCACAGGTGCAGGGGAAGGCCTTTTTCACCAAGGAGATCGAGGAGGCGCTTCTCGACGATACCATCGACCTGGCGGTCCATTCCCTCAAGGACCTTGCGACCGAGATGCCACCCGGCCTGGCCTTGGGGGGGGTTTTGAAACGGGAGGATCCCAGGGACGCCCTGCTGACGTCTGGCCCCCGATCTCTGGAGGATTTACCGGCCGGAGCCCGGGTGGGAACCAGCAGTCTCCGCAGGCGGGCTCTCCTGGCCCGGTGGCGCCCCGACCTGGAGCTGGCGGAGCTGCGTGGCAATGTCCCCACCCGAATCGAAAGGCTGAAGGAGGGCAGGTACGATGCCGTTGTCCTCGCCGCGGCGGGCGTGAAGCGACTCGGCCTCGAAGCCAGAATCTCCTCCTATCTTCCCTTCGATCGGTTTCTCCCCGCGGTCTCTCAGGGGGCCATCGGAGTCCAGATCAGGGCCTCCGACAGTGAAATCGCCGAGTGGATCCGGATGCTCGAGGATCGGGCCACCCGGGTAGCCACGACGGCCGAGCGGGCCCTGTTACGGGCCCTGGAAGGTGGGTGCCATGTGCCCGTGGGGGCCTTCGCGGAGCTCAGGGATGAGACGCTTGAGCTCCGGGCAGTGGTCTGTTCCCTCGATGGAACCCGGTCAGTGGAGGGCACGTTGGCCGGGCCCAGCGGAGAGGCTGCGGATGTGGGCTTGGCTCTGGCAGAGGATCTGCTGGGCCGGGGAGGGCAGGAAATTCTGAACGGCATACGGACCGCGGGTGGTGGGCGCTGAGCGTTCCCGACCCGGGGTCGCCATCACTCGGGACGAAGGGCCTGACGGTCCACTGACGCGTATCCTCCGGGACATGGGAGCCCGGGTCCTCAAGTGGGGTAGCATTGCCTTCGAGCCCCCTCGGGATCCGGGTCCTTTTGTTGAGGCCTTGGGTCGGTTGGGCGAATACGATTGGATTTGTTTCTCGTCTCCCCGGGCGGTCGATGCCGTGGCGAGCCGCGTCCCTCGAGCCCCGGCCGGTCCAAAGGTGGTGGCGGTGGGTCCGTCGACGGCGGCAGCTGTTCAAGAAGCGGGTTGGCCTGTACACCGCATCCCGGATGAAGCCACCGGCGCAGGCATCGTGAAGGCGTTCCGGGCGGCTGGGGATGCCGACGGAAAGAGAATCTTCTTCCCGGCGAGCGCGATCGCCCGTGAGGAGATCCCCAAAGGGCTTTCGGCTCTGGGCGCCGAGGTGCACCGGGTGATCGCGTACAGGATGGTGATCTTGCCCGTGGATGGGGGTGCCTGCTGGGACGCGGTGGATCGGGGAGAGGTGCAGGTTGTGACCTTTGCCAGCCCATCCGCCCTGCATGGGCTGAGGGAGGGGTTGGGAGAAGAGTTGTACGCGCGGATCTCCCGAGAGGTTCCTGCCGCCGCCATGGGCCCGACTACTTCCGAAGCCTTGGAACGGGCAGGGTGGGGACGGATAGCGACCGCGAGGACCCCGACCCTGGAAGGACTCGCCCGGGTAGCCGTGGACGCAGCATCAACCTGAAGTGCCAATCGTTTACGTGCTTCCCGGCGTTCTCAGGGGCGCCGGCGGGACCGGCTTCCGGGTCACCGGAAATCCTGGGGCACATCGACCGCGATCATGACCGAGTGACATTCAGATAGAAAGGTTTTTGGAGACATGCCATTCCCAACCCAGCGACCCCGGCGGCTCAGGAAAAACGAGGCCTGGCGGAGCATGGTCCGGGAGAGTTCCCTCTCGGTGAGCGACCTCATCGTTCCCCTGTTCATCGTTCCAGGAGAGGGGGTTCGAAACCCAGTCACCAGCATGCCAGGAGTTTTTCAGCTGTCGGTGGACGAGATCGTGGAAGAGGCGAGGGAGATCCACGAGCTCGGAATCCCAGCCATCATTCTCTTCGGCGTTCCCCACGACGAAGACAAGGACCCGGAGGGGACCGAAGGGTTCAACCCGGAGGGTCTTGTTCCCAGAGCGATAACGGCCATAAAAAAAGCCGTTCCAGACCTGCTCGTCTGGGCCGACGTGTGCATGTGCGAGTACACGGACCACGGACACTGTGGTGTTCTCACCGAAGCTGGGGAAGTAGACAACGATCCCACCCTGGATCTTCTGGCTCAGGCCGCTCTGGTGTACGCTCAGGCGGGGGCCGATGCGGTGGCCCCCTCGGACATGATGGACGGGCGGGTGTGGGCGATCCGGGAAACCCTGGATGAGGCCGGGTTCCTCGACACGCCCATCGTCTCCTACGCGGCCAAGTACGCGTCGGCCTACTACGGCCCGTTCAGGGATGCGGCCCAATCGGCGCCGGCGTTCGGGGACCGGAAGGCCTACCAGATGGATCCGGCCAACGCCGAAGAGGCCCTCCGTGAAGTGGAGCTGGACATCGAGGAGGGGGCCGACGTGGTCATGGTCAAGCCTGCGGGCGCCTATCTCGACATCATCCACCGCGTAAAGGAGAGTTTCGGCCTTCCCACAGCGGCGTATCAGGTATCCGGGGAGTATGCCCTGATCAAGGCTGCGGCCGAGAAGGGGTGGGTGGACGAGAAGCGCGTGGCCATGGAGAGCCTCCTGAGCATCAAACGGGCCGGTGCGGACATGATCCTCACCTATTACGGGAAGGATGTCGCACGGTGGCTTCAGGGCGGAGACGAGTAGAGATGACGGGTGAACGGAAGTCCGAGTTGAGCAGGAAGCTCTTCCAGCGGGCAAGGGAGACTATCCCTGGGGGGGTGAACAGTCCCGTTCGGGCCTTTGGCAGCGTGGGAGGGGACCCCCTCTTCATTACCCGGTCGGATGGCCCCCGTGTGTACGACGCCGACGGGAACGAGTTCCTGGACTTCGTGGGCTCATGGGGGCCGATGATCCTGGGGCACAACCAGGACGGGATCAAACGAGCGGTCTACGAGGCCCTCAGGTTGGGAACCTCATTTGGAGCTCCCACCACTGGTGAGATCGAGTTGGCGGAGTTGGTCGTGGAGATGGTTCCGTCGGTGGACGTGGTGAGGATGGTGAACTCCGGGACCGAGGCCACCATGAGTGCGGTCCGCTTGGCCAGGGCGGCCACGGGACGGCCGAAAATGGTCAAGTTCAGAGGAGGCTACCACGGCCACGCCGACGCCTTCCTCGTGGAGGCGGGCTCAGGTGCGGCGACGCTCGGTGTACCCTCCAGCCCCGGCGTCACATCAGGCGCTGCCCAGGATACGCTCGTTGCCGAGTACAACGACCTCCGTTCGGTACAGGACCAGTTCGACGCCAACCCAGGGGAGGTCGCCTGCGTCATCGTAGAACCCGTTGCCGGGAACATGGGGTGTGTCCCCCCGGTGGAGGGGTTCCTCGAGGGCCTCAGGGAACTCTGCTCAAAGGAGGGAGCGGTCCTGATCTTCGACGAGGTGATGACTGGCTTCCGCGTCGCGGCTGGAGGGGCCCAGGAGCGCTACGGCGTAGTCCCGGACCTCACGACCATGGGGAAGGTGATCGGTGGAGGCCTCCCGGTCGGGGCATACGGGGGTAGGGAAGACCTTATGCGACAGGTCGCTCCGGACGGGCCGGTCTACCAGGCCGGGACCCTCTCTGGAAACCCCCTGGCTACTGCGGCCGGAAAGGCTGCCCTCTCATATCTCCGGGACAATCCTCTGGTCTTCCAGGACATGGAAGACCGCGGTCGGCAGTTGGAGGAAGGTGTTCTGGGACTGATCAAGGAGAACGGCTATCCCCTGACCTGGACCCGAGTGGGCTCCATGGCTTCCCTTTTCTTTACGCCCGATCCGGTCACTGACTGGTACTCCGCCGCCAAGTCGGACCGGGAGGCATTCAAGAGATTCTTCTGGGGAATGCTTGACCGGGGGTTCTATCTGGCTCCGAGCCCCTTCGAGGCACTGTTCCTTTCCGCCGCTCACACTTCCTCGGACATCTCCTCCACACTTGACGCGTCAGCCGAGGTTCTGGCCGACGTGTTCGGAGAGGGGGCGGCGGAGTGAGCGGGTTCGAGTCGGTCCGGAAGGAGCGGGGCGGGGTCGTGGAAACCGCGGCGGGAAGCGATTCCGCGTTCGTTCCCCCGTTCCTCGATGCCTGCAGGAGGAATCCGGTCCCGCACACTCCTGTCTGGGTGATGCGACAGGCTGGACGGTACCTCCCCGAGTACCGAGCGATCCGTGAGAAGGTGGATTTTCTCACACTCACGAAAACCCCGGACCTCGCCGCAGAGGTGACCTTGCAGCCCATCCGGCGCTTCGGGATGGACGCGGCCATCCTTTTCAGCGACATCATGACCCCGGTGGAGGGCATGGGAATACAGTTGGACTTTGCTCCGGGGCCCGTCATCGATAACCCTGTCCGCACGCCTGGAGACGTGGACCGCCTGAGGGTCGCGGATCCGGAGGAGACCGTCCCCTTCGTCATGGAGACCATCCGAATCCTGCGGAGGGAGCTTCCGGCATCGGCCCCACTCATCGGCTTCGCCGGGGCACCGTGGACGCTCTTCTGTTATGCGGTGGAGGGGCAGGGGTCCAAGACGTTCATCACGGCAAAGTCGTTTCTCTTCGCTCAACCGAAGGCGGGGCAGGCCCTCCTGGAGAAGCTGGCCGACACCATGATCGCCTATCTCCGAGCCCAGGCCGAGGCAGGAGCTCAGGCCCTGATGGTGTTCGACTCCTGGGCAGGCCTCCTGAGCCCGTGGGAGTTCCGGGAGTTTGCTCTGCCGGCGGTACAACGCACCCTTGCAGGACTCCGGGACCTGGGTCTCCCCCTTATCTACTTCCCCAACCAGGGGGCCACCCTGATGCGGGACGCCGGGGAGTCCGGCGCCCACGTTCTGGGGGTCGACTGGCGTCTGCCTCTCTCGGACGCCCGGGAGATTCTGGGCCCCGGCCTGGCAGTGCAGGGGAACCTGGATCCAGCGGCCCTCTTCGCTCCGAGGGAGGAAATGGAGAACCAGATCCGCCGAGTGCTTTATGAGGCCGGGGACCAACCGGGGCACATCTTCAACCTCGGCCATGGCATAGAGAGAACAACCGATCCCGATGCTCTGGCTTTCCTGGTGGACCGGGTCCACGAGTTGACGGAAGGGAAGTTCTCGGCATGAGCGCTTCTCGCTTCCAGGTCGATCTGGACACCGTTCGGCGGTTCGACCGGCCGGGCCCCAGGTACACCTCCTATCCGACCGCAGTGGAGTTTCATGAGGGCGTGGGGGAAAACGCCTACAGGGAAAGGCTGAGGCAGGCCGACGCCAACGGGGCCGGGTCGCCGTTGAGCCTTTACGCCCACCTTCCGTTTTGCGAGCACCGCTGTCTCTTCTGTGGGTGCCACGTGGTCATCACCCCCCACATGCCCGTGGCGGAGAAGTATCTGGAGTATGTAAAGGTCGAGATCGACCGGGTGGCTGCACTCCTCCCCAAGCGGAGAGAGGTTGTGCAAATGCATTGGGGAGGAGGGACCCCCACCTACTTCAGCCCAGATCAGCTCACCGATCTGATGGCCAAGTACCGCGAGCACTTCGACTTCATCGATGGTGCCGAGTTGGCCATCGAGGTGGATCCCAGGGTTACCTCCAGCCATCATCTGGACCGCCTGGTGGAATTGGGCTTCAACCGGCTGAGCATGGGCGTCCAGGACCTCACACCCGAAGTCCAGAAGGCCATCACCCGGGATCAGACGTACGAGCAGACGGCCGAACTCATGGGGTATGCCCGGAAGATCGGGTTCACCGAGGGGATCAATCTGGACCTGATCTACGGCCTACCGCTCCAACGGACGGAGACGTTCCAGACGAACCTTGACCAGATCCTCTCCCTGAGACCCGACCGGGTCGCGGTCTACTCCTTCGCTTTTGTGCCCTGGATCAAGGGGCACCAGAAGAAGATGGACAAGGACTCCCTCCCCTCGGCGGAAGTGAAGCTCCAGCTCTACATGAAGGCGATGGAGCGGTTCCTCGACGAAGGGTACGAGCCCATCGGGATGGACCACTTCGCCCTCCCCGATGACGAGTTGGCAGTCGCCGCCCGGGAAGGACGTCTTTCGCGGAACTTCATGGGCTATACCGTTACTCCGGCCTCGGACATGGTGGCGTTCGGAGTGAGCGGGATCGGAGAGGTTCAGGGCGCCTTCTTCCAGAACCGGAAGAAGCTGTCCACCTATTACGAAGCCCTTGACGGGGGCGGGCTCCCGGTGGAGAAGGGGTACGCCCTGGACGAGGATGACAAGATTCGGCAGCACGTGATCAAACAGATCATGTGCAACTTCAAAGTGGTGAAGGCCGATGTGAATTGTCGGTTCGGAATAGACTTCGATGAGTACTTCGAACGCTCCCTCGACGCCCTCCAGGAGGTCAGGGAGGCGGGTTTCGTGGAGCTCGACTCTGACGTTCTCCGAGTGAAGGAGGAAGGTCGCCTCTTCGTGAGGAACGTCTGCATGGCCTTCGATCGGTACCTGGAGGCCAAGGGCACGGCCAAACCGGTATTCAGCAGGACGGTGTGATGGCCTCCCCGAATCACCCTCTCATGGCCCCGGCAGCTCTGCCCGCCTTGAAGGACTCTTTAGGGGATGCGGCGGAGGAGGGCGGGTGAGGAGGGTCGTCATTGTTGGCGGTGGGATCGGCGGTCTGACGACCGCCCTCCACCTGCAGGACAGGGCGGCCGAAGTAGACGGAGGCTTGGACATCCTCGTCCTCGAGGCCTCCTCCGGCCCCGGAGGGAACATCCAGACAGAGCGGGTCGAGGGGTTCACTATCGAGCGGGGCCCGAACGGCTATCTGGACAACGTTCCCACAACGCCTGCACTGGTACGACGCCTGGGCATCGAAGATCAGGTCCAACGGTCCGACGAGGCCGCTGCGAATCGGTACCTCTTCCGTAACGGACGGCTCCACCTGCTCCCGTCCGGCCCCCTCGGGTTCATCAAGAGTCCGGTCCTGAGCGTTCCCGGCCGGCTGAGGGTCTTCGGCGAGCCATTCGCGCGGTCCAGACCTGGAGGCCTGGACGAAACCATCTTCGACTTCGCGGCCCGACGGATAGGGACCGAGGCCGCATCCGTGCTCATCGATGCCATGGTCTCCGGCGTCTTTGCGGGGAACGTGAAGGAGCTGAGCCTGGCGGCCTCCTTCCCGAAGATGGCCGCGATGGAGGAGGAGCATGGTGGGCTGGTGAAGGCCATGCTGGCCGGGATGATGGAGAAGAAGGCCGCCCGGAAAGAGGTGAGAGAGCGTCGGGCCCGTGGAGAGGACGTGGCGGAGTTGGTTCAACCGGGTGGTCCGGCCGGTCCCGGAGGGACCCTGACCTCCTTCAAGGGGGGCCTGGACACGCTGCCGAAGGCCGCGGCCGGGGCACTGGGCACCGTTCTCCGCTACGGTCAGAAGGTCGTCAGCGTCGAGACGGCGGGGTCCGCCGCCTCCGGGGAGGAGGAGAGGTGGATCGTACGCACCGTTTCGGGGGATACCCTCCCGGCAGATGCCGTCATCGTGGCCGTCCCCTCACCCCAGGCTGCTCCGATCCTGGCAGGTTCCGACGAAGACCTCTCCAGGACGATCTCCGAAATCAAGACCGCTGGTTTGGCTGTGGTGGCCGTGGCCCTCGATGCGTCGGAGATGGGTGGGGAACCGCGGGGGTTCGGCTTCCTGGTGCCCCGGGATGCGGGTCCCAGGATCCTCGGATGTCTCTGGGACTCCAGCGTATTCCCGGGCCGGGCTCCTGAGGGGAAGGTCTTGCTGAGGGCCATGATCGGCGGGGCTCATGACCCCGAAGCCGTCGACCTCCCGGACGAGGATCTGGTTCACCTGGTCCGAAAGGACCTGAGCCTCACCATGGCCCTGGAAGCCGATCCCCTCTTCACCCGGGTATACCGCTGGCCGATGGGGATCGGCCAGTACACCGTGGGACACCTGGAGCGTATCGAGAAGATCCACTCCAGCTTGGACTCTATCCCTGGCCTCTGGGTGGCTGGGAGCTCCTTCTACGGGATCAGCATGAATGCTTGCATCGAGAAGGCAGGAGTCCAGGCCGGAGAGGTGATCGATTTCCTCGGGAAATAACCATGGGGGGAGCCCCGGCTCCCCCCCCATTTCCACCGGGCCCTCGGTCAGGCCCCTTCCTTCACGTCGCGGGTTTCGTGGCCCGAACGAACGCAGCCATGAACTTCCCGTCCGCCTCCCGGGCAACAGCGTCAACATCCATTCCCGCCGCTTCCAGGAACCCTCTGGCATCCTCGGCCTGGTAGACTCGCGTGGGCTCCAGGGAGACGTCCTGGAAGCCGGCCGCCTCGAGTTTCTCTTTGAATGCCCCCTCGTCCAGGGCCCCTGCGACGCACCCCACCCAAAGCTCGAGGCTCCGACGCACCTCCTGGGGAATGTCACCCCGAGACACCACATCGGAAACGGCGAACCGCCCACCGGGCTTCAACACACGAAAGGCCTCGGCGAACACCCTGTCCTTGTCGGCCGAAAGATTGATGACGCAGTTGGACACGATCACGTCCACCGAGGAGTCCGGTAGAGGGATGTCCTCGATCTCGCCCTTCAGGAACTCCACATTCTCCTCGCCGGTCTCGGCGGCGTTCTTCCGAGCCAACTCGAGCATCTCGTCGGTCATGTCCACCCCGAAGGCTTTGCCGGACGGGCCCACTCTCCGAGCGGAAAGCAGTACGTCGATCCCGCCTCCGCTCCCCAGGTCCAACACCACCTCCCCTTCGTTCAGTTCAGCCAGGGCGGTGGGATTTCCACACCCCAGGGAAGCCAATACGGCCTGCTCGGGGAGGGTGGAGGTCGTGACCCCATCGTAGAGGTCCCGCGTGATCACACTCTTTTCGTCCCCCTCGGGGATGGGACCGCAGGCACACCCGCACCCGCAGTCTCCCTGGTTCCCTTGGATGACGGCCAGGGCCGCTTTCCCATATCGTTCCTTCACCGTAGACCGGATGTCTTCGCTCATTTCTCCCTTATCTCCACGAAAGTCCTAGGGAATCATCGGCAACACGACACCTCATCCCCGGCGCTCCACGAATCCCCTTGCTGGGGCTTCAGTTCCCCCAACACCCCCCGCATTTCCTCCAGAGCTTCAGGCACAAGCCGGTAATAGATCCAACGCCCTTTCCGGCGATGAGAGATCACGCCGGCGTCTTTGAGCTTCTTCAGGTGGAAGGAAAGGCGGGACTGGGCCGCGCCCAGCTCCGACTGGAGCTCACAGACGCACCGTTCTCCCCCGGAAAGAAGGCCGACGATGGCCAGCCGGGTTTCTTCGGCCACGGCCTGAAACCGTTGTAGAAGGACCGGATCGGTGATTCGAGTGTCGAGTGTCATACCTGTACAATATATCAACGAAAGTTGATGAGTCAATTCGCAGTAGCCCCTATGCAACTTGGGAGGGTGGAAATCCGTCCTAGTCGGTGTAGGTGGGGAAGGTGCGGGATGTTTGAGTTCCCCGGAGGGCTCCGGGGGCCACGGCCTGGTGGGAGCTGCGGGCCGATTCCGACCTATCCCGATTCACGCCTTGTCCAGAGGGATTTCCGGAGACCGGTATGGCCAGCCTCAAGCTCGCGTTTCGCACCCTCTTCAAAACCCCCTTCATCACCGGCATCGCCATCCTCTCCCTTGCCCTTGGGATCGGAGCCAACGCGGCCATCTTCTCCCTCTTCGATCAGATCCTGATTCGGAAGCTCCCGGTTCAAGAACCGGAACGGCTGGTAAACCTCGCTGCCCCGGGCCCGAAGCCGGGGTCCCAGTCCTGTAGCAACGCAGGTGGCTGCGACGAGGTCTTCAGCTTCCCGATGTTCGAGGACTTGCGGGACGCCGACCTGGGCAACCTCAGCGGTATCGCTGGGCACTGGTTTTTCGGGGCCAATCTGGCCCATGCACGCCAGACCATCAGCGGCCAAGGCCTCCTGGTTTCAGGCTCCTATTTCGGGGTGCTGGGCCTCCAGCCAGCTCTGGGACGGCTCTTGGGGCCGACGGACGCCCAGAACCAGGGTGGAGAGTTCGTGACGGTGCTCTCCCACGATTACTGGGAGACCCACCTTGGCGCCGATCCTGGAGTCCTCAATACCATCCTCACCATCAACGGCCAGCCCATGTCCATCGTGGGAGTGGCGCCGAAGGGGTTCAGGGGCACGACCATGGGCTCGAGCCCCGACGTTTTCGTGCCCGTCACCATGAAAGGGCTCATGGAGCCCGGGTGGGATCGGTTCGACAATAGGAGAGCCTACTGGTTCTATCTCTTCGCCAGACTTTCCCCCGGTGCCACCATCGAGTCTGCCCACTCCGAGATCAACGCCGTCTACCACGGCATTGTCAACGAGGTCGAGGCGCCCCTGCAGGAGGGGATGAGCGACCAGACCATGGCTCGGTTCCGTGCCAAGGAGATCGGCCTGGTGCCGGGCCCCAGGGGCCAGAGTTACATGAACCGGGAAGCAAGGACCCCTCTGGTCCTCCTCCTCAGCATCACCGGAGTGGTCCTTCTCATCACCTGTGCGAACATCGCCAACCTCTTGCTGGCACGAGGGGCCCACCGGAGCCAGGAGATGGCCATCCGCGGGTCCCTGGGAGCCGGCCGTGGTCAACTCCTATCCCAGCTCCTCACCGAATCGCTCCTCCTGGCCCTCATCGGAGGCGCGGCCAGCCTCCTGGTCGCGTCCTGGACGCTGGGGCTCATCGGAACGTTCATGCCTCCAGACGCCACCGGGACCATCACCCTCGAGTTGCAGCCCTCCGTGATCCTCTTCACCGCTGCCGTGGCGTTGGGTACAGGCTTCCTGTTCGGCCTCTATCCGGCCCTGAACAGCACCCGGCCGGACCTGGTGACCGCGTTGAGAGAGAGTTCGGGGCAGCCCTCAGGGGCTCGGGCGGCCGCCCGCTTTCGCAGCTCGTTGGCGACGGCTCAGATCGCCCTCTCCATGGCCCTCCTGGTGGGCGCGGGCCTCTTCGCAAAGAGCCTCCTCAAGGTGAGTCGGATCGACCTGGGGTTGGATCCCCAAAACGTGGTTGCCTTCGGCCTCTCCCCGGAGCTGAACGGATACGAGGCCGCCGAGAGCAAGGCCTTTTTTCTGCGGGTGGAGGAAGAGTTGGCGGCGATTCCCGGAGTGACTCAGGTGACGGCAGCCATGGTCCCGGTCCTTTCGGGAAGCAACTGGGGCACGGATGTCCGAGTGGAGGGATTCGAATGCGGGCCCGATACCGACTGTAACGGCCGGTTGAACGTCGTGGGGCCTGGGTTCTTCAGCGCCATGGGGATGCCCCTGGTGGCGGGCCGGGAATTCACCGACGGGGATGTCGAGGGTGCTGCGCAGGTCGTCGTCGTCAACGAGGCTTTTGCTCGGAAGTTCGGCCTGGATCCGGGGAACGCCGTGGGGAGCTTCATGACCGATGATCCCAGGGGGGATCTCGACATGCAGATCGTTGGTGTCGTCCAGGACGCCAAGTATTCGGATGTCAAGCAGGAGATACAACCTCTCTTCTTCACCCCTTACCGGCAGCGCTCGAGCCTTGGATTCATGCACTTCTACGCCCGAACCGGAATGGATCCGACACCGGTACTCCGGGCCATCCCCGAAGTCGTGGGGGGGTTGGATCCGAATCTTCCGCTTGAAGGGCTGAAAACGCTGGACCAGCAGGTTCAGGAGAGCGTCTTCCTGGACCGGATGATCAGTACCCTGACAACGGCGTTCGCCTCCCTGGCGACCCTGCTGGCGGCCGTCGGGCTCTACGGTGTGCTGGCCTACACCGTGGCCAGGCGGACCCGTGAGATTGGCCTGCGAATGGCCCTGGGGGCCGCAGAAGGAAGGGTGAGGGGAATGGTCCTGGGCCAGGTGGGGAAGATGCTATTGATTGGCGGAGTTGCTGGATTGGCCGGCTCATGTCTCTCTCTGCCGTGCTCCTCGCTCTGGTCGCACTGGGAGCCGGGTACCTGCCGGCCTTGAGAGCCTCCAGGGTGGACCCAATGAAGGCCCTGCGGTACGAATGACCAGCTACCCCCCGCCCACCCGTCTGTTCAGGATCGTGATGGGCTGGGGGTACCGCATGGGACCCAGAGGAGTGTTGATGGTGGGTGTGGCCCGAAGGGCGACGTCCTTGGGCTCGCCCCCTTCACCCGCGAGGGAGAGAGCTAGCTCCAGGAGTTCTTGAGCGCTCCCGTCGAAGAATTCCACCAGGTTCATGCTGATGGTGATGGGCACGTCCGTGGGCTGTCCCGGCGGAAGGCGGACATCCCCGTCGAACACTCCTGTCAGCGTCTCCCGATCCTGGATCAGGAGAGTCCAATCCAGCTTCACCAGGCGGGCGTCGGTGGTGTTATCCGCCGGATTCTCGGCCAGCAGATGGAGCTGGAAGTCCATGTTCAACCGCTTCTGGGATACGGCCAACACCAGCCGTCCGGCGTCCGTGAAGCTCAGGTCGTCGTAGGTGCGGATTCGTGCAAGGTCGATTCCGGCCAGCCGCAGGTCTGAGACCCGATCCAGCGAGAAATCCACGTTCCGCAAGGCCACAATCTCCTGCAGGGTGGCGCAACTCGAGGTGGCAAGGGCCGAAGTGCCCAGCATTGCGAGGGCAAACCAGGGTCGGACCGGAGACATGACTACTCCCGGATGGAAATGAGCGGGCAGGGGTGACGCCGACCGCATCAGTGTCGACGGTCGAGTAGGCCTTGCGCAAGGTCTCGGGTGGATGCCGGATGGATGGTTTGTCGCCCGCGAAACTCGTGGTGCCTGAGCCCGTAGGGTCACCGGAGAACCTTCAAAGGATGAGATCATGGGCTCAGAACTGTGGGTGGCGTTGCTCGCCGTGTTTTCGATCTTCTTCGTGCCGATTACGGGACTCATGCTGATTCTCACCACCCGGTTCGCGTTGAAACCCTTCATGGAGTCTCTTTCGAAGGCCCTGACAGACTCCAGAGGGGGAACGTCGCCGGAGCTGGTGGATCATGTCCGGACGCTGACCGAGCAGGTAGAGACCCTTGCGGGGGAGGTTCGACAGTTGAAGGACCGGCAGGACTTCGACCGGAAACTCCTGGATGCCAAGAGCGACGAAGTGGGGTTCCTTCGCTAGCGTCCCAGGGAGCGTCGGGTCGTTGGCGACCTCCCAACCCAAGGCTCTCCCGCTGCCAGGGTTTTCCACTCCCCGGCAGCGGTCCTTTCTTCTCCCTGAGTTGTACGGAGATCGCCTCGGGATTTCAGGCACTCGGAATCGCGAAAAGTAGTTAACCCTTTTAAGTTCCCACCTTCGGCCCGAGCCGGGCCATCTGTCCGTGTCCATTGGCGTTCCCAAGCCGACCGAGGTGCTTCATGAGAACCCGGATCGCAGCATGTCTCCTCTACTCGCTGGGCTTCCTCCCGCTCAACCTCCCGGAGACGGGGATGGCTCAGGAGATTGCCATCCAGGGGGCCCGGATCCTGACGATGGAAGGCCGAACCATCCAGTCCGGGACTCTCCTGATCCGGGATGGGAAGATTGCAGCCGTGGGCCCGAACGTGACCATCCCGGAGGGGGCCCGCGTGATCGCGGCCGAGGGTCTCACGGCGATGCCGGGGATCGTCGATGCCGAGGGGAGGGCACCAGGGCACGGAATCCGTGGGCTCGAAGGGCCCATGAGGGCCGAGTTGATCGCCGGGGATTTCTTCGATCCTTACGGCCGAGACTACCGGCCGGAGAGGACCCTTAAAGACCTGGTGGAATGGGGAGTGACCTCGATCAATGTGAAGCTCACGGAAACCAACGTGTTCGACGGGGTCAGTTCCGTGGTGAAGCTCCACGCACCCACGACCTATGACGACCATTTCGTGAAGTATCGGGCGGCACTCAGAGTGAACCTCGGTGAGCGTCCCCGTTCCGGCGAAGGCCGTTTCCCCACCACCCGCATGGGGATTGTGGGAATGGTAAGGGAGAATTTCATCAAGGCCCAGGAGTATCAGAAGCGCTGGGAGGAGTTCGCCGAAGACGAGGAGGAGGACAAGGCGCCGCCGCCCAGGAACCAGAAGCTGGAGCACTTGGCTGCCGCGCTGAGGGGTGAGATTCCGGTCATGATGCATGCCGTGGAGCCGATGGATATCGAGACAGCCCTGAGGATCGCCGACGAATTCAATCTCCGAATCATCCTCACGGCCTCCTCCATGCTTCCGGAGGCGCTGGTGCCGGAGCTTCTGGAGCGGGACATCCCGGTGGTGCTGGGTACCTATTTCGCCCACATCAACAACCACATCGAAGAGCAGTTCGGGTTCAAGTACGAAACGGCAGCCATGTTGGCGGACCGCGATGTACCGGTCGCCTTCGGGGGCCTCGGAGGTGAGACAAAATTCCTCTCCCTGAACGCGGGCATCGCCGTGCAGAACGGCATGGAGCACCAGAAGGCGTTGGAGGGACTCACCATCATCCCAGCACGAATGCTGGGGGTGGATGACCGGATCGGGAGCCTGGCCGTCGGGAAGGATGCAGACCTCATCCTCTATCGAGGCGATCCGTTGGAGATCACTTCGCCGGTGGAAAAGGTCTTCATCGGCGGCATCATGGTCTATGAGAGGAAGCCTTTCGATCCCACCTACCACGATATGAAGAAGGGGGGTGGATCATGAGGCGGCCCCATGGAATCTTCGGCCTGTGTTCCCTTCCGTTCCTGGTGTTCTCTCAACCAGCTACAGCGACCGGTCAGGATCTTTTCATCAGCGGTGCTACCGTCTACACCATGGGCCCGGCCGGTGTCCTTGCCGATGGAGACGTTCTCATTCGGGACGGGAAGATCGCACAGGTGGGCGTGTCCCTCTCCGCTCCGCCCGGTGTTCCTGTCATCGATGGGGACGGTCGATTCGTCCTCCCGGGTCTCATCGACGCCCACTCTCATATCGCCACCCAGGACGAACGGGGAGGCGGTTCGGACCGTCACGAACAGGGCCAGAGGGTCAACACCGGCCTCAGGATCCTGGACTCCGTGAATCCCCAGTACAAGTGGTTGCATTCGGCCCTGGAGGGGGGGGTGACGGTGCTCCTGGTGACCCCGGGGAGCAACGCCACCTACGGTGGGCAGATCGTCGTGATCAAAACCCCTCCCAAGCCCACGGTGGAGGAGATGATTCTGAAGGTGGATGGCCAGACGAAGATGTCCATGGCCGCCACCATGGGTACCGGCACCTCGGAGATGCGAGAGTGGTTTCATAAGGGGAGGGAGTACCTGGCGAAGTGGGACCGTTGGGAAGAGGGTGGGAGAGAAGGACCGGAACCGACCCGGGACCTGCAGCTGGAAGGGATCGCCAAACAGCTCACCGGGGAGTTCGTGACCCATATCCACGCCCAGACCGCCATCGAAATGCAGTACGCCCTCAAGATGGCCCGTGAGTTTGGACTCACCGTGAACATCGAGCATGGCTTCGATGGATGGAAGATGGTCGATGATATCAAGAACGCAGGCGTGGACATCACCTTCGGACCCATGATCTACGCCTTTGCGAACGAGGCCTTTTACACCCCCGGCATCCTGGCAAGGGAGGGGGTGAAGGTGGCCCTGACCATGGACAGCGCCAGCGATTTCGAGAAGCACCATCTGCACCACGCTCAGATCGCCGTGCGCTTCGGAATGGATCCCATGGATGCGCTCCGGTCCGTCACCATCCTTCCGGCGGAGATGCTCCGAGTGGACGATCGCGTCGGGTCGCTGGAGGTGGGGAAGGACGGAGACGCGGTGATCCTGGACGGAGACCCCATGTCCACCTTCACGCACGTCCTCTTCACCATCGTGGAGGGAGAGGTCGTGTTTGAGCGGTCGGGAGGGGGGTCATGAAGATGGCCGGATTGAACTGGCCCGGGGTGGGCATTCCGGGGGGGGGGGGGGTTTGGCTGCTCCTCCTTGGGTTGGCGGTGCTCCACCCGGTCCCTCGAGTTCCCCTGTCGGCCCAGGTCGCCGTGATTCGAGCGGAACGACTGATGACCTCCGCAGAGGATGGCATCGTCGGTCCCCGCTTCGTGGTGGTCCGAGGCGGGAGGATCACATCGGTGACGATTCAGCGGCCTTCGGGACTTCCGCCGGCGGCTCTGGAGTTCGAGGCCGAATTCGTGACTCCGGGGTTCATCGATGCACGAACCACCCTTGGCCTTTCAGGCCTCCACCGCGGCGATGACGACAGGGACGAGACCTCTGGACCGAACCAAGCCCATCTGAGGGCCGTCGATGCGTTCGACCTCAGTGATCCCCTGGTCGGCCACTCCCTGCGGAGCGGCACCACCACCGTGCAGACCGGTCCCGGGGATGCCAACTCCATCGGAGGGCAGGCCGGCATCTTCAAGCTCCACGGGGAAACCGTGGCCGGTACCTCAGTCCGGTTCCCGTCTGCGGTGGTCTTTTCTCTGGACGAATCCGCGAAGCTCACCTATGGGGCTGCCAGGCAGTTCCCCTCCACTCGTATGGCCAATGTCGGCCTTATTCGCCAGGCGCTGGTGGATGCGGATCGGTACCGGGAGCAGAGGTCGGGCGACGATCCGCCCTCGAGGGACCTGAGAAAGGAGGCCCTCGCCAAGGTTCTGGAGCGAGAGATTCCGGCCCTGGTCTCGGCGGAACGCGCCGACGAAATCGCCACCGCCCTCAGGCTGGCCGGGGAGTTCGGGTTCGAGGTGGTCCTGGTGGGGGCTACACAGGTGCGGGTCGCCCTCCCCCTCATGCTCGAGGCAAACGTTCCGGTCCTCCTGGGCCCACCTGGGAAAGCGGCACTCCGGTGGGAGGCAGGAGACCTCCTTCCCCAGACGGCTTCGGAGCTCAGAGATCGTGGGATCCGTTTCGCTCTCGTCACCGGGGACGATGAGGACGCGGCCCAGGCGAGCCTCCTGGCGATGGCGAGATCAGCGATCCGAAGGGGACTCACGCTGGAACAGGCCCTGGAGGCTATCACGATCTCGCCGGCCCGAATCCTCGGGTTGGACGCTGACCTGGGGTCCGTCGAGGAAGGGAAAGTGGCGGATCTGGTTCTCTTCGATGGGAATCCCGGGGTGGCGTCGACAAGGGTGGCGGCGGTCCTCGTCGAAGGAACAGCCGCATACGTTCGGGGCCATTAGGGCGGCCCCGAACACCGATCCCCTCCGGAGATCCCGAATGCCAGAGCGGGCCTCGGGGGAGTCAGCGGGTCGTCAAGCGGGCCAGTTCCGCTTCGGATGCGATCCGTCCGAACCCCGGCCACCAGGGATCCTCGACGAGTTCCTCCAGTAGCGAGATCGCCCCGGCGGTGTCGCCCTGGGTCAGATACCAGTTCGCCACCCCGTACCCCACGGTCTCGCTTCGGTAAGGGGCGTCCGGACCAAGGAGCTGCCCTGGGGTCATCACCCCCTTGTAGAGGAGAAGGTCGTGGTAGTACGCGAGGTTCTCCTGTACGTCCAGGTCTACCGGAATCTGCTCCAGGAACTCGGATGCAGCCGCCTCCCGGCCGGCTCTGAGAGCCGCCCTCACTGCCCACTCTGTCATGGCGACCAGAGATTCCGGATCCGAGGCGTTCTCGGCACAGCTCCGGAAATCCTCGGCTTGGGCCGCCTGGGCATCCGGGTCCCCGGCCAAACCAAGGCACCGTGCATACTCGTCAGCCGCATCGGCGAAGCGCCCACTGACGTAGTATGCCAGCCCGAGGTGATAAGCCACATCCCAGTTCAACGGAGCAAGGTTCCGGGCCTTCTCCAGGTCGGTGATCGCCTGGTCGAACTCCCGAACCGAGATGTGCCGATGGCCTCGGAAGCGGTAGGGCCTCCAGTCTTCCGGCGCCAGTCCGATGGCTTGGGAGTAGAGCTCCATGGCCTGGCGGTATTGCCAGAAGTTCCGTCGCACTCGACCGGCAGCGATGATGAGATCCACGTCGTCTGGGGCGGCGGCCAGCGCGGCGTCGGCTTCCGCAATTGCGCCGGTGGTATCCTCAATCTGGTAGAGAGGCTCCCCGAACAAGGAGGTGGCTTGCGGCTCCGGGGGGGAGGCGCATCCCAGGGCGAGGAGGGAACCGATGGCCATCGGGAGTCCGGCCAGACGGATCCGGGCGATTCCTGGCAGGGGACACGGGGACCTGTGGATCATCCGACTCCTCCATGAGGGGATGGCGTGGGTGAAATCACTCACAGGGAATGGAGGTTCTTTGCCGGTTTGACGCAAGAAACTACCAGGAAGTACCCCCACCCGACTTTCGGGTGGGGCGGGACGGATCCCATGACCCGTCCCGGGACTGGCAAGCACCGACCCTGGGAGGGCCGTTCTCCTTGCGCACACCGCGGTAAAGAACAATCCTTAACCCGACTACCAAAAAGAAATCAGATCGGGTTCTCGGGTCTGATCGGCCTTTCTTTCGGGGTCGGTTCGACCATTTCCTCCGAATCCGAAGACCGCCATGCGGGCGCGGATCTCGGATCTCGGAATAGAGGATGAGAGTGGAGGAGGAACATGCTCGAGCGGGTCAAGAACGTGGAATACTACTACACCGTCGTGGCCGACAAGCCGGGCGAGGCCCGGAAGCTCCTTGATTTTCTGAGCGAGAGAACGGTCAACCTCCTCGCTCTGACCGCCTTTCCCGTCGGGGGGGGAAAGACGCAGATCGATCTATTCCCGGACAACCCGGAGGTCCTCAAGGAGGCCGCGAAGGACGCTCAAATCGATCTGGTGGGTCCGAAGAAGGCCTTCCTCCTTCAGGGGGAAGACCGCATCGGCGCCCTGTACGATTTTCACCTCAAGCTCTCGAATGCCGGCATCAACATCTACGCGTGCAACGGGGTCGTGGACGGAACAGGGCGGTTCGGTTATGTGATCTGGGTGGACCCGGCAGACTATGACGAGGCCGCGAAGGTCCTGAGGAGCAGCGACTGGCGTACGATCCAGGTCAGCCGGCGGACGTGAGGCCCGGATCCTGAGGAAGGGTTGGCTGTTCTCTCAATTCAATCGATCCGCATCGCCTCCACAGGATCGGCCCGGACCGCGGCCCTCGCTGGAAGGATGCAAGCCACGCATCCGGCCAGCCCAAGGGTGGCAACGATCGTGAGGTACACCAGGGGATCGCCGATCTCCACCCCGTAGAGGACGTAGCGCATCGGCCCACCGAACCCGGCGCCCACGAGCAGACCCACGGCTATCCCAACCATTAGCTGGCGGCCTCCCCTGGTCAACACCAGGCGGAGGATCACCGTTCGTTCGGCCCCGAGAGCCATCCTCACCCCCATCTCTCGCCGGCGCTGATTCACGGAGAAGGCCATCACTCCGTAGAGGCCCACGGCGGCCAGGAAGAGAGCGAGGCCGCCAAAAACGGAGAACTGCACTCCGAAGAGCTTGAAGGCCCAGGTGGCTTGGCGGAGGGACAAATCGTGAGAACCCAGGTCGTACACCGGGAGGTTTCCGTCCAGCTCCGTCACGATCCCTCGCATGCGATGGGCCATGGCCTCCGGAGGCCCCAGCGTCCGAACCGCCAAGGCGAACCCCCGGTGGTCGTAAAGGCCCTTTGGGATGTAGATCCTCTCCGGGCTGAGTCGGTCGTCTCCCAGCCCTCCCACCCCGCCGCCCACATGCATGTCCGAGACCACCCCCACCACCGTCATCCATGGTTGGGTTGAACCGGACACTCCCCATCGGACTCGCCGGCCCAACGGCTCCCCGTCGGCCAGGTATTTGTCCACGAAGCTCTGGTTCACGATGACGACCGGTTCACCTCCGAACTGGGTCTCGAGCCGGGAGAAGTCTCTGCCCCTTACCGGATCGACATTGAAGGTCCGGAAATACCCCTCGCTCACGATGGTGGCGGCTACGGCCGGGTAGTCTCCATCGTTGACGTAGGGTTCCCCCTCAACGGCCACGTAGTAAGTGAAGCTGCCCAGGCCCGGAAGGTGTGTCCCCAGCGCTGCCGAGACCACGCCGGGCTCCGCCTCCACGCGTTCCTTCAGCAGGGTGAAGAACTGATCACGGCTTTCATGGTCCGGGTACTCGCCCTGAAAGAGGCTGATCCTGCCGGTCAGCACCCCGGAGGGATCGAATCCCAGGTCCACCCGACCCACGTTGATGACACTCCGGATCATGAAGCCAGCCCCCACCAGGATCGCCGCGGAGAGTGCGATCTCGGTCACCACCAGGGCGGTGCTGAAGCGACCCATGCGCAAGCTGGAGCATCCCCGCCCCTGGTCCTTCAGGACTTCGCCCACCCGCACGCCGGATGCCCGCAGGGCCGGTGCCATCCCCGCGATGATGCTTGCCACGGCCGTGGCACCCAGGCTGAAGAGGAGCACCGGGAGATCCATCTCCGGATCGATCCAATACGGACGGTTGATCCCTGCGGCGAACCCATTGTACACGCGGAGACCCCAGGCACTCAGCCCCAGGCCGAGGGCCCCGCCGATAACGGCAAGGACCGCCGACTCCATCATGAGCTGCCGTACCACCCTGGACCGGCTGGCCCCCAAAGCGGTGCGGATGGCCACTTCCCGGGTGCGGGTGGAGGCCCTGGCCAGGAGCAGGTTCGCTACGTTGGCACAGGCGATGAGAAGCACGCCGAAGGTGGAAATGAGCATGGCCCACATCACCGCCCGGATTCTCGGGGGCATGAAGCGGAGACCGTATGGTTGGACACCCATCCCCACTCCCCGGTTCGTCTCGGGAAAGCGAGCGGCTAGGCTGGCAGCGATGGCCCCGAGCTCTGCCCTGGCCGCCTCCACGGATACGCCCTCCCTCAAACGCCCGAAGACGTCCAGGTCCTCTCCCCCCCCTCTGGGTAGGGTGGCCAAATCCATCCGATGCGTCAGCCAGAGGTCCTCGTTGAAGGGAAACCGGAACCCCTCCGGCATAACTCCTACGATCTCGGTGGCCTCTCCATTGACACGGATGGTCTGGCCCACGACGTGAGCATCCCCCCCGAAGCGATTCTGCCAAAGGTGATGACTGAGGACCACCACCGGCGAGGCATCAGATTCGTCTTCGCCCTGGAGAAATCCCCGCCCAAGGAGAGGTGGCACTCCAAGATGGGAGAGGGCGTTGGCACTCACGTATGCACCCGCGAACCGCTCCGGAAGACCTCCATCCCCGGCCAGGTTGACGGTCCCCTGGTAGAAGGCAGCCACATCCTCGAAGGAGGTCTGCAGCTCTCGGAGATCCCGGAAATCGTGGATCGACATCTCCATGGACTCTATGTCCATCTCCAACCGGTTCTGGTCCAGAGCCATGAGGCGCTCGCGCCCTGGAACCGGCAATCCACGCAGGATGCCTCCGTACACGGCAGAAAACGTCTGGGTCGTCAGCCCCACTCCCACCGCGACGGTGATGATGGCCGTGAGGGAGAGGAGAGGGGTCTTTTTCAGCATTCTGAGGCTGAAGCGCAGATCGGTTCGGAGGGCCGACGTGAGGGAGCCCCCCTTCGGCCTCCAGGGCCGTGCGCTCGTCATGGTTCCCACGGTACGCGTGACGGAGTATCGGACGGCCAGTCCAACGGCGGCTCGCCAATACCAATACCAGAGCCCCGGTGAGGAACGAGCCCCTGACGCTCTGAGACCGTCAAACTCCTGGTGGAGGTCACCGATGATGCTAAGGCCCAGAATCCCTGCCGGGAGACAGCGGCGCAAGAGGGCGTCTGCCAGAGCCGGCGGCGTGGTCCGAGGGGCACTCCCCGGGATCCTCATGACTCCAGGACCCGATCCAAGCCCCTCCATAGGCGTATCAGGGCGTCCCTGGATTTCTGGAGCTCCGCTATCCCTTCGGGAGTCACCTTGAAGTGTCGTTGGGGCAGCCCTCCTCGCCCTTTCTCCGCCGGGCGGGCTTCCCAGGTCAGGTAGTCCTTCTTTTCCAGACGGTCCAGCGTGGTGTAGAAGGCCCCTTTGGTGACTTTTCGGTTGGCGCTGGCCTCCAGCTCCCGCCGAATCTCCAGGGCATTCGCGTTCTCTCCCCGCTGAAGGATGGCGAGCAGGACCATCTGCTCAAACTCCCCAAGGAAGGTGTTGGTGGCCATGACTCCTCGGAATCCAAAGTGGAGGGCCTTCTCACTTTTCAGGTGGTCCCCTCACCCGACAGGGAGGGTCTGCAATGTAGACCCTCTGATGGTATACATTGTAGACCGAAAGGGCAAGGGTCATCTATTGTCACTTGTTCCCATTCCTTTTTCCAACGATGGGCACCGCCCCCGACGCCCTTCAGGCTCAGAGCGACCCCGTTGTCGAAAGGGTTATCGAGCTCGGCCTGACCGATAACCAGGTCATGACCCGGGCCGATTATGCCACCAATCGCTTCGGCGGCCGATTGACCGGCTCAGATGCATATGAGAACGCAGCCAACTGGGCCGTATGGCAGTTTAGAGAATGGGGAATCGAGGCCGAAC
>JBDHCH010000108.1:0-12671 GCA_039592115.1 Gemmatimonadota bacterium | reverse complement strand
ACCGCCCCCATCACTCCCAACCCGTAACCGGCTCCGGCCAGGAGAGGGAGGCCACGGCTGAGAACCCAGATTTCCGCGCTCAAGGCCCCGACTGCCGCCCCGATCCCTGCCAAGACCAGGAGACCGGCGGCCCCGATCAACAGATAGAGACCGAAATGGAAGGGGAAGGAGAACCACCAGAGGCTCTTCTTGTGTTCGAACAGCGCCTTGAGGAAGAGGATCTCCTTGAACATGTACAGCCCCTCGGCCAGATGGTCCTTCTCCCGAGGCTTGGTCCACCACTCCGCGTCTTCCAGATAGGATCCTCCGTAGTGGCCTCTCTCTTTTTCGTGAGGTACGGGGGACAATTCCCACCGGAGGTGAACGGGCATCCTAGCCATCTTCACGGATTTGAGGACGAAGAACACCAAGAATATCGCCAGCAATCCATAGGAGAGCAGAATCAGGGTTAAAGCAGACATTGGCTCTCTTTCGCTGCTCGTTGTAGGTCAAAACAAGCTCCGGACATGGTCAGGTCGCCGTCCGGAAACAGGTCTTCAGTGAGGCATTCCGGGAGGACCCCGGACACACGAAAATCCAACCGGAGAGTGGCAATTATTGGGCCATTTTGACCGGTTTTTCTGAACATCCAAGGGCGGGGGCTCCAGGGGTACAGAAACCCCCAAAACCACCCCCTCCGGGAGTTTAGTTAATATCGGAATGTTAAATAGGGATATCCTGACCCAAATGGGTCGCCGAGGTCGGGCCAGATGGGCCCTGGCCCCGGTTGAGCCCCGACCCCTTCCTTCCTGGCCACCCCTTCCCCGGGGATCCGGCTCACGACCTTGGGAAACCTCCTCCATTAACCCTTCGTAGGGTCCTTCCGACGAGGTTGCCCGCCGGAGGATCGCAGAAACGGCGCCCTCACAAGAAGCACCGACCATCGGATCTCATCATCATCCAGGACCTTGGTATGAGCACCCTTCTTATGGATCTGAAGTTCGGGGCCCGCATGCTGTGGAAGACCCCCGTGGTTTCCACCGTTGCAGCTCTATCCCTGGCCCTGGGCATCGCGGCCGCTACAGCCATGTTCGCCATGGCGAGCTCGTTTTGGCTCGAGCCCCTCCCCTTCGGAGATCAGGATGGTCTGATCCTGATCCGCGAGCTCCGACATGGGGAGCAGATCGAGATGTCTGCCAACGCGGGAGCGGGAAACTTCAAGGATTGGCGAGAGGCCGCCACGACGGTCGCCGGGATGGCCGCCATGGATTTCAACCGGGAGAACGTCACAGGGGTGGACATGCCCGAAGAGATCCAGGTGGCGTTAGGAACGCCCAACCTCTTCGAGGTCCTCCAGATCCAACCCTCTCAGGGACGAGCCTTCAGACCTGAGGAAGGCGCGGAGGGTGCAAGGAATGTCGTCGTCATCACGGATCAGTACTGGGCACGACGTTTCAACCGTGACCAGGAGATCCTTGGAAAGGCGATGACCCTGGACGGGACACCCCACACGATCATCGGCGTGATGCCTGAAGGGTTCGAGATGCTCCCGGCTGGGGTCCATGCGTTCCGACCCACCGACCTGGCCGAGAACGACAGCCGGGGCTCGAAAGGGTGGCTCACCTTTGGACGTCTCCGCCCCGGGGCCACCGTCGAGCAAGCCCGAGCCGAACTCACCGGGATCCACGCCAGGTTGGAGACCGAGTACCCCGATGAGAATCGGGGATGGGGAATCCTCGTCCAGAACGCCCGCAAGTGGTTCCCGGGACCTACCGACGCGAAGCTGATCTTCCTCCTCATGGCCGTCTCCCTCTTCGGGGTGGCCATCGCGTGTGCCAATGTCGCCAACCTCCTCCTGAGTCGGGCGGAAACTCGGATGAAGGAGGTCGCTATGCGGACGGCCCTGGGGGCCGGGAGAATGCGTATCCTCAGGCAGCTCCTCACTGAGAGCGTCCTGCTGGGCCTTGCTGGCGGCGCCCTGGGCACGCTTTTGTCGGTTTACGTCATCCGTGGGCTCAACGCTGCCATGCCGGCAGAGTTACCTCTTGCATTCAGGCCCGTTCTGGATGTCCCGACCCTCCTGGCCACGGTGGGGATCGCAGTGGGGGCGGGGGTCCTCTTCGGGTTGGCCCCAGCCCTCCATGCCACCAAAGGCAACATCAAAGAGGCCCTTGGTGAGGGAAGCCGCGGCGGTACCGCCAGCAAGAAGAGGAAAAAGCTCAGGAGCGCATTCGTCGTTGGGCAGTTGGCGGTGGCTCTGGCTCTACTGACCGGAGCTGGGGAGCTGAGGGAGGCCATGAACGGCCTCGTCTTCGCGGACAACGGATTCAACCCCGATGGCATCCTCACCTTCCAGGTCTCCCTCCCTCAATACAAGTACCCGGAGGGAGAGGACGTTCGCCTGATGAACGAAGAACTCCTTCGGGAACTCCAAAGTATTCCCGGAGCTGAGGCGGTAGCGCTCCTCGCAGGGCTGCCCAGGGGAAGGAGCATCCCAAACAGTTTCTACAGCCTGGAGGGCCAGGAATTCGACGACCCGAACGAGCGGCCCCGAACGAACTGGGATGCGATCAGCCCTTCCTTCTTCGAGACCTTGGAGATCCCGATGGTCTCGGGAAGAAACCTCTCGGATATGGATCGGGCAGACGCTCCCATGGTGGCTGTGGTCAACCAGGAATTCGTAAGACGAAACTTCCCGGAAGACGACCCCATCGGGAAGCGTATGGTTCTCCGGGGGGAGTCACTGGAGATCGTCGGGATCGTCCAGGACTTCATGCAGCGGCGCATTCCCTTCGACGGTTTCATCGAACCCGCCGTCTTCGTTCCGGCAGCCCAGGTACCTCTGCGAAACGTGGCCTTCGCGATTCGCACCGGCGGTGAACCGACGGCCTTGGCCGCCGACGTGCGGGATGCGGTTTGGTCCGTTGATCCCGACCAACCCATCGCCCAGATGCAGACCCTGCAGGAGTTCATCGATGTGGAGTTGGCAGCCCCGGCCTTCCTCGGGCTGTTCGTCGGAGCCCTGGCGGCGCTGGCCATGTTTCTCTCCGGTATCGGTATATACGGGGTCATGGCCCACACAGTGATTCAGGAACGCCGGGAGATGGGAATCCGGATGGCCATCGGAGCCCGGGGTGGGCAGCTCGTGGGCATGGTGACACGAAGGGGCCTGGTCATGAGCGCGATCGGCATCGTGCTTGGGACCCCTCTGGCCATCCTGATTCACCGGGCCGTCATGAGCACCCTCAGCCTCTTCGACGCGGACTTCGGGGCCGGGTTCACCCTCGTCGCCGGCGGTATTCTGGCCGGAGTGGCCATTCTCGCCAGCTATATCCCCGCAAGGGGCGCCGCCCGAGTCCAGCCCACGAAGGCGCTGTCGCTGGAGTGACCCTGCCTGGAGCCCCAGAACGGGTCTGTCACCGTCAGTCTTCATAAGCAACAGATAACCACTTGCGGTATCGGGTTTATAGACGCTCTTATAGAGACGCGTTATAGGGTGATATCGTATCTGCTTCCTGTCGGTTCTTCATGCGAATCTGTGTACTGGACGACGTGTATGATTGTCCAGCCTGGGAGGCCCCCCCAGACGACTGGCGGGTAGACCCCACTCCGTTCATGAAAGAACACGACTTCGACGTCGTGGGCTTGACCAAAGAGACGGCCGTCTCGACGCTCAATCACTTGTCCAGAGAAGGGTATGACGTCTTCTTCAACCTCTGCGCCGGGGCGTGGGACGAGGAGAGTCCGGGGATCGAAGTGGTCCAAACCCTCGAGCAACTGAACGTCCCCTTTACCGGTGCCACCTCCGAGTACTTCGAGCCCAGCCGAGACGCCATGAAACGGGTTTGCTCGGCCTGGGGGATCGGGTATCCAGCCTTTGTCATGGCTCGGAACGATGAGGACATCGATCGAGCAGCAAGACTCCTGAGATTCCCACTGATCGTCAAGCACCCGTCGAGCTACAGCAGTATCGACCTGACCAAGAACTCTCGCGTGGAGACGGTCTTCTCCCTCCGCTACCGCGCCAGGAAGATGATGGCGAAGTACGGCGCGGCACTCATCGAGGAATTCATCGAAGGTCGGGAGTTTACCGTCCTGGTGGCGGAGAACCCGGAGGACCTGGCAAACCCCGTGACATACGTCCCCGTGGAGTTTTCCTTCCCCCCGGGAGAGCGGTTCAAACACTCCGACATGAAGTGGAAGGATTACCACGCCATGAAGGAGATCCCCGTGGAGGACCCGGAGCTCGGCGAGCGGTTACGGAAGGTGTCAGCGGACTTCTTCATCGGGATGAGGGGAGCGAGCTTCGGCCGCTGTGATCTGCGGATGGATGCCCGGGGCGATCTCTTCATGCTGGAGATCAACCCGAACTGCGGCGTCTACTACGCGCCTTCCGATCCCGGTAGCGCCGACCTGGCCCTCTTGAACGACCCCGCCGGCCATCAGGGGTTTACCGACTTGCTGCTCCGGGCAGCCCTGGCCCGACACGCCCGGAAACAACGGGGATGGGAAGTGCTCCCGGATCCGGGCAACGGGTATTCCCTGTATGCGGCCCGGGACATTCAGGAAGGCCGGACCATCATCCATTTCGAGGAGTCGGCACACTCCTTGGTCACCCGAAGCTGGGTGGAGGGGACCTGGGACGATCAGCGAAAGGAGTGGTTCCGAAAGAACGCCTGGCCCCTTACAGATGAGGTCTGGGTGACCTGGTCTCAGGAGCCGGAGGATTGGAAGCCGATCAACCATTCCTGCGACCCCAACGCCTGGTTGGAGGGGTTCAACCTGGTCGCACGGCGCCCGATCCCCCAGGGGGAAGAGATCCGCGTGGATTATGCCACCTACGGGAACAACCTCCTGGCTCCCTTCGATTGTGAGTGCGGATCATCACACTGCCGCGGCCGGGTCCGGGAGGACGATCACCTCCAACCCTTCATGGATCGCTACGGCCCCCACGTTTCCGATTGGGTCCGACAGAAGAGGAACAGTTCGGCGCCGGGTTGACGGCCTCGCAACACCGGCGCCATGGCCTAGGTAGATCTCGTGTGGAAAAGCCCCGCGCACTTCACCGGATTCACGAACTCGGTCTGCGAGGTCTCCTGCCTCCTCCTGTCCCTGCCTAACCAGGCGGGATCAGAGGAGGGTGTCCAGTGCCTGCCTCAGATCCTGAACGAGGTCGTCCCTGCCCTCACACCCCACGGCCAGACGAACCAGACCGTCCGTGATCCCAGCCGCCAACCGGTCCTCCCGGCTTACGGCAGCATGGGTCATTGACGCCGGATGCTGAATCAAGCTCTCCACGCCGCCCAGCGATACTGCCAGAGCCGGGAGGTGAACGGCACCCAGGACCCTCCTTCCGGCCTCGATCCCTCCCTTCAACTCGAACGAGATCAGTGAACCTGGCCCCGCCATCTGCCGGGAGATGAGGTCCGCCTGCGGATGGCCAGGAAGGCCTGGGTATCGGACCTCATCCACCACCGGGTGCCCGGCAAGGAGCTCGGCCAGTGCCTGCGCATTCTCCTGGGCTTTCCGAACCCGCATCGCCAGGGTTTTGATCCCCCGGTGAACCAGCCACGCCTGGTGGGGATCCATGGTGCCCCCCAGGTAGTGAAGGACGCTTCGGACCTGCTTCATCAGATCCTCATCCTGGAACACCAGAACACCGCCAACCACGTCGGCATGCCCGTTCAGGAACTTGGTGACCGAGTGGAGGACGATGTCGGCCCCGTGCTCAAAGGGCTTCTGCAGGACAGGACTCATGAAGGTGTTATCGACCACCAGGAGCGCCCCGGATCCGTGGGCGATCTCCGCGGCTTTCCTCAGGTCGGTGATCGCCAGCGTGGGGTTCGCCGGAGTCTCAACGAATACGACCCGGGTCCGGTCCGTCATCGCCGCTCGGAGAAGCTCCGGATCGCTGGTGTCCACCATGGAGGCCTGGATGCCGAACCTGGAAAAATCGCGCTCCAGTACTACCCTGGACGGCCCGTAGACCGAGGCACTGCACACCACGTGGTCACCAGCGGAAAGGAGGGCAAAGAACACGGTAGACACACCAGCCATCCCGGATGAGGTGGCCAGAGCGAAAGATCCTCCCTCCAAGGTTGCCACGTTTTCTTCCAGCGCCGAGATGGTGGGGTTCCCCATGCGCGTGTAGATGTAACCGGGATCCTCACCGGCGAAGCGGGCCGCGCCCTCCTCAGGAGTTTTGAAGACGAAGGTGGAGGATTGGAATATGGGCGGGACTACTGCGCCAAAGGCAGGATCCGGCGCCGAGCCGGCGTGAATGCAATCGGTATCGATGTTCCATCCAGACTCTTCAGCGGGCTTCATCTGGTTCTCTTTCCCCGTGAGCTTTCGTGAAAAGGGTGCCGACCTCCATCCCTTCTACCTGTTCTGATAACCATAACCGCCGCCGCGGCTTCTTCCAGTCCCAGCGCCAGACCCCGGGGCAATGTCGCACCTCCGCCCGAAATCTTCATTCCACCCGGGGAAGTCATCGCGCTCCGAATTGTGGCCGTGGGCGTGCCCGTGGCACGCCTCCTCAGACGTGAGTTGCCGAAGCCGACCGTCGGTGTAGGCCCGAACCGTCGCCTCCACGTCCTTCTCAAATGTCAAGAATACGCCGATCCCCCCATCCCTCAGGCGAGAGAAGGCTCGTTTCCCCAACCCCCGGCAGGCGATCGCATCGACCTTCTGCGTCCCGAGGAAATCCAGGGGACGACATGCCCCATGAACGTGGTGCGCCCCAGCGTTCTTCTGGACCTCCATGTCCTCGGAGTCCGTATCCACGAACGTGAAGAAGGGAGCACTCCCAAAGTGATCGGAGGGCACTCCTCTCAGGCCTCTATCGTCCAGGGTTGGTATGCAAATCCTCATGGCTGTTCGTTCCCTTCGGGTCATTGTGAATCGTTCACGGTCGCCGCACTCTGCTCCTCGCGGGATGTAGATTCCAGCTCTTCCACCTCCGAACCGATGACCAACGCAGCGTTCTCGACCACGGCACGGACCAGCATTGCCCGGCCGTTCTTCAACATCCGCTGAACGGTTCCCCGGGACACTCCCATCCGTTCGCCGGCACTGACCTGGTCGAGACCCTCCAGGTCGCAGAGGCGCAGGGCCTCCAGCTCATCGTGCCGCAAAGGCAGGATGTGGAGATCGGGCATGGGGATACTCCTGGGTTTAAACACCCGATCCCCCTGGTGATGCCTACAATGGCGGTGTTTTCGAGGACGTGGCATGCGGTCTGGTTCCCTGGCTGGCTGCGTCACCATCGGCCGTGTCGGCTTGACAAGTAATGTGCATATGCACAATATCTAGGAAATCACCCGAGGTCAACCATCCCTGTATCGCGAGGGGAAGAGTGGCCGGAACATCGGAACCGAGTTCAAGGCGTGGTGCAAAATCCCGGCGGGAAGACCGAATGGAGCGTGCATGATCGACCGTGAGAACGCCGTCCAGAACTACTATCCCGAGGACGTGGCTCACTGTTACGGGTGCGGGCGTCTCAATGAGGAAGGGATCCGGCTGAAAACTTTCTGGGACAGGGATGAGACCGTCTCCCGCTATACTCCCAGATCCTATCACACTGCGATCCCAGGGTACGTCTACGGTGGGCTGATCGCCTCACTCCTGGACTGTCACGGGACGGGTGGGGCGGCTGCGGCCGCGCTCCGTAGGGAGGGCCGAGAGATCGGGGATGGGGAGGCTCCCCGATTTGTCACGGCTTCCCTGCATGTCGATTTCCTCAAGCCCACTCCCCTTGGCCCGGAGTTGGAGGTGCGGGGGAGGATCGTGGAAATCACGGATAGGAAAGTCGTGCTGGACGAGACCCTCTCGGCGGAAGGAGTCGTGACGGCAAAGGCACGGGTCGTGGCGGTGCGGATGCCGGAGAAGATGATCCAAACCGGTTGAGCCGGCACAGGCCGCCGGTCGGAACGGCGGAGTCCGTTCCTTGGTAAGTGCAGCGAAGGAACGATCCCGTCACTTGCGCCTGCCGGTGCCCAGGGGGGCTACACCTTCCGGCGCAGCCCCCCTGGGCACCGGCTCCGACCAGGCTCGTGGTCGGACCCAGGTCGTACTGATCAGCCTGTTTCCATCCCTTCCTTCACCGCTTTTTGACCCCATTTGAAGGCTTCCTCATTCATGGGGATCATGGCGCATTTCTGGGCCAGTGCCTGCCGGATCGCGTCCAGGAACGTCTCTTCCGGGAATAGACCCGTCACCGCCTGAAGCGCCCCCAGAGCCACGACGTTCTTGATTACCCGGCGGCCGATGTTTGTGGCGATCTCGGTGAAGGGCACGCCGTACATCTTCACGGTTCCGTTGATGGACGGCGGATCCAGGATCACCGAGCTGTCGTACACGATGGTCCCCCCTGGGGCCACCGTCGACGCGAACTTCGTCAGGCTCGGGGCGTTGAAGGCGATGAGAATGTTCGGCGTCGGGGAAGCCGGAGAGAGCACTTCCTCCCGGGCGATATGGACGTCGGCGTAGGACGTGCCCCCACGGGATTCCGGCCCATAAGAGGGGATATGCGTAGAGTCGAGTCCCTCGTTGATCGCCATGCGGGTCAACAGGAGGGCGGCGGTCTGAGCCCCATCCCCTCCGGCTCCCGCCAACTTCAGGGAGATGTCATCCTGTGCGATGTGCTCCGGGAACCCGGAGGAATGTCGCCCCACCGCTTCCTCGGCGCCCTCGGTGATCAACTCCTTGATGACCTCCTGATCGAAGGAAGGCGAATGGGGTTTGAACTCCAGCTCAGGCGTGATCTGTTCTGTGATATCCTTCTGGACTCCGAGGGGGAAGATGGGGACCATGTTCTCTTCCACCCACTTCTCCGCATCGAGGGGAGTCATCTTCAGGTGGGTGGGACACTCAGCAAGGACCTCCACGAAAGAGTACCCCTTGTTCTCCACCTGCAGCTTGATGGCCTTCTTGATGGCCTTCTTCGCTTTCACCCTCATCTTCGCGTTGAAGAGAGCCACCCTCTCCACGTAGACGGGCCCGTCCATCTGGCCGATCATCTCTGCCATCCGGATGGGCAGCCCGGCGGTCTTCTCCCGCCCCCTGGGGGTGGTGGTCGTTTGCTGCCCCATCAGGGAAGTGGGCGCCATCTGCCCGCCGGTCATCCCGTAGATCGCGTTGTTGATGAAGATGACGGAAATGGGCAGCCCCACCTGGGCCGCGTGGAACGTCTCTGCGAGTCCGATTGATGCCAGGTCCCCGTCACCCTGGTAACTGATGACGATGGACTCGGGGTTGGCGAGCTTGTGCCCCAACCCCACGACCGGCGCCCTGCCGTGGGCCGCCTGGGTGTTCCCCACGTCCAGGTAGTAGTAGAGGAAGACGCTGCATCCGACCGGAGAGACCGCAACTACACGATCCTGGATTCCCAGCTCATCGATGGCCTCCGCCAGGTACTTGTGAGCCAGGCCGTGACCGCATCCGGCGCAGTAGTGTGTGGCATGGCCTTTGAGGCCTTCACCCTGGGCATGCCGCTCGAACCGGTCGTAGAAGGAGGTCACGCTCATCGGGCCACCTCCTCTCCGGACAGGACCATCTCCACGATCTCCGCCTGCTGTGGGAGAATCCCTCCATAATGGCGCACGTGGTCGATGGGTGGGGGGTGGATCCCCGCTTTGCTCAACGCCAGGCGGAGCTCGTCCTCCAGTTGGCCGGGGCTGGCCTCCACTACGACGATCCTCTTCACCTGGTCGAGCACCGGCTTGATCAGGTCGATGGGGAAAGGCCACACCGTGACTGGCCGGAACAGGCCCACCTTGATGCCGCGGTCGCGGAGCTCCTGAACGGCCCCTTTGGCCATGCGAGCCGGCGTGTTCGTAGCCACGACGAGCGTGTCCGCGTCCTCGGTATGGAACAGGTCTGCCCGCTGTTCGGCCGCGGTCATCGCCGCGTACTTCTCATTCAAATGGATATTGTGCTGCTCCTGAATCGGTTCGGAGAGCTCGATGGAGCAGATCAGGTTCCCTCGATGACTCAGGTCTCCATAGACAGCCCACTCCGGAATCCCCGGCTTCTTCATCTTGTCCGGCAGGCTTACCCGCCCCGTCATCTGGCCCAGGTACCCGTCCCCCAGGATCACCACCGGATTCCGATACTTGAAGGTGAGCTCGAAGGCCAGCATGGTCAGGTCCAACATCTCCTGGGGGGTGGAGGGAGTCAGCACAATGGCGTGACTGTTCCCGTGACCGAGTCCCCGACAGGCCAGTTTGATGTCGGATTGCTCCGGGGCGATGTTCCCCAGCCCAGGCCCGCCTCGCATCACGTTCACGAACACCCCTGGCACTTCGGCACCCACCATGTACGAGAATCCCTCCAGCATGAGGCTGAAGCCCGGCGAGGAGGTGAAGGTCATACAGGGGAGCCCTGCCCCTCCGGTCCCGTACATCATGTTGACCGTGGCCACCTCGCTCACGGCCTGGAAGAAGACCCCGTCCATGAGTGGCTGGAGCTTCGCCATGAGCTCGGCGCCCTCGGTGGAGGGCGTGATGGGATATCCATACACGTGGCGGCACCCCGCCAGGACCGCCCCCACCGCTGAGGCGTAGTTCCCCTTCAACACCAGCGGTTCATCATGCTCGATGGAGAGCCACTGATCGGGGATGGGTTTCGGGTCCGGCGCCTCGGATTCCCTAGGCCCAAACAACTCGGATGGGTCCTCCAACTCGTAATCGGCTTTATCGAAGAGCTCCACCATCTCCTGGAACGAGTGGACCCCCTCCAGGGCGTCATTCTCGATCTCGTCCACCGACACCGCCCGCATGTGGAGGCCGAAAGGCTCCGGGCAAGCACTGACGCAGAGACCACACCCCGAACACTTTTCCAGATCCAACTGGATCGGGGCCACCCCTGTCTCCGGATTGATCTCGGTCCCCTCTGCGATGCATTCGAAACGGCAGGCTTCGATGCACCGACCGCAGGCCTTGCAGAACTCGGGGAAGAGGAACGGCTTCGGTTTTACCTTGAGCTTTGCGACTTTCGACTCCATGCGTGCTCTCAACATTCGGTGTGGATCCTACCCATCGGACGCCGGGGCAGACGGGGACAGGATTGGGAAATTGTGTCCCAGAACCTCAGGGACGCCGCTCTGCCGAATGAACCAAGGCTTTGTTCTGATGGGAGTTAGCTACATTTCCACTCCCAGGAATGGGCAAGAAGGATGCCGGGGTCCAGAGACCCACCCCTCTATTCTTCTTGCGAAACCTTTTCATATCCTCGAGAGTACACTCCTAAATCCCGAACAGTTCGAGCCCCAGGCCGGGGCCGAGTACGCACCCTCCTTCAGGAGAGATCCATGAAGCGTCTGTCCCTTGCTGTACTTCTGCTCGCCCTCGTGCCGGCGAACCAGCTCATCGCCCAGGAGCATGAGCATGCCGAGGCCGGTGAGCACGAGCATATGCAGAGCAGTGATGCCGCCGTGAAGTCAATCGCCCCCCTCCACGACATGGTGAAGGGCTATCTGATCGCATCCGCGGAGCAGATGCCCGAGGACCTCTACGGTTACAAGCCCAACGATGAGGTACGAAGCTTCGGCCAGATCATCGGCCACGTGGCGAACGCACTGTATATGTTCTGCAACAGCGCCACCGGCGAGGGCAGCAGTCCCGGTGAGAACTTCGAGGAACGGACCACCAAGGCCGGTCTGGTCGAGGCGATCAACATGGGCTTCGATGCCTGCGACGCCGCATACACCATGGGCGACATGAAAGCCATGGAGGACATGGAGTTCTTCGGGAACCCCACGACCCGACTCGGGGTCCTCACCTTCAACATCGCGCACAACTGGGAGCACTACGGGAACCTGGTGGTCTACTTCCGGGCCAACGGGATCGTACCCCCCAGCAGCCAGGGCGGGATGTAGGAGGAGGTACCGGTGGGGGGGGCCGCACCTCTCCTGTGCGGTCCCCCGTTTTCCCCGCGTGGCAATTCGAATCCGCCGGAGGGGGTCCAACAACAATGAGGCGCTGATCCTCCCTAGGCACCTTCCTCTTTATAAACCCACGCACCCACCACTGTCGCCACGATCAGCTCGGCAAGGCCGATCAAACCCCATTTTGCCAGCATTCCCGCTGGGTACATGCCGATCATGCCGTAGCCCAGGATACTGATGAGCGTTCCACCCATGAAATACACCACGGCCACGAGGACGGCCGTCTTGGGCCCCGGGCCGAAACGCGGCCGGGCGGCGGCGTAGAAGAACACCGCGGTCATGCCCACGAGGAGGCTCACCAGGATCGTCATCATCCAGGCTCCCGCGGACATGTCCATGCTCAGGTTCATGGCGGCCAGGGCCGTCTCCATCTCGTCCATGTAGAAGATGGCGGAGACGCCTTCGATTACCCAGACGACGATTGCCGCCACGAAACCGGCGGCGAGCCAGCGGCCCACATTGAAGCCACCCATGGCACTCCTCCTTCAACTGTTGTGGGGTAGGGTCACGACAATACCTAAGGGGAGCCCCCTAAAACTTCAACGTCTTTTCCCGGAGGCGCCCGCCGCGGGGCCGCCCGGCAGGAAAGCCCGGACGGGCGGAACTCCGGGGATCAAGGTGCCGATCGGGAGGTGCGTCGAGATCCGGATCAGGCGCCTGGTTCGTCACCAGGGTCTGGGAATGGGAACTCCGGCGAGGACCCCGGTGCTCTCCCCATCCCGGAGGGCGAAGGCTCCGTTCAGGA
>JBDHCH010000107.1:0-13271 GCA_039592115.1 Gemmatimonadota bacterium | reverse complement strand
CACCTGGACCAGATGGGCGTGGGCCGGATGACGGCCCTGGATGCGGCCCGCCTGGGGCTGGACATGATGACCCACTATTACGGTCTCATGGAGTCCATGCTCACCGACTTCTCCGTCCAGGCCTGGCCACTGGACTATAACTACAACAATGAGCAAAACCGCTTCGGGAACGTCGGGCGCCTATGGTACCAGGCCGCCGATCCGGGCTCAAAGCAGTGGAACGCTCTCATTCAAGAGTTCCTCGAGCTGGACTTCGCCATGGACCCGACCATGGTGATCTACGACGCCGGTCGGGACCTCCAGAAGGCCATGACGCTGGAGTGGCACGAAGAGTACACCCTCCCTTCTCTCTGGGACTACTACCAGCCCAGCAGGGCGGCACACGGATCCTATTGGTTCTACTGGACTTCCGAAGACGAGTACCATTGGAAGAAGTTCTACCAGAAGTGGATGCACTTCCTGAACGACTACAAGAATGCCGGAGGGACGGTGACCGTGGGCACCGATTCCGGGTTCATTTTCTCTACCTTCGGCTTCGAGTACATCCAGGAACTGGAGATGCTCAGGGAAGCCGGATTCCATCCCTCGGAGATCTTCAGAGCCGCTACCTATCTCGGAGCCAAAGAACTGTTCGAGCCCAAGGGGGATCCCATCGACTTCGGGATCATCCGACCGGGGCTCCTGGCGGACTTGGTCCTGGTCGCGGAAAACCCCCTCGAGAACCTCAAGGTTCTCTACGGGACCGGGGCCCTCCGGCTGGACGAGGAGAACGGTGGCTTCGAGCGGATCGGCGGGATCGACTACACCATCAAAGACGGGATCGTCTACGACGCCAAGGCGCTTCTGGCCGACGTCCGGAGGATGGTACAGGAGGCGAAAGCCGGGGGAAACCAATAGGCTCGCGATACTCCTGCGGGGTCACCCCCGCCAGAGTCGTCATATGGGAGAAACTCGTTCAGCGGGCCTCGGCAGAGCGTCGCCGAGCACCCCTGTCGAGGGTGAATTTCCTTGCCGGCCCCCACGCTGGTGAAGAGATTGCAGACGTGCGGCGTACTTCAAAGAACAAGTAAGGACTGGAGCTGATTTGGGACCGGAGGTGGAGCGAGAGCTCATTCGAAAGTGCAAGGCCGGGAACTCGCGGTTTTATGAGCCCCTGGTCCGGGCATACGAACAGCCCGGGCTTCGGCTCGCCTTGGGAATGCTCGGCAACCTGGAGGACGCGAAGGATGCTCTCCAGAACGCATTTGTCAAAACGTACGACGCTCTCGCTCGATTCGATCTCAAGCGGCCCTTCGGTCCCTGGTTCTTCCAGATCCTGAGGAACCAGTGCCGGGATCAACTCAGGAGCAGAAAGGCCCGGTTTCGATTGGAAGCCCTGGACGAGAGACTCGAGCTTCGGCCTGCGGACCCGGAATCGGGTCCGGAGCGACGAAGGGAACGAGCCCAAGCCAGGGAGGTTATTTGGGCAGCCCTGGAGCAGATCGGTGAGGAACATCGTGAGATCCTCATCCTCAAGGAGCTTCAGGGATTTCGATACGGTGAAATCGCCACCATCCTCGAGATTCCCGAGGGGACGGTGGCCAGCCGGCTCTATCATGCCCGGCGTGCCCTGAAGGATGCCCTCCTCGAGATGGGGGCGGAATATCCGTGAGGAAGATCTGGTGCAGGAACGGGTGACCCACGAAGAACTGATGCGCTACCTCGACGGCGAGGTAGGGCCAGAAGAGCGCGGCCGTATCGAGCGGTCCGTGGAGGGATCCACGGAGCTCCGCCGCGAACTTGCGGTGTACAGGGCCATGAAGGACGACCTCCAGACTCTGAAGCTCGCCGACGGCGTCCACCACGGCTCGATCTGGGACTCCGTGAACCGGCAGCTCACTCGACCCATCGGGTGGGTCCTGTTGGTAGTGGGTGCTCTGGTCTGGGCCGCATACGGTATCTTCATCTTCCTCACCTCCCCCGTTTTCCTGCTCGAGAAGCTGGCGACGAGTGCCATCGTGATTGGTGTCCTCCTTCTCTTTGCCAGCGTGATCTGGGAACGATACCGAGAATGGCTCTCTGACCCCTACCGCGACATCCAACGATGATCGTCGTCACCGCACCGGACATTCCCGGCTACGTGATCACTCGGACTCACGGCATGGTCAGGGGGAACAGCATCCGGGCCAGACACCTGGGCAAGGACATCCTGGCAATCCTGCGGAATCTGGCCGGAGGAGAGGTCCGGGAGTACACGAAGATGCTTGCAGAGGCCAGGGAACAGGCCATCGACCGGATGCTCGAAGAAGCCGATGCCGTGGGGGCCAACGCGGTGGTGGCTGTTCGCTTTCAAACATCCATGGTCATGTCCGGAGCCGCCGAGATGCTCTGTTACGGAACCGCCGTCACCGTCGAACCTTCCTGAACGGCCCCCCACAACCCATCTTCCCAGCCACACCCTGGACCTCCGAGGCCAGTCCGTCCGGATCAGCACCGGCACCGGGTTTCATTCTGCCGACAACAGGCTCATGACACCACGTAGAGCGCTCTTCGCCCGTTTCTCTGCAGCAGCCCTCCTCCTCCTCCTCCTGACCGGGTGCGCGACCCTCCCGAGCATGTACGGGACGGACCTGAAAGAGGAGATACGCGCCGTCATCGACGCCGAGCCCCTCGACCAGGTCCACTGGGGAGTCCTCATCGTGGATCCCGACCGGGGAGACACCCTCTTCTCCCGAAACAGCCACCGGAAGTTCATCCCTGCCTCCAACATGAAGGTCCTCTCTACCGCCACCGCCATTTCCCTGCTGGGTCCCGAGTTCAGGTTCCGGTCCGAGCTCTGGGGAGTCGGGTCCATGGACCGAGCTACCGGGACCCTCGAGGGCGATCTGGTCCTCAGAGCGGCGGGGGACCCGACCCTCTCGAAGCGATTCTACTCGTCCGCCACCGCTCCTCTGGACTCCCTGGCAGAAAGGCTCTGGTGGTCCGGGATCCGCTTCGTCAACGGTGCATTGCTGGTGGACGCCAGCCCCTGGGACTCGACAACGGTCCCTGGCAGCTGGGAGGTGGGAGATCTGCCGGGTCGCTCTGCTGCGACAGGAGGGATCTTCGCCATTGGCGAAGGGGTGGTGGTCATGGAGATCAGCGCCGGGCCTGAAATCGGTGCACCCGCCACAGTCACCTGGCAGCCATCCACTCCCCCTGACTTCTTCTCCGCGGAGTTCACCACTGCTCCACCGGATTCATCGCTTCTGAGAACAACGGCCTGGCACCCCGAGAGCCGAATGCTCAGGGTCGAGGGGAAAGTGCCCCTTGGGGTGATAGACACCCTCTCCATCGCCCAGCGGGACCCTGCGGCGGTGGCATCCGGGGCCCTCTACAGGGCGGTGGGAACCAGAGGGATCATCATAAGGGACGGCTATCGGATAGAGTGGGACCCAGGCCAGCCTCTTGGACACGAAGGGTGCCTCTCCGGGCACCTGCCGGCCACCTCTGGGGAGGATCCGGGGGACCGAGAAGAGTCCGGTCCCCACCTCCCTGGCTGCACCGATGCCACGCTGTTGGCAACGCTCCTTTCACCTCCGATCGTGGAGATCGTCGAAGGAATCCTGGAACCCAGCCAGAACTGGATGACGGAGCAACTCGTCCACGCACTGGGATTCCAGCTTGGCGAGAAGGGGAGTTGGAGAGAGGGGTTCCGGGTGGAGGAAGAGTTCCTCTCCACTCAGGTCGGCGTTGACACCCTGGATCTCAGGCTTCGAGACGGGTCTGGCCTCTCCGCCCAGAACCTGGTCACCCCTCGGGCCATGGTGCAGATCCTGGACTTCATGAGGAGTTCCTCAAACGGGGAGGCCTATCGGCGAGCATTGGCTGAGCCCGGAGAAGATCCAGGCACCCTCCGAAGGCGGCTTCCAGAATTGGAGGGCCGTCTCTTCGCCAAGACCGGGACCATCTCCAACGTCAACTCTCTGAGCGGTTACCTCACCACCGAGAGCGGCCGGACCTTGATCTTCAGCATCCTGACCAATGGATCAGGGCTTCCTTCCTCAACGGTACGAAGGGGGGTCGATCGGATTGTCCAGATCGTTGCGCGGCGCTGAGGCGCGGGAACTGGCTCTCTCCCGGAAGTAGAATCAAGTTATATTTTCAGTTTGCGCATTCTCCGGTTCGCACCCGCCCAGTGCAGGGCTAAGCGAGCAGCCGGACCCTCGGCCCTTATTCGATTTTCTGGGCGGATGCTGACGCCGAGAGCGGGAATCCAGCCTTGACCTGGCATGCCCGACTGCTAGCTTATATGAAACAGAGAATCATTCTCGATAGCAGGGCCCGAGGGCTCCCGTCTGGGAATCCCGAGGGCCCGCAAAAAACGGTAGAAAAAATAGGATGAGCGACTCCCCCATTCTCCGCGTCAGCAACCTCCATGCGAAAGTGGCTGAAGAAGGCACCGAGATCCTTCACGGTCTGGACTTGGAGATCCCCGGCGGTGAGATCCACGCCATCATGGGACCGAACGGCTCCGGAAAGAGCACCCTGGCCAAGGTCATCGCCGGGCACCCCCAGTATGAGGTCACGGAGGGGAGCATCCTCTTCAAGGGCGAAGAGATCCTGGAGATGGAACCCGACGAGCGTTCACAGGCCGGCCTGTTCCTCGCCTTTCAATACCCGGTGGACATCCCCGGCGTCTCCATCGCCAACTTCCTGAGAACGGCAAAGCAGGCTCATCTCCCCGAAGGAGAGGAGTTGGATCTCTTCGACTTCCAGGATGAGCTGTTGGACCGGATGAAGCTCCTCGAGATGGATCCCACGTTCGCCGAGCGTTCGGTAAACGACGGCTTCAGTGGTGGTGAGAAGAAGCGGAACGAAATCCTCCAGATGGCCATGCTGAAGCCGACCATGGCCGTGATGGACGAAACCGACTCCGGGCTGGACATCGACGCTCTCAAAATCGTCGCCCAGGGAGTAAACACCCTCACCGGGGAGGACCCGGACATGTCGGTCCTCCTCATCACCCACTACCAGCGTCTCCTGAACTACATCAAGCCCGACGTGGTTCATGTCATGGTTGACGGGAAGATCGCCCGGACGGGCGGCGCCGACGTGGCGCTGGAATTGGAGGACGCCGGTTACGCCGTGTACAAAGAGTTCGAGACGACTTGAGAAGAGGAAGATAGAGGATGCCGAAGAACGAAGTCGTCCAAGGGCTGGGACTCGACGAGTACAAGTACCACTTCGTCGACGAGGAGCAGCACGTATTCCGGACCCAGCCGGGGTTGAGGGAGGAGGTCGTCCGCCAGATCTCGGCCCAGAAGGACGAGCCCGTGTGGATGCTGGAGTTCCGCCTCAAGGCTCTGGAGATCTACGCGTCCAAGCCCATGCCCAAGTGGGGCGGGAACCTGGAAGACCTGGATAAGGTCCTGGACGAGATCTACTTCTACGTCCGTCCCCAGGACCGGATGGAGCACTCCTGGGACGACGTTCCGGAAAACATCAAGACCACCTTCGAAAAGCTTGGCATTCCCGAGGCCGAACAGAAGATCCTGGCCGGTGTCGGCGCCCAGTACGAGTCGGAGATGGTCTATCACTCCCTGAAGAAGGAGTGGGAGGACAAGGGGGTCATTTTCGACTCCATCGAAGAGGGACTGAAGAACCACCCCGAGCTCTTCCGGAAGTACTTCGGGACGGTGGTCCCTCCCCAGGACAACAAGTTCGCCGCCATGAATTCGGCGGTCTGGTCCGGAGGGTCCTTCGTCTACATCCCCAAGGGAGTAGAGCTGGAAACGCCGCTACAGGCCTACTTCCGGGTGAACCAGGAGAAGATGGGGCAGTTCGAGCGAACGCTGATCATCGCCGACGAGGGCTCCCATGCACACTACATCGAAGGGTGCACGGCCCCGGTCTACTCCACCGAGTCTTTCCACTCGGGAGTCATCGAGATCATCGTGAACCGTGACGCCCGGTTCCGCTACACGACCATCCAGAATTGGTCCAACAACATGTACAATCTCGTGACCCAACGGGCCATGGTTCACGAGAACGCAAGCATGGAATGGTTGGACGGGAACCTGGGCTCGAAGCTCACCATGAAATACCCCTCCTGCTTCCTCATGGGAGAGGGCGCCCATGGAGAGATCCTCTCCATCGCCTATGCCGGAGACGGGCAGCACCAGGACACCGGAGGAAAAGTGGTCCATGCAGCGCCCCGGACCAGTTCGTCCATCGTCTCCAAGTCCATTTCCAGAGGAACCGGGCGAGCAACATACCGAGGGCTCTGCAAGGTGTACGAGGGTGCGAACCACGCCAAGTCGAACGTGGAGTGCGACGCCCTCCTCATCAACGACACCTCCCGGACGGACACCTACCCCTATATCGAGATTGAGGAACGGGATGCCAACGTGGGCCATGAGGCCACGGTCTCGAAGGTGGGGGAAGAGCAGCTCTTCTACCTCATGAGCCGCGGAATGTCCGAGGAGGAGGCGATGGCCCTCATCGTGAGAGGGTTCATCGAGCCCATCGCAAAAGAGCTTCCCCTGGAGTATGCCGTGGAGCTCAACCGGCTCATCGAGCTGGAGATGGAAGGATCGGTGGGCTGACCCATGACTGACGCCACTGCAACCAACGCTGAGATCGTGAACGCAGACAAGACCACCGCCGCGCCACCCGAGGGCGTCACCGAGACCCTCAACCGGGCGAGGGTTGAAGCCTGGACGGCTCCCGAGCCGCAGTGGCTCAAGGACCGCCGTCTTCATTCCTGGGAGGTCTACGAGGCGACCCCAATGCCCACGACCCGCCTGGAGGAGTGGCGCTACACGGACCTCAAGAGGCAGCTCCACCTGGACTCCCTCCAATGGCCCGAATTGGTTGAATGCGAAGACGACTTCGCTGCCTGCCCCGATGGTCTGCAGGCGGCGATGCGCGCCGACCACGCTGCATCGGGACACATCTGGGAAATCGACGGGTTGATTTTTCATGAGGATCTCGAGGATGGCCTGAAGGAGAGGGGGGTGGTCCTGACCTCCCTGAGGAAGGCCATGGACTCCCATTCGGAGCTCCTCCAGAAGCACCTCGCCACCGACGCAGTGCCGCCGGAAGCCGGAAAGATGGAGGCGCTGAACGGCGCCCTATGGACCGACGGCATTCTACTGTATGTCCCCGCCGGCGTCCGTCTGGATCTACCTGTGCGGGTAACCCGGTGGGTCTCCCAGGAAGGTGTGGCGCTCTTCTCCAGGACCCTCATCGTGGCAGAGCCTGGAAGTCAGGTCTCCTTCGTAGACGAGGTCCTCTCGGAGGATATGGAAGAACAGACCCTGGTCTCGAACGCCGTAGAGGTTCTGGCCCGGGACGGGGCTCAGGTTCAATACGTCTCCCTCCAGCGGCTGGGACACGGCGCGTTCTACCAGTCCTCCCAGCGGACTCTGGCCCAGCGGGATTCCACACTGGACACCCTGAATGTGAGCATGGGGGCTTCGGTTTCCCGAGTCGACCTGAATGCTCAGCTCCTGGGACCCGGAGCCAACTCGGACATGTTGGGCCTTTACTTCGGGGACGACAGCCAGCACTTCGATCACAACACGAGTCAGGACCATCTGGCCCCGAACACGTCGAGCGACCTGCTCTACAAGGGCGCTTTGGACGCGGCGTCCCGGGCCGTTTTCCGGGGCATCATCAAGGTGCATCCTCAGGCCCAGAAGACGGACGCCTACCAGACGAACCGGAATCTCTTGCTCTCGGACGATGCCCGTGCGGATTCTCTTCCGAACCTGGAAATCCAGGCCGACGATGTGAAATGCTCCCACGGGGCCACCGTGGGGCAGCTGGACGAGGAATCCCGCTTCTACCTCATGAGTCGGGGACTCAGTAGAGAGCAGGCCGAGCGCCTTGTGGTCATGGGTTTCCTGGGCGAGGTTCTCTCCCGGCTTCCCCTCGGTGGAGTGGTGGAGAAGGTCACGAACGTCATCGAGGCAAAGCTCCGGCAGGTATGATAGACCGCCGCACATCGTGAGCGGGCCGTCAATCCTCAAAGGCACGTACGCATATGGCGGAATGGACCAAGGTCGCGACCCTCGAGGAATGCCCTCCGGGGTCGCTTCGTCCGGTGATGGTGGGCCCCGACCCTGTCCTGCTGGCGAATGTGGACGGGACCGTCTACGCGGTCCTGGATCGGTGCTCCCACGAGGACCTTCCTCTTTGTGATGGTGAGCTCGAAGGTGGCACCCTCGTCTGCTCCTACCACGGCGCCCGTTTCGATGTCGCATCCGGCGCCCCCCGGGGACTCCCCGCCGTGAAGCCCATCAAGACCTTCACCGTGGAGGTCCGGGGAGACGGGATCTACGTCCAATGAGCGAGTACGACGTCTACCGAATCAGACACGAGTTCCCGGCCCTCCACCAGGAAGTGAACGGGAAGTACCTGGCCTACCTGGACAACGCTGCCACGACCCAGAAGCCGAAGACGGTCCTCGAGGTCGTGGACAAGTATTATCGGGAAGACAACGCGAACGTTCACCGAGGCATCCACGAGCTGAGCCGGCGGGCAACCTTGGCTTACGAGGGGGCTCGTGAACGGGTTGCCGATTGGTTGGGAGCCGCCGAGGCGGCCGAGGTGATCTGGACCCGGGGAACCACCGAGGCCATCAACCTGGTGGCTTCCACCTGGGGTCTCGACAACCTGGCTGAGGGAGACGAAGTCCTCCTCTCCACAATGGAACATCACTCCAATATCGTCCCCTGGCAGCTGGTCGCCCGAAGGACCGGTGCGAGACTCCGGTACCTGGAGATGGACGACCAGGGCCGGCTCCGTATGGAGGACCTCGACTCGCTCCTTACGGAACGCACGAAGATCGTCTCCCTGGTCCACGTCTCCAACGCTCTGGGAACCGTCAATCCCGTGGAGGAAGTCGTCCAGGCTGCCCATGACAAAGGAGCCCTGGTCCTCCTGGACGGTGCGCAGGCTGTCCCACATCGGAAGGTGGACGTGGGTCTTCTGGGCGTCGACTTCTACGCCCTCTCCAGTCACAAGATGTGTGGACCGACGGGTGTCGGGGTCCTCTGGGCCCGGAAGGAGCTCCTCGAGGAAATGTCCCCGTACCAGGGCGGCGGGGACATGATCTCCATCGTGGGCCGCGACGAGAGCACCTGGGCCGAAGTCCCCCACAAGTTCGAGGCCGGAACGCCCAATATCGCGGGAGCGGTGGGCGCAGCAGCAGCCGTGGACTTCATGGAGGAGGTGGGCTATGAAGGGGTCCAAGCCCATGAAGAGGCCCTGATCGAATACGCGTTGGATCGGATGACCGAGATCCCCGGATTGACGGTCTTCGGGCCGGAAGATCCTGCTGAGCGGTCCGGAGTGATCTCCTTCGCTCTGGGAGACGCGCACCCACACGACATCGCCACCATCCTCGACTCGGAGGGGGTGGCCATTCGGGCCGGCCACCATTGCGCCCAACTCGTGATGAAGCACTTCAACGTCGCGGCCACGACACGAGCCTCCTTCTCCCTCTACAACACGAAGGAGGACGTGGACAGGCTGGTGGAGGGGTTGGGTGTGGTACAGGGGATATTCGGGATCACATGACCCGAGGTCGCCAAAGCAGAACCGGTCCTGGAGGGGCGTTTCCCTTCTTCTTCAACTGAGCACGTCATGTCGGAACTGAGCCTGACCTCGCTGTATCAGCAGCTCATCCTGGAACACTACCGGAAGCCCAGGAACAAGGGTGAGCTTCCAGAGAAGACCGTCGAGATTCACATGGCGAATCCGGTCTGCGGAGACGAGATCCGCCTTCAGTTGCAGGTGGACGGCGAGCTGATCCTGGATGCCCGGCACGTAGGGCAGGGCTGCTCCATCTCGCAAGCGGCCGTGTCCATGATGACGAACCTCCTCAAGGGAAAAGACCTCACGGACGCCGAGGGACTCGCCAAGCGTTTCACCGACATGATGCACGGAGATGAAGAGCCAGCCCGGGACAAAACCCTCGGCGATCTCCGTGCCCTCCAGGGGGTGAGCAAGTTTCCGGTGAGGATCAAGTGCGCGCTCCTGGCCTTCGACTGTCTCCAGGAAGCCATCAAGAAGACCCGCGGGGAGGAGTAGATCCAGGGGCCGCCTGACAGGCGAAAATAGAACGACTCCCTCCGCTGGGGCAGGATGGGACAAGCCCAACCCCGGGAAGGACTCAGGTAATTTGGAAGGTCTGCACAAGTGGGGTGCGGTCGCGCCTGCCCGGATCTAGAGGTCAGGCTTCAACACAACTTTCATAGCCCCGCTCCCGCGCCTGTTCGAAGCTGCCTTGAGCGCATCCCTGTACTGACGCAGCGGGAACACGTGAGTCACCATCTCCCCCACCGGGGCGTCGGTCCGGAGAAGCAATTCCCTGGTCACCTCGAAGGAGTGGCAGGTCTTTCCCTCCCACTCCTCCCTGCCGTAGCCGAGGTACCCCTTCACCTCCAGCTCCCGGGCCCAGAGGAAGGTCAGATCCAGCTTCCTGACCTGCCCGGTGCAACCCAGAAGCGTGATCCTGCCCCTGGGGGCAGAGTAGCTCAAGGCTTGATCGAGGCTTTCCCTGCGTCCCACGCAGTCGTAGACGACGGGGAAGCCACCTCCCGCGTACACTTCAGGACCCACCAAGGGCAGGTAGGCCTGAGCCCCTGTGTCCACCAGGACTTGCCGGGCCTCGGGCCCAGGCGCAACCACCTCCGTCGCCCCCAGAGAGCGGGCGATCTCTGCCTCCTTCGCCCGCTTCACCTGGGCCACCACGGTCCCCTCGAACCCGGTGGCTCTCAGCGCCCAGATGGAGGCCATGGCGATGGGGCCACTTCCAAGAACCAGAACCTGATCCGACGGATCCGGGCGTGACCTGAGGACGGCGTGAACCGCGACGGAAAGGGGTTCCATGAGCACCGCCATTCCTTCGTTCAGCTCGTCTGGAAGGGGAAAGAGGTGGTCCTGGTGGACGATCATGGACTCGCCCCACCCACCGGGGAGGTCCCTGTGGTATCCGATGCTCAGCCCTGGAGCCAGTGGCTTGCCGTCCACGGCCAGCCGACCTTCCTCTCCGGCGTTCCCGCAGGTGGCGGGAAAGCCCTCCTCACAAGCATCACAGATCTCTCCAGAGCCGTATCCGCGAGTCTGGCAAGATACGGTGGGTTCCACCGCCACCCGTTGTCCCGGCTGCACCCGCGTCACAGCAGGCCCTACTTCAGCCACCCGGGCCACAACTTCATGGCCCAGGACGGCAGGGAATGAGGAAAAGGGCTCCATGAGGGTGCCCGTGGCGAAGGTCAGAACGGCCAGGTCCGTGCCGCAGATGCCCGCGGCGAGAACCTCCAAGCGCACCCACTCAGGCCCGGGAAGGGGCGGCTCCTGAAGCTCCCGAAGCCGAAGGCCACTCAGCGCACCGAAGGTGACCGTCGAAGTGATGCCACCCAGCGCCCTGCCCAGAAGATATCGGGGCACGGTCAGGTCGAACTCAACCGCTTTCACTGGCCTCCCGCCGCTTCCACCTATGCATTCTCCGTCAACTCATCCGCCGCCGACTCGAACCCGGCCACCCAGGAGAACGGCCCGCCCCGGCGCTCGGTAGCCGAAGACCTCCTGATAGTCCTCGTCCAGGAGATTCTCGATCCGAAGCTGGATATCGAACGCCGGCATCCGCGCCCTGGAATCGAAGAGGGTCACCTCTCCTCCCAAGCTAACGAGAGCATGGCTGGAAAGCTCCACGGGGGATGCAGGCCATGTCGTGAAGTCCCGGTCGAACCGGGAGCCCACCCAGCGCACGCTCCCCGAAAGGCTCCCACGGGGAAATCCGTATGACCCGCCCAGGGAAACCTGGTGTTCGGGTCGACGGATCAGTGGCTCACCTTCGACGAAGACCGCCCCTTCCCCTTCGTCCGATCCAGCATCGAGGACCTCCGTGTTCAGATAGGTATATCCGGCGGATAGACGGAGGAGGCCCATTGGAACATTCGCCGTCGCCTCCAAGCCTCTGCTGCTCGCCTCGGCGAGGTTGAAGAAGTTCGGTCCACCGGGCTCAGAAGTAACGAAGGTGTATTGGATCAGGTCCTCCAGATCCTGATGAAACCATGTCAGTGTCACCAATCCACCTCCGACCCCGAGGCGCTGCTCGATCCCGACCTCCCAGACCAAGGACTGTTCGGGCTCCAGGTCCGGGTTCCCGACCGTGAAGCCCGAGGCGGACGTCTCGAGGAACGTGGGCTCCTTCAGTCCTTTCCCGAAGCTCCCTCGAACTCGCGGGCCCTCAGCGAAGGGCGAATAGGAGAGCCCGGCCTGATAGGTGAAAAAGCTGCCGTACTGCTCATTATCTTCGATCCGGAAGCCCAGATGTCCCGCCCAGACGGAGCGCTCCGAGGTGAGATGGGCGTAGTATCCTCGGTTCGAGCGTTCATTCCTGCTCTGCCCCGAAGAGGGACCGTACTCGCTGAGGGATTCTGAGAAGGATCGCTGGTCTTCTTCCTCGAGCTCCACCCCCGCTGAGACAACCCCTGCTCCCCCTAACCCCAGGTCCGTCGGGTCTGTCATCAGAGCCTCCATCCCACCCGTAGCTCCTCACCACTCCTCGAACCTCGATCCGATCCGAGACCATCCTGCTCCCCTCCACAGCGAGGATCACCTCGTCGCCGTAGGTGAAGGCATTCGTATCCACGACGTTCCCGGCATCATCGGTGGGGAAGTGGTAGATCCTCTCTCCATACTTCCCGAAGAAGCTCACGCGAGTCCTGGGATCCGGCGTGAAGAGCATCGATCCGGAGAACGCCGTAGCTCTGAATTGGTTATTGAGCTCCAGGATCCCCTCGGAAGACACACGCGTCGCGGAAAGGGCATAGCTCGTCATGGCCGATCCGCCTTGCACAGCCGCCGACCACTCCTTGCGCCCATAGGTGCCGGCTCTGGCAGAGATCGATCCCCTGGGCTCCCCCTTCCCCCGGCGGGTGAGGATATTGATCACACCGGCCATTGCATCGGAGCCGTAGAGGGCCGAGGCCGGACCCCTGGCCACTTCGATCCGTTCCACATCCGACATGAGGAGACCGGAAAAGTCGAACCCTCCCCCGACCTGATTCACCTCTATCCCATCCACCAAGACTTTCACATGGTCCGGCTCGGCACCCCGGAAGAAGGTGGAGGTGAGACTCCCGTAAGAACCGGTCTGTGTTACGTGCAATCCGGAGACCTCCGCCAGGGCTTCCGCAACCCGAGCGACCCCACGGGCTCGCAGATCATCCCCTTCCAGGATGGTCACATGGGATGCTTCGGACCCGACGGTCCGTGGTACCGGTGTCCCGGTG
>JBDHCH010000106.1:0-20062 GCA_039592115.1 Gemmatimonadota bacterium | reverse complement strand
CCCGTGCTCCGCGAAAACCTCATCCTACCTATTTTCCACCGGTTGGGTCGGAGTCCGCCGCAGGCGGCCGAAGCCGGAGGCCTTTTTCTCTGGCGGCGCTTCCCGGATGCTCATGATCCCCCGGCAGATGTGTCAGCCGGGGCAACGTAGTCTGGCCCTACGGATTCTAAAACTGCCGCCCACCCAAGATCCCCTGGGTCCAGGAAACGGGTTTAGGTCTCCTACTCCCAGGTGCTTGATGTCGATATTGTACGGTGGAGAATCAGTATGTCGATGCGGGCGTGGAAGAGGTCCTGACGAATTCACTAGAAGAGACTAGAGCGATGACGCTTTCAAGACGGAGATTCATAACGGCCACGGGCGCAGCTTCGGCGACGGCGCTAGGCTCGGTTGCCTGTAGTGGCGGCACCTTTCCGGAACGCAGGCTGACAACGGGAGAAATACCATTCGGCGGCCCCGTCGGACAGATCGCTCCGGACCGGCTGGACCCCTGGATCGAGCTTGATCCCGCGGCGTTCCGCAACAACCTGGAGTTCCTGGCCGGATGGAGTCAGAAGCCCATCGTTGCGGTGTTGAAGTGCCACGGTTATGGCCTGGATCACAGGGTTGTGGGACCTCTCCTGGACCCCGAACCCCAGGTCGCTCTCTTCGCGGTCGTCACCGTAGATGAAGCCATTGAGCTTAGGGACAGCGGAGTTACGAAACCGATTCTCCTTATGGGCGATTTCATGGCCTCCGCTGAAACGGAGCTAGCCAATCGCGATATCACTCTAGCGGTATACACGCATGATGCCCCTCAGCGCCTGGCGGCGATGGCGGAGAAGACAGGGAGAGCGATCAAGGTCCACCCCTACATCGATACAGGCTTCCACCGACTTGGAATGGATGTTCGCGAGGCTGAGGCGTGGGTTACGGAGTTGGCCGAGAGTTCGTCGGTTGAGATCACCGGTACGATGACGGAGCTGACTCAGGACCTAGACTTCGACAGGGAACAAATACGGCTCTTCGCTGAGTTCGGCGCGGCCATGGCTGCAAAAGGGGTGGAGCTCGGCCCCATGCATGCGGCCGCATCCGACGCCATCATAAACCAACCCGACGGCATGTTCGACATGATCCGTCCCGGCAACCTGATCTATGGGATACCGGCCAGTGCCGCCGACGATTCTGTTGCGGGTCCCGTGCGCGTGGTGTTCCGAATGAAGACCAAGGTGATTCGCATCGTGGAACTCACCGTAGGCGAGACCCTAGGCTACGACAGAGGATTCGTTCCCGAGCAGGACACCGATGTTGCCATTATCAGCGGCGGCCGCACGGACGGCTATGTGTATCGGGGCGGGGCGGGTGGATCTGTCGCTCTGATCAATGGGGAGGAGTACCCGTTGGTATCCGACATCAACTCCAGCCACTGCTATGCCGAGCTGGGCAAGAATCACGACATCGAACGCTTGGACGAGGTGACGCTCATTGGGCCCGAGGCCGGACTCCGTCCGCAGGACCTGGCCCGCATCACCGGACGCAGTCGGTATGAGGGCTTCAATATCCACGCTCGGGTTCCCAAGATCGTGGTTGGTTCCTGACCGAAGTGCCCCGGAAGTCACTGTCGTGGTGCTCCGGGAGGCCGTCAGCCGGGAGTGACGAAGGTCAAGGGATGGGCAAGGAGTGAACCGCGCCGGGTTCGTCGGAGGCCAGTTCAATTGAGTCTTATGGACCGGGCAAGAGCCTTCCAACGAAGGTGACCGACCACCATCAGGCAGGGCAGGGCAGATGCGCGACAGGTTCGAGAAGGCGGGTATCGGGACCTCTCGCCCAGGAGAAGGCCCAAGGTGGGGTTATACCACGGGGAATAGGTCCTCAAGGGCGAGACCTCCAGCATCGCATTCTCTCACCTGGAAGCGTGTTCTCAGCCGCCAAGGAGGTGCGGGACCGGCTTTGCCAGCGTGGGTCCGGAGTGTCAGAGAGAGCAATGTGATCATGATCCCACGGTCCGGTGGCGGAGGTCAGAAAGTCGATAGCCGCAGGGCCGATGAGGTTTTCGCGGAGCACGGGGCCGGGAGATTCAGGAAAGCTGGATCCGTCCTGGCAGCCTTTTGAACCAAGTCCGGAACCTTGGAGCGTAGGTCGAACACTGGAAGAAACCGGATGAGGCCTTCTTCCCCTGTCCTACCCAGATGATTTCGGGTGTCGCCCTGCGGGGACGTCTCAATCCCGAACCACCGGAAGAATGCAGGATCTCGTATGGCATGCTCCCTGCATTTTCGGGCCGATGTGCCCCGCCAGGGTTGATTGCAGGGCCCGGCCCCGGAGGATTGTCTTGAAACCCCCGCTCGTGTTCGCCGCCTTCCTGGTGCTCAGTACCGGTATCCCGGTGAGGGCCCAGCCTACCCAGGGTCCTGTTGATGACGTCCGCCCCCTGGGATTTGAGTTCCTGACCACCGGTGGTGGACGCCCTTTTAGCTTCAAGATCTCCGAGCCAGCTTATCTGGCAGTTTTCAGGATCAACGTGGGAAGGTCTGCCTCCCTCGCGTTCCCCTTTTTTGGAGCGGAGTTGAGGAAGGCGCGGTTCGAGGACGACCGTGCCCTTGAAGAGCCAGAAAACCACTTCTTGGCGGGAGTTCACCTTCTCCCCCGGGAAAGGCTGGGAAGTTGGAGTGGAAGTGTGTTGAACCCGACCTCGACCGGGAGCCTCCTCGTGGTGGTCTCGCGCCGGCAGATGGATTTTGAGGGGCTGAACCGTCTCCACCGCCGCGGAAACTCACTGGGATTCATCGAGGGAGGCCTCCCTCTGTTATTGGTCCGAGCCATCATTCCGGATCCGGAGAGCCATGACTGGGTAGGGCATCTCCGGAATTACGGGGATGACTACTACATCCTCCCGTCAACCTTCAGATGACAGAGAATGGCCCGTAATCGAGGGCATTCAGGGTGAGTCCTTTCCCGATTCGTCACCGCGACTACTGATAGGCACCCGGTCTGCTCCAGAACCATTACTGAGGCCGACCGGCCAAAACCTAAAACTCGGGTTGGTCTCGTTGAAGGGGGGAAGATCACCCGCGCACCGAATCCAGATCCGGGGAGGTGAGGCGCACAACCTTATGGCGCGGTCCAGATGCGGCGCTCCGCATCGTACTTCCGGCCCGGAAGGGCCCGCACCACCTCCAGCTGCTTCCGGGTGAAGCCGGGGCGGAGCTTAACCTCGATGCGGTCCCCGCCCAACACCAATAACGGATCCGGCTGACGTGACCTCTCTCTCGATGACTCGGAACAGCTACCGTGTTCCGACCTCCATCGGGTTCTCGGTATCGGTGGCCCACTCCTGGAGGGACGCGGTGTAGACGGCGACATCCTCAAACCCCAGACGCGTCATGATGAATGCGCTGGATGACGCGGCGATCCCGCCACCACAGTAGGTGATATGGCGAACGGTGCGGTCCCCTCTGTGCAGCCCGACCAGCTCCTCGAAGGGGCGGTAGCGCCCTTCCTCGTCGGTGAGCGACTGGACCGAGATGTTGATGGCGCCAGGGATATGGCCGGGACGCGCGTAGAACGCTATCTCCCCGCTGTAGTGTTCTTCTGGTAACACGTCGACGAGGACCACCTCCTCGTCCTCGATGGCGGCGAACACCTCGTCCCGGTCGGCGATGAGCTCTGGGCGGGGATGGGAAGTGAGGGTATTCCCAGGCCGATTCGGCAACTCAGTCGACAGGGGTCGGTCCTCTGCGATCCAGGCCTCCAACCCACCGTCGAGCAACGCCGCCCGGTCGAATCCGACCCAACGGAGCATCCACCACACCCGGGCCGCCCAGGCGGAGCCGCTGCCGTCGTACAGCACCACCCGGGAATCATCTCCGACGCCCAGGGCCCCCATGGCAGCCGCGAAGCGCTCTGGGGTCGGAAGGGCGTACTGAAGTGAGCTCTCTCCGTTGGCCAGGTCGGATGTGAGGTCGGCGAAGCCGGCGGACGGGATGTGGCCCTCTTCGTAGTTGGCCCTCCCACTCACCGAGGTGAACCCCCCGCTCTCGTCCATCTCGATGAGGACCGTACAGTCGAGAACCACCAGATCCGAGTCGTTGATGTGCTCGCTGAGCCACTCGGTGGATACGAGCGTTTCGAACTTCGGTTCAGCCTCCTGGGCCTGGTCCGAGCAGGCGCTCACCAGGGCCAGTGCGGCAATGAGGAGAATGGGGGCTCGGGTGTTCGGATCAATCCTCATGGGTCCTCCCAACTGTCGATGGCACCGGATTGCTGCTTTGCCGGAACGCTGGCAGCGCCGCGCCGGGATCGCAGGCGCGTCCAACCAGCACGGAGAGGATGGAACCCTCAGGGAGGTGTGCGCTTCAAAGCAGAACACTCTCTCCTGGGTCCAAGGAGGTCGGCTCCAGCCTGGTCACCGCGCCTATCCATGGCATCAAGGACGACGAAGATCAGTGTGAGGTTTCACCCCATCCTTTTCCACTGGGGCTGATCCCTCCGATTCCCGCTCCAGCAGGACTGGTCTGTTTGGGGCTAACTCGGCATTGAACTGCCACGCGTATGCCAGTCCGATTTCTGCAAACTCGTTGTTGCCGTATCCCCTTGTACCTATCTCCGACGACTGGATGGGGGCTTGCGACGAACGTGTCGATTCCTGCTTCACCCTGGCCTCCCGGTGGTACAGCGGCTTTGCAGGGGGGTGCTCCGCAGAAGATCCGTGACGGTGATTGCAGACGCAAGCGGCCTTCCTGACGCCGTCACTCCAGGCTGTCCAGCGGGCTCCGCTCCTACTCGGTCACGGACCGGGCCACATGCGTGCAGATCTGGGTCGTCCGGGTCCTCTCATCCCCGAGAAGATCCTGGCTGATGCGGAGATTGGTGCCACCCTCCAGGAGATGGGTCACGAAGCCCTGCCTGACGGTATGGGCCGTGAGGTGGTTCGCAATGCCTGCAGCCGCGGAACCGTTCTTCACTCCGCCGGGAAGGTCCGACAGGCCCAAGAAGGCGGGTATCAGGATCTCTCGCCCAGGAGAAGGCCCAAGGTGGGGTTGTACCACGGGGAATGGGTCCTCCTGGGCGAGACCGCCAGCATCGCATTCTGACGTTTGAAGGCGTTCTCAGCCACCAAGGAGGTGCGGGACCGGGGTTTGCCAGCGTGGGTCCGGAGTGTCAGAGAGAGCAATGAGATCATCCTTCCACGGCCCGCGGCCGAAGGTCAAAAAGTCAACAGCCGCAAGGCGGATGAGGTTTTCGCGGAGCACGCGTACAGGTCTTTACCCCAGTGGGCCAACGGGAGAGCGAAGGCCATTCCCAGGATACCTCCCACCCTCCAAAACCATCCGATGACCGTCACAGCAGTCGGACGCTTGTTCATTGTCTTCCCCCACCAGATGCGGGAATGGATTGCTGGACAGCTTCTTCTTCGGGATCAGGTAGAAGTTGCCCCAGACCTGACTCCAACTCGTCGGGACTCTCTTCGCCGGGGGCCAGCGCCTTCTGGGCGATCTTGACTTGAGCCAGAGCCGTGAAACCTGCGAGGACTCCAGTGATCAAGGCGATTTCGATTGCGATAGAGACCGGGGCATCCCCAAGGAAGACACCGAGCGGCGGTAAGAGCAGGCACACGGTGATACCGGTACCCCACGCGACCCAACTCGGGCTCAGTTCGTTGAGGCGTCGGTTCCGGCCAGCAATCCCCAGGTACAGGGAAAATGCGCCCCCGGCAAGAAAGCCCATTCCCCCGTATAGCTTGGCCGCTCCCATGGCGGCCTGCCAGAAGGGGAATGACCCAGAGGCAATTACCCAGAACACGGCGATCAACGGGAAGGCGGCGATGAAGAAGGTGGAGGCCCACACCAGAGCGTTGCCCAGGGCCCCCCGAAGCCGTATAAGAATGTTCTTAAGCAAACTCGCCTCCCGGGCTTATGCGTGTGGGTTCACTCCCGATGATACAGTCCACCGGTGTATTTGGTAACGAGCTCTTCGGTTCCCGGCTGGAGCCGCCTCAACGCTCCACATCCTCCGCATAGTCCTCCAGCATGGCCTGGAAGCGGGGCTGGTCGCGGAGGCGTTCCAAGGTGGATCCTCTCACGGCTCCGATCCCGCGCCATATTCTCCGAACCAATCCTTTCACTCGGCCAAAATGCGCACCGGATGGAAGCGCCGTATCTTTGTCGCAGCTTCTCTGTCCACGGAGGTCCTTATGACACACAACGACGATCTGCTGACCGCGGCACGGTTCGAGGACAAACTGAGGACATACTGGTTCATGCGGTTCGTGCTGATTTGCGTCTCCACGGTAATCGGTATCGCGATCCTGCCGATTTGGTTTCTCGGCTGGGGGCAGTGGTACGTGCGCCGCAGCTTCGAGGCGCTGAAGTGCGCGCTACACGAGCGGACACTCGTGGTGAAGCGTGGAATCTTCTTCAAGGTGGAGAAGACGATACCTCTGGACAAAATCCAAGACCTGACCGTGAAGGAGGGTCCGCTACTGCGGATGCTCGGTCTGAGATCGTTGAAGATCGAGACTGCCGGTCAGGGAACACCCGGAGCCTCGGAGGCGGATCTGATCGGTATCGTGAACCCTCTCACCTTTCGCGACGAGGTGTTGCGACAGAGGGATTCAATGTCCGCAGTGCCCATCTCGCTGCCAGGTTCCGAAGAAGGGACTAGCGGTACGATCGAGTTACTCACCGAGATCCGTGACCTGCTGAGCCAGATAGCTGGGCAGCGCTAGCGGCATCAATAACGTCCCGAGCCGCCGAACAAAGATGCCCGACAACGCAGAAAGACTTTGGCGGGGCTTAGTGTGACGCCAGTCGGGCCAGCAGGGGATGGGAGCGGAGGGGGGGCAGAATGAGGGCGGAAGACGGAAAGGATACCTCCACCCAAACTCAGACCGAGGGCTGAGGGCCCTAGTGGAAACCGGGCTAAGAAACACCTACCTCCTGATTCCCGGTGACTTCTCTCCTTACTTCCACGGGTCGCCCAGTGAAGTTCCGTTGTTGGTTCGACCTCAGTCTCAGTTGAGCTCTTGATCCACCAATGCAACGATCGCCATCAGACGATCCCCTAAGGCTTCGAGATCAAAGTACCCCTGCATCGCGAAGAACCGGCGGCGTGCGAGGTGGTTGGCAAGTTCCGAATCGATTTCGATTTCTGTTTCAGATCCGGGCGGCGTTGGTGCATGGCTCCGGGCTTTGCGACATGATGGTGGTGCTAGGCCCCCGACCCGGAGTCGCCACCCATGAAGTACCCGAAGCGGAGTCAGTAGAAGTACGCGAAGTCCCGATACCGGATTCGCAATTGGCCTGACGGCCAGCGGGAAACCGGGCGGACAGCGCACTTACTCGGACCTGGCCATCGAGGCTGCGCTCACGATCCGCATGGTCTTCCACCTCCCCCTCCGCCAGACCGAAGGCTTCCTGCACTCCATAGCCGACCTACTAGAGGTAGAGCTTCCAATCCCCGATCACACGAGTCTGTCCCGGCGGCTCAAGAAGCTCGGTGACATCAACTTCCGCCGGCTTGCCACAGATCGGCCGATCCACCTGCTGCTCGATAGTACAGGACTCAGAACCCACGTCGGCCACCTGCGAAAGCCACCAAAGAGAAGGGCTTGGAGGAAATTGCACCTGGCGGTCGATGCGGACACTGGTGAGATCGGCGCCTCAGACCTGACTGGCCGACGGACACCTGACTGTGCTCGGGTCCCTTGCTGATAGATCAACTGGACGATCCTGTGGCGTCCATCTCTGCTGATGGTGCCTACGATGCAATGGGCGTCTACGAGGCTGTGCAAGCGAAGGGTGAAGAGCGAGCCATCAGGGTGCTCAACCCGGCTGGACAGAACGCCCGGCTGAGTCCGAGGCCCTCGGCCGCACTAAAGGAGAGGAACCTCAACATCCGCTCGATCCGAGAACTCGGGCGGAGCCAGTGGCACAAACGGTCCGGATTCAGCAAGCGCGCCATGGTGGAGAACGCCGCCTTCCGATACAAGACGATCATCGGTCGAAGTATGGGAAGTCGAACGTTGGTTGGCCAACGCGTGGACGTCCAGCTCGCGCGCGGGATCCTCAACACGAGGACCAGTTTAGGGATGCCCGACAGCTACCGAGTGGCGTGATCCCCCCTGGGGAAAGGGGATCTGTCCTCAGCAGCGAGCCATGCACCAACGCCGGTCCGACCCCCGAGTCAGAACCTCCTCACGACCTGGTCTAGCCTCACGGAGTCACCTGCCTTTGGGATTGAGGGAAGCCGAAACCGGCTTGTCAGCAGGCCGTGCGCTGATCCTCCTGCATGATCGATTCTCCTGAGTCGTCAGTCCGCCACAGACACCTCAGGGACTTTTGGTTCGCCCCAGCAGGTAGGAGCGAAGGTCACGAAGATCTTCGCCTGAAAGTTCGGGCCAGTTTCGGCCCTCCCCAAGAATGGCTCTCCTCATCACAGGCGCATGGTTCCACATTGCCGCCACGAGTGCCGCGGGAGATGAAGCCGCGCTCGACCCGACCAGGTCCGGTCCCGCGGTTGGGGCCAATCCTTCCTGAAGCCCGGCCTGGGAATGACACACGTCACAGGACCGATCCGCGAATACAACCTCCCCGCGCTCGGCGTCTCCGGGCCGATCGGAGAACGGGAGAAAATACAGGAAGGCGACAAGATCGGCGAGTTCGCTTTGTTCGAATCTCGGCCAATCGATGCCGCGAGCCCGCATCGCATCGTTCATGGCGAACGAGTGGTTCCACATGGTTCCCGCGATCGCCTCGGCGGAGCGGCGTAGGGGGAACCGTGACAGATCCGGCCCGCCCCCGCCACCCCTGGCACTGGCCCCATGACAGGAGGAGCACCCTTTGGAACCGAAGACGCGACGCCCCTGGTTCGGGTTCCCCGGTGTCATTAGGAGACGTTCCTGGAGGCCGGGACCGGACTGCCGCCGAATGTAGGCGCTGAGGTCTGTCAGGTCCCTTTCACCGAACGTCGGCGGGGAGAGCCCCATCTGCCTCATGCTCGCCAACATCACCGGGCCATGGTTCCAGATCTCCTGCGCTACGTACAGGGGAGAGGCGAACATGCTCAGGCGGCCGAGATCAGGCCCCGACGTCCGGTCCCCCCCTCCGATCACATGGCATGAACCGCAGCCACCGCTCCCGTCGAACACTCTCTCGCCCTCTTGGGGATCCCCGGGTCGACCCAAATAGTCGATGAAATAGAGGAAGGATAGGAGGCTCGTGGCCTCATCCTCGCTCAAGAGCGGCCATTCCCTCTGGGCGACCTCGAAGGTGACGCTCATTCCCGGTACATGATTCCAGAGAGCTGCACCGAGTTCGAGAAAAGTCCCGTCGAAGAGGCTGTCGACCAGATTCGGTCCGATATGGGAGCCTCCCCCAGCCAGGGAGTGGCATTGGACGCACCCTTTCGCCTCGAAGAGCCGGAGCCCCTGGAGGGGGTTGTCGGGAATGCGCACCTCTTCGGCAGACTGCCAGGCCAGGGCCCCCACCGGAACCAAGACCAGAAGAACCCCCGCCCGAAATTTCATGACCCGGTCTCCTCCACGTCCCCTTCACTGCCGCCCAAAGGCTCTCGGCCGCGCCGTAATCCCACGAAGACATAGGTCAGGACCGACGCTCCAAGCAGGAAGACGGGGATTGCCAGCATGGAGATGGCGAGGGATCCCGAAGGGATATCGTTCAACTCCCAGGACAATCGCAGGAGGTGGATGATCCAGGAACTGATGCCCAAAACGAACATCCATATCATGGCCACCGACGCCAGTTGCGTCGGGAAAACCCAGCCCGGCGTCGTCCTGGATTCCATGGCGTCACCTCGCTCGAACGGCTGCAGGTTCATCGGGCAGGTATCCCTCCAGCCGTTCGGAGGTCTCCTTTACGGATTGCTCTCGACCCTCCTGGATCTCCCAGACAGAGATCAGCGGGAAGAAGCGGGCGAACAGCACGAAGCCGAGGATGAAGGTCGCTATCGCCCCAGCGAACATTCCCCATTCTACGATACTGGGGATGTAGTAGCCCGTCGGGTACGGGAGGCGCGGATTGGCCAGGGACGGGACAACGATGTTCAAGCGTTCCAGCCACATGCCGACGACGACGGTGGAGGATGCGATGAAGATGCCGGGGATGGTCCTGAGCCTGCGAAAGCTCAGAATGGTGGTTGGTATGATAAAGTTGAAAGCGACCATACCCCAGAAGAATGGGGCATAGGGTCCTGAGATCTTGTAAAAGAACACGCGCATCTCAGACGGCTCGTTGCCGAAGAACCCTGTGAGGAATTCAGAAAAGGTGAAGTAGAACCAGAGCAGCGACATCACCAGCAGGAGTTTCGAGAGCTGATCGAAGTGGATTTGCTTGAGGTAAGACTCCAGGTGGAATACCCTCCGCATCACGATCATGACCAGCATCAGAGCGGCGATTCCCGAGAAGATGGCTCCTACCACGAAATAGGGACCGAAGATGGTGGAGTGCCAACCCGGTTGCACGGTCATGGCGAAGATGTATGAAATCACGGTGTGAACCGAGACGGCAATCGGGATCACGACCACCATCATGACCGAGACGGCCCGGTTCAAGACGGCGACCTGCCGAGGCGTGCCCTCCCACCCCCACGAAAGGAACTTATAAAACCAGTGCGGCCAAACCCCGCGATCCCGGAGCAACGCGATGTCCGGTATCATCGGGATGAAAAGGTAAACGGTGGATGCCATGAAATAGGCAGAGATCGCCGTCACATCCCAGAGGAGCGGAGATTGCAGGCGCCCGGCGGTGAAGATGTTCAGCAGTCGCTCGGGTCGGCCCATGTCCAGCAAGGGGTGGAATCCGCCGATGGCCAGCACGATGACCGTGATAACTTCCGCCATCCTGGTGATGGGTCTTCTCCATTCGGCGTTGGAAAGCCTGAGTATCGCCGAAATCAGGGTACCGGCGTGGCTGATACCGATGAAGAAGACGAAGTTGACGATATAGAAGCCCCAGACTACCGGCTGATTGAGGCCCGTGACTCCCAGTCCGTAAAGAAGCTGACGGCTGAAAAGCACCCATCCGGTCAGGAGAACCAGGGTCAGAAGCGTGAACGCGACACGGAAGCCTGCTCCGCTCTCCTCTATGGGCCGGATGAGATCATAATCCTGGAAGCCGGCCCTCTCGGTAGTCGTCCTTTCCATCTTCATTCCCGCTCCGAGAGGTAGAACACCTTGGGTTCCGTGCCGAGGTCCTCTCCCAGGCGGAAGACCCTGGCGCTTCCGGCTATGCGACTCACGCGGCTATCGGGATCGTCCAGATCGCCGAACACGATGGCCCGTGCCGGGCAACTCTCTGCGCAAGCGGTGGTCACGTCGCCATCCCTCAAGTCTCGCCCCGCCGCCCGGACCTCGTCGCGAGCCGTCAGGATGCGGTGGTGGCAGAACGTACACTTCTCCACGACTCCCTTTGGACGACGGGACACGTCCGGGTTCGTCCTCTTCTGCGTTTCGCCGAGCCAGTCCGGTTCGTACCAGTTGAAGACCTTGGCACCGAAAGGGCATGCGGCCACGCAGTATCGACAGCCGATGCAGCGCGAATAGACCTGTCCGACGATTCCTTCCTCGCCGAGGTACGTCGCATGGACGGGGCACACCCGAACGCAGGGAGGGTTGTCACACTGAAAACACGGCTGGGGGAGGAAGCGTACTGATTCTCCGGAGGGGCTAACCGAAGTCTCGCGCAGCATCCGGATCCAGTGGAACGCACGATCTCGCTCCGTTTCTTCCTCTCCCACCGCCACCAGATTGTTCTCCTGGTGACAAGCAGCGATACATGCACCGCAACCGGTACAACGATCCAGGTCGATGACCATGCCCCAGCGGCTCACGATGCACGCCCTTCATGTGTGGGCGCCGGTTGGCCGTGTGGCCGACGGCGAAGGAGGCGCATCCGTCCCCGGGCACCATTCAGGGCGAGCGCACCCGTGAGGGGGTCGTGGATCGGCGTGAGGAGCTTGATTGGGTTGGTACCGACGTCCCCGGCCGGGCCGACCCGGCCTCGGTGCCCCAACCCGACGGGGATGTGGACCACTCCTGGCATCCCGCCAGGTTGAAGGCGCAGGACGACTCGGGCGGTAGTCGCCTCGGTTTCGAATTCGACGATATCCCCGTCCCCGAGCCCAAGCTCATGTGCTGTCTCAGGAGCAATCTCCGCCCAACTGCCCCAACCCGTGAAATGAGTATGACCGAACATCTCCAGAAGCATCGCGGAGGCCACCCCCGACCTTCCGCGGGAGGTGATCGGCCGGAAGGTCATTAGCCGGAGCTCTCCGTCCCCGCTGGAGAGGGGATCCTCATGGTGGGGGAAACAGGCTTCATCCGCCTGCGCCCCGATCTGAAGAATGTCGATCCCACGCTGCAGGGCCGCTTCAACGCCCGAACCGGACTCGGCGTCGTTTCCACCCAGCCCTCGCAGCCCTTCCTCCAGGGTCTGCGACCAGAACTCGAATTTTCCCGAAGGCGTGCGGAAGATCTGGGACCAGGCCGCGTTGCGGACCGTGGGATTCCACCAACCTCCGTGAAGCACCAGGTCGCTCCAGAGGGCCTCGAAATCCATGTCTTCCGTGAACCGCCACCCGCGATCTTCCAGGAACCCGACCCAAGCTTCCTCCAGAGAGCCCTTGAACACGGATCCTTGGCCCGCCACGGTCAATCCCTCCAACCGGTACTGAATGAAGGCCTCATAACTGGGCCAGTCCGAGAAGGCTGATGATCCGGGGTCGGACCGCCGACCCAACTCGAGCACGACGTCACCGGAGTGGCGGGTATCGTAGATCGGATCGACTACGGGGCTTCCGATCCCGAGGGTGCTGAAGGGAACCGTGGCCGGCGTGGGGACGCATTGCCAAGATTCCAGGAATACCGGTGTGGGCAATACGAAATCGGCCTGTTCGGCCGTATCGTCCAGGAACGGAGAGAGCACGACCACCGTGGGAATCCGGTTCAGGGCTTCCCGCAAACTCTCCCCCGCGGGGCTCTCGAACACGGGGTTCCAACCCACGACAAAGAGAAGCTCGATCGGATGTGTTTCGGCGAGAACCCCTGTGGCAAGGGCCTCGATGGGGTCGGATCTTCCAAGCAGAGCCTCAGCTCCCTCCGGGAACAGGGACTGTCCGGGGGTGGGCCGCGGTCCAGCAGGAAGAATGGGCATGGGGGTGAGAGGAATCCGCGGGGGCAGCACGACCCCCCCGGGGCGGTTGAAAGCGCCGCTCAGTGCGTTCAGGGCATGAACGGCCCATGCGTTCCACGTTGCATTCGATTCATGGACGGCCTCTCCCCCAATCATGGCAAGAGGTGAACTCGCCTCACCGAAGCGTCGGGCAACTTGGATGATCTGAGAGGCGTCACAGCCGCAAACCTGAGCTACCCGGTCAGGGTAGTAGCGCTCGAATAGCTGTCTGCGAAATCCCATCCTCCGCACACCCAGACCCTCGGAGAAATCCTCGAAACCGAAGGTGTGATCGGCGACGAATCGGCCGTCGTATCTCCCCTCCCGAACGAGAACCTGCGCTACACCCAGGGCGAAAGCTCCATGGGTCCCCGGCCGGACGGCGACGCGGACGCGAGCCTTGGAAGCGCTTGGTGAGAGGCGCGTCCCTACATGAATCAGATCTGCCTGTTCCCCATCGGGGCGGGAGCCGATCATGGCGGAGATGGCATGGATAGGAGTCGGCCCCTCTTCATAGAGGTCCTGGCCGAATGACAGCACCAGATCGGCCCGTCCGAGATCGAATCCGGGGGCATGATCCAACCCTTGAGTCAGTCGATACGCGAGTGCGGCCGGATCCATCGGCTGTGAATAGTGGGGCGAACCCAGAGCTCGCATGAAATATCGAAAGAGATCATCCTGGATCTGCCCCGGCTCGGCGCTCAGGAAGGCGATCCGAGAGTTCCCGCCCGCCGCCCTGAGGCCTGCGATCCGATCGCTTATGGTGCCAAACGCCTCATCCCAGGTTATCGGGACGTGGATCCCATCGTCGGTTCGTTGGAGCGGCCCCTGGATTCGATTCGGGGCATAGAGCACATCCAGTCCGGTCTGGCCTACCGGGCAGAGCCCTCCACGGTTCAAAGGATGTTGCGGGTTCCCTTTCAACCCTACTGGCAACCCGTCGACCAGCCTGACAGTCAGTCCGCAGCCGCCATCACAGAGCCCGCAAACGGTCTGCACCTCGCTCTCGAGACCGGGACCCCGGAGCGCGAGATCCACCAGCCGATCGGGCACAAACCAGACCCGATCACATCCCGCCATTCCAGTGGCACCGGCAGCAAGACCGAAAAGTCTGAGAAACTCACGCCTGGGAATGATCATCGCGGGTCACCTGTGACAGGAGATGCAGTCGTTCGAGGCTGCTGTGTTCTGGTGACATTTCACACATCGATCCATCGTGATCTTCACCATCGGCCTTGATACGGGAGTCGACGTCTCCCCGATGGCGCCATGACAGGTTTCGCAGGCGATCTCGGCTACCGAGGTGTGTCGCCGGTGAGAAAAGTAGACGTGCTCGGGAACCCGGTAGATCTTTCGCCACGGAATCGGTTGCCCGGACTGGATATGTTCGACCAGGAGGGCCTCCTCCGGAGACTCCGTAAGGGGCGTGGTGTGACACATCCGGCAGACCTCGAGGTTGGGAATCGTGGCTCTGGTTCCCGTCTCGGCGTAAAGGTGGCAGGTGGTGCAAGGGAGCCCCATGTCCTCAACATGCTTGCTATGGTTGAAGGCAATGGGCTGATCGACGGATCCTCGTGATCTGAGGAACAAAGTCCCCACGACCACCAACACCGCTGCTGAACCTACCGCCACCGTGGCGCCGATGACCCTCATAGGAGGGCTCTCCGAGGCGAGGCCTTCACGGGGCAGGCGGGAAATCTCAAGCTACTTCGGGTGTTCGTACATGAGCTGAAAGTGCTCATGAGTACCCCGCTGGACACGCTCGTCGAAGTCGAACTGATACTCCATTCCGATGAACGGGCTGGAGGCATTGTGGCAGACCTGGCAGACGGCCTCGGTCGGCGGATAGACCAGCCCGGCTTCTCTGGCCTCAGATGTTCGGAAGGTAGGATCTTCGGGATCCATCACGCTGTTGACATAGGTGCCCCCATGACCATGACAGGCCTCGCAGCTGACGCCAGCCATGTCTGGAGTCTCTTCGATGGAAACAAACCCGCCGACCAAGCCATATCCGGTCGTGTGGCAAGGCACGCAGGCTTCTTCACGGGAATAGTCCGTGTCCGGATCCAGGCCTACCATCTGCTTCTCCTCGACCTTCTCACCAGGCAGAAGCACGTCGAAGGAGTTCGCCATCCGGGTTTTCTCCCAGGCCTCGAATTGCTCCTGGTGGCACTCTCTGCAGACTCCAGGGCCTACGAAACGGCCTTGGGATGCGTGGTCGTGGCCCCTCGTATTCGACCAAAAGAAGGCAATTACGGCCAGCAGCCCGACGGCCAGGGTGATGGGCCAAGCGTAACTGGGAAGCTGAATCTGTTTCTCGCTGCTTCCCAGACCCTGATCTTGTCTGCTCCCTTCACCGGTCATAGCGAAGTGCCTTCCAGATGGGGCCGAGAGCGCACTCCCGGGGGATCCGGGAGCGCACTCGCCTCTCCAGAGAAGCGCAGATCAGCTGCGCGTTTAGTTCGGAAAGTCCGTAGCCACCGCCATCGCAGCGTAGAGGTCCCGTAGGTCCTGTAGGTCTGTCACGAGCCCCGGGCTCATGCCGGTTCCGGGCTCCCCGAATTTGGCCTTAAACCAGGCCTCGTTGGGTTTCTCCCGGAAAAACTGTCCCAAGGTCCGGCCCTCGATATCAATGCCGGTGCCGTCAGCACCGTGGCAGTCGGAACACTTCTCGGCATAAATGGGCTGGCCCGCTGACGCTGTGCCCTTCGCACCGATGTTGGAGTAGGTGATGGTGGGCGCCACGACAACGGGGGGGTCCTGGGTGTAGTCGACGTACATCTGGGGACCTCTCACTTCGATGTCGTATAGGTCGGAAGGGGCCACCCACTCCTCGAGCATGAACCTCACCAGATTCCAGGCCTGGGCGGAGGTGAGCTGGCCGGAGTAGTCAGGATGTGTGTTGTCCGCCGCGTCGATATCCCGAGCCCCAACGTGCAGCACGAGATCATACATCTCCTGGAACGTCGACGCCGAGGAGGTGCTTCTGAGATTCACCGACGATACGTCTGGGCGCGAAGATTTGAGCGTGCTTTGGCCAGTGCGGTTGGCGTACGAGGCAGCGTTGCCCATTCCATCCCACGCATGGCACGCCTTACATCGGTAGAAATCGGCTCCGGCCGTCGCGGCCGGTTGAGCGCCACTGCCGCCAGCCTCCGTGGTCCACCACTTGGAATAGGCCGCGCCCCCCATGATCCCATCGGCGTTTAGATACCCATCGGGCGCTGGCCCAGGCCAATTAGCACCCGGCGGACCCGCAGGACCTGTCGGTCCCGCCGGACCCTGCGGCCCCGTCGCACCCTGGGGACCCGCCGGTCCTTGGGGCCCATCTGGCCCCGTTGGGCCTTCACAAGCCAAAAGGGCAATCACGAAGAGAAGGGCCAGGGTCTGTCGAAGGAGTCTGTGCATGGGTCACCTCCCAACGGAGAGTTCTCAAAGCTGGATGCTCTGAATCCTGAAAGGTGGGACGGAGAAACCGCCCCACCGGGTCCGGTATCCGCTCATTGACAGAAGCACAGGCCATACCAAGACAGACGGGCTTCCGAAATGGATTGACGTATAAGGACTTAGGTCCTGTTTTCGTTTCGTTGGATTATTCGTGACTGGGGGGTATCACCCACTTGGCCGGGGCTTTTAACCCACCGAGCCCAGGAAGGCGAAGACTTTACACCCGCCGTCTGCTACAGGGAGCCGGGTTCCCGAACGGCCTCGCCGGCCAAGTCGGGGAACTTGGTCAGGCGATAGCGAAGTGTATCGCGGGAGATTCCGAGTAGGGCGGCCGCTCGCGTGACGTTCCCCTGGGTGCGGGCCAGAGCTTGGCCAATCAGGTTCTTCTCGACATCTTCGAGTCGGAGTCCCTCTGTTGGGAGTTGGCAGAAGCCTCTAGACTCGCCGGGGACAGTGGTGGCCTCGTGGGTTTCGATGGGGAGATGTTCTGCGCGGAGTTCCGGAACGTCTTCGAGAATGAGGACCCGCTCGAGGACGTTTCTTAGCTCCCGGACGTTGCCGGGCCACCGGTAGGCTTCCAGGATCCGCAGGGCTGATTCTGATAGCAGGACGGGGTCCCGTTTCAGGTCCCGGGACAGCTGTTCAACGAATAGCAGCGACAACGGTCCGATGTCCTCCGGCCGCTCGCGGAGAGGAGGAATATGGATGGGGACGACCTTTAATCTGAAATAGAGGTCGCTTCGAAAAGTACCCATCTCCACCATCTGGTGCAGGTCGTGGTTGGTGGCTGCGATCACTCGTACGTCAACCTGTATGTCGCTTATTCCGCCGACCCGCTTGAACCGGGAGTCCTCGAGGAAACGCAACACCTTGGGCTGTGTCCCGGGAGGCATGTCCCCCACTTCATCGAGAAACAGCGTCCCCCCGTCAGCGAGTTCGGCCAATCCCTGTTTTCTGGCGCGAGCATCCGTAAACGCACCTCGCTCGTGACCGAAAAGCTCCGACTCGACGAGGTTTTCCGGTAGGGCTGAGCAATTGATCTCGAGGAATGGTTGGTCAGCCCGAGGGCTCCAGGCGTGGATAGCTCTGGCCAGCAGGTCCTTTCCGGTACCGCTCTCCCCGGATAGGAGAATCGTTGCCGATTCCGCCCGAGCCACTTTCTCCAACTTCTTGACGATACCCCCCATTGCGGGCGATCTCGCAACCAGGTCGATGTCGGCGAACCGCCACCGATGTTGTTCACGAAGGACCGCCACCTGTTGGCGAAGCCGCCGTTTCTCCAGCCCCTTCTCGATGGTCAGGAGCAAGCCGTCGATCTCAACAGGCTTTTCGACGAAGTCGTAGGCGCCTGCCTTCACCGCCTCCACGGCGGTCTGGATCTCCCCGTATGCCGTTACGATGATAACCACCAGCTCTCGATCGATCTCACGAAACCCCTCCAACAGGCGGATGCCATTCCCATCCGGCAACCTAAGGTCCAGCAACATCAATGCGGGGTTGGACTCAATGATTAGTTCACGCGCCTCAGCTCCGGTTGAAGCCGTTGCCACCGCATAGCCAGCTGCCCGAAGTCGTTCGCTCATCCATACCAGGAGGAGTTCTTCGTCATCGACCACCAGGATCAAGGGGCCCTGGTTCTTCACGGTGCTGACTCCTCATCGACGATCGGGAGAATCATCGAGAAGTGGGTTCCGACACCAAGCGTGCTCTCGACCTCCAACCGGCCACCGTGTCGCTCCACGATCGTGCGAGTGATCGCCAAACCCAAACCTGTGCCCCGGTGCTTGGCTGTGAAGAACGGTCGGAAGATCTTCTCGATCTCGCTGTCAGGGATCCCTTTTCCCGTATCCGTAACACCTATCAGGATTTCGTTATCCCTCTGATTTGTGCCGATCGTCAGAATGCCTCCGGAGGCCATCGCCTGAATCCCGTTGAGTGCGAGATTGACAAGCGCCTGAGTGAGCAACTCTGGATCAACCCGTACCCGCTCCGTCACGCCTGTGGTTCTCTGCTCGACACGGACTCTGGCCGCCTCTGCCTGAGGTCTGACCAGCCCAACAACCCGATTCACCAGGAGGCCTGGAGCCACCCAACCGACCTTCGGTTCCTTGGGTCGCGCATAGCTCAACAGGTCCTCAACAGCTCGGTCCATGCGGCGCAATTCGGAGCGGATCTGTTTCCGGATGTCCTCAGTCGGCAGGTTCTGATCGAGTTTCTGGTCCAGAAGATCGATCCCGCTAGATGCCCCCGCGAGCGGGTTCTTGATCTCGTGGGCGACTCCTGCGGCCAACTCACCCACCGAAGCCAGTTGCGCGGCCCGCTGGATCTCCCGCCGGTGTAGCTCATCCACCTCGCTGGCGCTCTGCTCCAACTCAGCCGCCATTTCGTTGAAGGCCGCGCCCAATAATCCAATCTCGTCACGTGTTACCGGGTCTACCCTGGCCTCCAGGTCTCCAGCTCCCAGCTGGTGTGTCGCATCCACGAGGCGGTGGACAGGGGCGACGATGCCACCGGACACAAACCAAGCTGCCCCCACCACTAGGAGGGCGAACGCGAGGGCAAGGAAGATCGAAGCTTGCCGGAGTCGCCGAAGGGCTCCAAAAGCATGTGTATCGGGCTGCTCCGTGAGATAAATCCAGGAGAAGTCGGGGATTCGAGCGGCCTTTCCCACAACTCGCACGCCCTGGCGATCTCGATAGCGGGCGGTGATCCCAAAAGGCATCTCGTTGAGAGGAGTTTCCAGCGGACTGGAGAAATCAACCGGACCGTGAGCGTGGGAGACATAGAGTGGATGCCAATTCCCCTCCAGGATGAAACTCTCTATGTCGCCGGCGAGGTGCCCCGGAATCTGGAAGAAGGGGGACAGTCGTGCGTGCCCCACGACCCCCACAAGGAAACCCACATGCGCACCCATGATGCCCGTTACCGGGACTGCGAACCTGAGAACTGGCGGATCCGACCCAGTAGCACCTCGGAGGGTCTCCACGGGCTGAGAAAGCCTCACCTGTGCCGGGTCCACCCCCGACAAGGCGAGCGGAGCGGTGGAAGCGACAGGTTCACCTTCGAGACCGATGAGACTCAAGTCACTGAAATCTGGCAGCTCATCGAGTTGTCGTTGAAGATAGGTTCGGATGTTGGGGCGAGTGGCAGCGATCTCCATCCCGCTCACCAGTTCGTCTCTCGCAGCACGTGCACCGGACGCGAGAAACTCATTGCCGACCGCCACCGCTCGAAGGAGGGATAGATAGCGGTCCGCACGGTTCTGCACATGCCGGATCTGGACCTCAGTGATGGCGTCAAGAGATTGTTCCAACACCTCCTCAATGATCTGGTGGCTTCGCAAGAATCCGATGAAGATGGACGCGAGGAGGGGAACCAAGGCGAGAAGGAGAAACCACCCCAAGAGGCGCCGGCCCAAGAGGGTCCTCAGTGGACTCTCACTCCACCGC
>JBDHCH010000105.1:0-15891 GCA_039592115.1 Gemmatimonadota bacterium | reverse complement strand
GGGGACCGCCCCGAAAACGGAGCAGCAGATGTTTCGGGGGGTCCGCCGTGAAGTCACGCTCTTCCGGCGGGTGCGCGTGGAGGTGGCTGTAAAAGACGCTCTCGTGGAGCGTGCGATCGAAGCCATTACCCTAGGAGCGAAGGAGACCGGGGGATGGGGTCACATATTCGTCACCGAGATCAGCGAAGTGGTGAAGATCTGGACCGGCGAACGCGGTCCTAGGGCACTTTAGGGGGTGCAATGAGCAAAGAGCCCAGTAGCACCCGGAAGATCCTGCAGCGGATCAAGGACGAGGAGATCCGGTTCCTGGATTTGAAATTCGTCGACCTCTTTGGCCAGTTGCAGCACCTCACCATGCCCACCGAAGTGGTGGATGAAGGCACCTTCCAGAGAGGCCTAAACTTCGACGGGTCCTCGGTCCGGGGATTCCAGAAGATCAGTGAGAGCGACATGATCCTTCTCCCTGACCCTTCTTCTGTTTTCAAGGACCCTTTCTTCGACGACGCCGCTCTCTCCGTCTTCTGCGACATCATCGACCCCAACGGATACCAGCCCTACAGCCGAGATCCCAGAGGCGTTGCCCGGAAGGCGGGCAAACTCCTCCAATCCCTGGGGGTCGCTGACGATGCGTTCTTCGGGCCGGAGATCGAGTTTTTCATCTTCGACGATGTACGCTTCGGCCAGGAAACCCAGCATGGGTATTACTTCCTGAACAGTGAGGCCGCGTTCTGGAGCACAGGGCAAGAAGGGGACACACCGAACCTGGGTCACCAGACCTCCCAGAAGCATGCCTACTTCGCCGCTCCACCCCTGGATCAGTACAACAACCTGCGATCCAAGATCTCCAATGTGCTGAAGTCCACAGGGATTCAGACGGAGCTTCATCACCATGAGGTCGGAGCCGCCGGTCAGTGTGAGATCGGATTCCAGTTCGGTCCCCTCCTCCACCAGGCCGATGCCGCCATCAAGTACAAGTACGTGGTCAGGAACGTCGGGGCCCGGTACGGGAAGAGCGTCACCTTCATGCCCAAGCCGTTGCTCCACGAAAACGGGTCGGGCATGCACGTGAACATGAGCCTCGGCCGGCAAGGAGAGAACCTCTTCTTCTCTTCAGGCGGATATGGCAATTTGAGCGAGGTGGCACTTCACTACATCGGTGGAATCCTGGCTCACGCCCCCGCTCTGTGCGCGATCTGCTCACCCACCACCAACTCGTACCGGAGGCTCGTGCCGGGTTATGAAGCCCCCATGAACCTCCTCTACTCCATGCGGAACCGGAGTGCATGCGTCCGAGTGCCGCTGGCCTCGGGGAATCCGAAAACAACCCGCATCGAGTTCAGGACGCCTGATTCCTCGGGGAATCCTTATCTGACATTCGCCGCCATTCTCATGGCGGGGCTGGACGGGATCCAGAACGGCATCGAGCCGCCGGACCCGGTGGACGAAGACATCTATGCCCTGGCCGAGTCCGATCGTGGCCAGGAAATACAGAGGACACCGGCCGCCCTAGAGGAAGCCATCGATGCCCTGGAGGAGGATCACGAGTTCCTCACCGAGGGAGGCGTATTTACGCAGGACTTGATCGATACCTGGATTGACCTGAAGCGGCGAGACGAGATCGACTTCATTCGTCTCCGGCCGCACCCAGGTGAATTCTCCCTTTACTACAACGTGTAGGCGCACGATTCGAGGCTAGAGAGGAAATAGGGGCCATGGACCAGGCGCAGATGGTAGGAATCGGAATTGGGCTCGGAGCCCTCGCTATTTTCCTGTTCTTCGCCTTCATCAAGGCGAACATTGTGATCTGCCACCCCAACGAGGTGTTGATCCTCTCGGGGCGAAAGCGGCGGGCCGCCGACGGTACCACCGTCGGCTACCGCGTCATCCGCGGTGGGAGGGGGTTCAAGTGGCCCTTCCTGGAATCGGTCAGTCGGCTCTCCTTGAACACTCGGACGATTGAAGTTCATCCCCACAAAGCCCTTTGCCAGGGCATGATCCCGGTGGAGATCGAGGGTCGGGCCAACGTGAAGCTCGCCGGGCGAGAGGAAGCGGGGTTGGAGAACGCCATCGAGAGGTTCCTCGGAAAGGGCCCCGATGCCGTAGACAAAACCGCCCAACAGGTTCTCGAGGGTGCCTTACGAGGTGTTATCGCGAAGGTGAGCCCGGAGGAGGCCAACGCCCAGCGGCTGGAGCTAGCCAAAGAGGTGAAAGACCAAGCCCAGGCCGAGTTGGCCCAGCTCGGAATCGTCCTCGACTTTTTCCAGATCCACGACATTTCTGACGAGCACGGCTACCTGGAGGCCATCGGACGGCAAAGGAACGCCCAAGTCCGACGGGATGCCAAGATCGCGGAGGCCGAATCGGACGCTGACGCCCGAGTGGTGGCCGCCGAACAGAAGATGAAAGGCCGAGACGCGGAGGTCGCCTCGGAGATGGAGATCATTCAGAAAGAAAACCGTCTGGCTGTCGAGAAAGCGGAACTCCTGGCCAAGGCGAATGAAGCTGAGGAGAAAGCCGCTGTGGCGGGTCGTATCGCCAGGATCGATGCAGAAGTCGCAGCTGAAGAGAAGAGGGTGGCCCGGGCAAAGAACCGCGAAGAGGCCAACACCCTCATTCCCGCTCGGGCCCGAAAAGAAGCCATGGAGTTGGAGGCCCAGGGGTTGGCAGCAAAGATCCTGGAGGATGGGAAAGCCACGGCGGAGGCCGTGGAGGTCATGCGGGCCCAGTGGGACGATGGTGACACCCAGGAGCTCTTCCTCATCCGCATGTTCCCCGACTTGGTGGACAAGGTGACCCGCACCATAGCCGACAATCTGAACGTGGAACGCCTCACGATTCTGGATGGCGGAGACGGCAGCGGCATCCCCGGGTACGTCAAAAGCGTCACCAACAGCGCCGTGGTGATGATGGAGCAGATGAAGAACGCTACGGGTGTAGACCTTGCCCGAATTGCGAAACGGGCTGAGGATGGTGGGTCCGAGGAGCTGCCCAAGGAATTGGGTTAGTCCTTTCGGAGAAGACTTTGCCCCTTTGCATCTGGCCCTGTTCCATTCTAGTGAGAGACGATGAAAAAAGAGCTTCAGGAATTGGTTCTATATAGGGAAACTCTGCCCGAATTCCTGGGTGATACGGACTATCCGGGCATATACAGCTTGTCCGCGAATGACGATCCCACCGAAGCTGTCATCGACGTTTACGGGGGCGGTCATATCTCCCTCGCCGCCCAGATCGGGCAGGGCTTGGGGTTCGCTGAAGGTACGGAGAACCAGTGGACAGCCGAGGACCGTGTCACCGTTGCGGTGCGGCTGGGTGACGTTTTCTCCCAGAGTGGTTTGCTTTACCCGGTCGAGTCCGTGATCACCGAGAAGATCTGGTATCTCACGATCCCAGACGGCCAGGTAATCGTTCGAAAGGTGTAGGCGCTGACTAGCTCCTGTACCCGACCCTTTCCATCACTTCCGCGAAAGATCCCCCTTAACGCGGGTTGCACCCACTCGTCCCTAGGCTCTGGGAACCGGTCTGATGCGCCCGTCTTGGCTCCCCGGGGGAGGATGCTCGCCCACATCGGCCAGCCGACCTTACCCACGGCTGGTATCCCCTCAGGCTCACCGGCCCCACGCCGGGCGTACCCGCCAAGGCCAAGAGATTCCCCTTCCCCCCGTTGCCTCCTTCCTTGCTCGATCCGGAATCTAGGATTCACATTCTACGGAACTGGCGCGGCTCCGTAGGGGCTAGGGGGTCCGCAGGGGCGTCGAGACTATTATCCCTGGGAGAAATCCCCTCGTAGCTTGCACTTGAGGTCGGACGGCAAGATTCCCCATCCCAGCCTCGTGGAGACAACCATGATCCTTCGCTTTCCCGAACGCTTAATCGACCAACTCCGGTCTATCCTCCGGAGAAATGTCTGGGGCGTCCTCTTTTGCGCCGTGTGGGCAGGAGCGGTGTACGCCGGCTACCACCACTTGGGATGGACCGCGGTCGCGGTCACACCCGCCGCGATCACGCTCCTCGGCGCAGCTTTGGCGATCTTCCTGGGCTTTCGAAACAACTCGGCCTACGACCGCTGGTGGGAAGCTCGTAAGATCTGGGGCGGGGTCGTAGTCGTGTCGCGCTCCTTCGCGGCGCTGTTCATCGCAGTGACCGAAAAGCTCGATGCGGAGGTTCGCCGGCGAGTCATCTATCGCCACCTCGCGTACATAAACGCCGTTCGGATCCAGCTTCGAGAGCGGGATGAATGGGACCAGGTCGAGGCATTTCTGAGCGCCGATGAGCTCACTGTACTAGCTGATCAGAGGAACAAGGCCACACAGATCGCAGCTGCTCAAACATCGGAACTGCAGCACCTCAAACGCGAGGGTGTGCTCGATGGGTTCGAGCACAAGAAGCTGATCGAATTGATGCACATCATGCACGATCTTCAGGGCAAAGCCGAGCGTATCAAGAAGACTGTATTCCCCGCTTTCTATGCCTATTTCACGCGACTGTTCTTGCTGCTCTTCGTCGTCGTCCTGCCGGCGGGATTGGTTGAGGAAATGGCATGGCGCGCGATCCCCCTGTGTGTGGCGATTTCATTCGTGTTCATGATCCTGGAGAAGACCGGGAGAATCACCGAGGCGCCGCTGGAAGCCCGTAGCTCCGGCACTCCCATGAACGCGATTTGTCGCACCATCGAGATCGACCTTCGACAAATGCTTGGAGAGAGCGAGATCCCTCCATCGTTCCCAGTGAAGAAGACCAGACACGGTACGCCATATCTGGACTGAATCAAGTCGCATGGTCGGCTGCCAAATGATGCAGCCCTAGCCTGAACAGGTTCTGAACCACTCCGTGAACCGAAAGAAACCGCTGGGCCCACCCAGCTGATCTGGATCGGTGCAGCCACCAGACTTGTGACCGACCCAATAGGCGTCACTGGATACGCGGCTTTCGAATCCGACGACAACCTCTTCGTGGCCGTTTCTCGGCCCGGCTGAAAAGCACCCGAGCCACCGGGGTCGGCGCCGTGCTGTCCGCCCCCAGTCCCGCCTCCAGTACTAAGGTGAGCCATATTTCTCTATCCGGGGCCAACGCTATATCAGTTGAGTGACATCCTCTGCGACCCTCGGGTAATTCTCCAGTAGCTGACTATCGTGACCGGGAAACAGCATCTCGATGTTACCATCGACCTTGTTGCGCAGCTTCGTATAGCTCCTTAGCCAGGCTGGCATGTCCGTGATAAGACCGCTTGGCGTGTCCAACTCAAAACTCTTTTGAATATGCGCGCAGTCAGATGCCAAGACGGCAAGGCCTTTTGGGGTTTCCACAGCCATCGATTGCAGCGCTATCGTGTGTCCAGGAGTCAACAACAGCTCGATACCAGGCAAGATCTCTTGGTCACCGTCTACCAGAACCAACCGATCCGATCCACGGAGCTCTCCTAGCTGGCGGATGGCCACCGCATCGGAGACACCATACGACGGCATCCAACGGGGATTGACATCCCCTTGGATGCCTGCAAAAGGAGGTCTTTTAGCGACGGGATCATACACCCAAAAATCAAACTCTCTTCTTTGAACGTAGACCTTCGCTTTCGGGAACAACTCCAAGCCACCGATGTGATCGAAGTGAACGTGCGATATCACAAGGTGCTCAACCTCGGCTGCATCGATCCCAATTCGGCTGAGAGCTTCGTCAGGCCGCACGTAGGTGGGTCTCAGCAAATCGCTTTCGGCCGCAAACCCGGGACGTATCCCGCAGTCAAAGACCACTGTATTCCCACCTCCCTGGACTGCCCAGATGTAGTAATTCCTCTCGATGGCCTCGTCCCAGTCCCCCAGGTAGAGGACCATGGCGATCTTGCTGGAAACTGGGCCGGCGTATTTCAGAGCGAAGATCCTGTAGTCGGCCGGCCCCGTCTCTTCGGCGAGCGCTGATTCGGTGGAAAGCGTTCCCATGGAGGCTGCTCCCATCCCGAGCATGGCTGTTTTCAAGAAATCCCTTCGCTTTGGGGTCATGGCAGTTGCCCTTTTCAGTTGGATCGATCCAGACCACCGGTCATCGGGACGGTTTCCCTGGGGGCAAGGTAACGTGCCAAAGGCGAATGGCTAGAAGAACCTTTTGCCAATCCCAGGGCGCACTCCCGACCGCCCCAATCTTCGGCATATACTCGGGATAAGACATCTCGACTCTGTGTGGGATGCACCCCGGAGGAGGGGACCTTCCCGGCGGCGATGTGCCAGGGCAAAGAACGAAGGGTTACGGAACCTCTGCGTGTACCCGGAACACCGCAGGTCACCACCACCCTTAACGGGATTCGGCACACTATGGGCACACAAATAGAGATCGGGCTTGCCCAAAGTGAGCACTCCGATCCCATAAATACATATCTCGCCAGCGGTTACCTGAGTGGGCCCAGCAGGACTTGAACCTGCGACCGTCGGAGTTAAAGACCGACGGTCCTGCGGAGGAGAATGAATCCCAGAGGCTCATCGACTCCCTCTTGTTTCCTTTCTACATCGTCGATACCGAGACGTACCGCATCGACCTGATCAACAAAGCGGCAAGGAAAGGCCGCGAACTTGGCGGCATGACCTGTCATCAACTCACACACCAGAACCCGGTTCCGTGCGACTCGGAGGAACACGGGTGCCCGCTTCAGGAAGTCAGGCGCACGAGACAACCCGCCACAATGATCCACACTCACTTCATGGATGACGGTGAGCTCAGGCTCTTCGAGGTACATGGGGTCCCCATCAAGGACGAGAATGGCGCCGTGGTGAAGATGATCGAATACAGCATCGACCTCACCCACCAGAGCAGAGCTGAAGAGGAGTCTGCCAGCGCTCTGGAGGCGTTGGCAGAAGCCAACGAAGCCAAGGAAGAACAGATCCAACAGCTTTCCACGCCGGTCATCGAAGTTTGGGATGGAATCCTCGTTACGCCGGTGATCGGGGTCGTGGACGGGGAGCGAGGCACCCAGATCATGCGGACGCTCCTGCCGCCTGCTCGGAAATCAGGGCTCGGGGGGTCATGATAGACATCACCGGTATCGAGGTCATCGATGAAAACACGGCTTTGCACTTGATCCGGATGAGAAAGGCAATCCAGCTGTTGGGTGCCAGGCCCGTCATGAGCGGGGTATCTCCCGAGGTTGCCAAGACCATGATCCACACTGATGTGGCCTCGGAGGGGATTAAGACGGTGCGTAGCCTCAAGGAAGGCCTGCTCTACTTCCTCCCGACCGATCAGAGGGGGGCCGGCTAATGGTTGCCCTAGACGGGAATCCAGCGTCTTTTCTGCTTCGACAGAGACTCGATCCGTTAACTCCACCTAGGAAAGAGGAAGCACTGCTTCCGACAGTGCAAAGGATCATGAACGAAAGACTCCAGGAGCTTCTGGAAGCCCACGGACTCACCGAAGACACCCTTCTCTATAGGGAGACCCTTTCCGAGTTCTTGAGTGACACTCCCCATCCCGGCATGTACAGCCTCTCGGCGAACGATGACCCCACCGAGGCCGTTATCGACGTCTACGGGGGAGGTCACGTATCTCTCGCCGCTCAAATCGGGCAGGGGCTGGGGTTCGCTGAGAACTCCGAGAACCAGTGGCAAACAGAAGACCGGGTGAAGGTCGCCGTGCGGCTTGGTGACGTGTTTGCTCAGGGCGGCCTGATCTACCCCGTGGAGTCCGTGATCACGGAGAAGATCTGGTATCTCACCATTCCAGAGGGTCAGCTGATCGTCCGGAAGGTGTAGGGGCCGCCTGGGCCCTACAGCAACCCACCCCATCCCTCCCGCAATTGATCTCTCCTCAGGGAGGGTGTGTCTGCTCGTTCCTCAGATCCGGGGAAGGCCTGCGGCGTTTGTCCGCCCCCCTGATGTCCCCCGCCTGATCCGGCCCTCCTCGCGAGGCGCCGCTCTGTCGCTACACCAGAACCCCCCGGTTCTTCATGGCCCTGGCATACAGGTAAAGGAGTAGCGCGAATATGAAGATCAGAACGCTGAACACCAGCGCAGCCGGTTCGCCCATGACCTCGAGTCCGTTGGAGAGACCGAAATTGTAGATGCTGGTCACAACCATCGAGAGGAAGGAGGCGAGGAATACCTCCGCGGCCAACCTCTTCCTAAACAACAAGAGCACGGCACCGAGGACTCCTCCCCAGACGGCGATGGCCCAGAAGGCCACAACCCAAGCCGGGAACCCGTAGAAGTACTCCAGCTGCTCCGGGGTGAATTGGTTCATGTACGTTTCGTTCTGGGTCTGCGTCATGAGGTAGTCGAAGGCGCCCATGGAGTTCCACAGGACGGCCAGGATCCCGATGACCCAGAGATGCCAGGGGGTGCGGCCGTTCAATGTAGCTTGGTCTTCAGACATAACGTTCTCCTGGTTCGGCGGTTCGACTGCGCCCTAGCTCGGCCCGGGTCGCCGCTTGCCGGGGCATCGACTTCTTTCTTGATTGAAGGGTTGAAGGACCTCTATTAGGCCGAGAGAGGCCATACTGTCAACGAAAACGCGTTTGGGAGGCCCGGGGGCAACGATGCCAGCAACCCTGTCATCCAAGGGTTGGTGCCTTCGTTCTTGGGGTCGCCGACGCGTGGAAGCGTATTCGAACTCCTCCTCCAAACGGGCGGGAATCACATGAACAGGACCCGCAGAAGCTCTCGTTCCCAGCTGAAAGCTCCGGATCCCCTTATCGCCTTCCTTCTATCCGGCACCCTTCTCCTTTCCGGGTGCGGGGGGGAAGCCGGTGGTCCGGAGGGAACGTCGGTCGCAGACTCTGCCGGAGTGGCGCTGGTGACGGGCCCCGGGGAGGACACGTCCCTGGAGTGGTCCGCCGAAAGGGTCCTGCAGATTCAGCCGTTGCAGGAAGAAGGAGAGGGGTTCTTCGGCGTTACCGATCTGGGAGTCCTCTCCGGGAACCGGATCGCGATCCTGGACGGCGATGCCAAGCGGATCGTCGTGTTCGACGAGGCAGGGGGTTTTCTGGTCCAGTACGGTCGGGAGGGTTCCGGCCCCGGTGAGTTCCAGTATCCGTTGGATCTCGCTCCCCGGCCTGACGGTGGCGTCTCGGTATTCGACATGATGAACAGAAGGTTGGAGCGTTTCGACGAGGCGCTTCTTCCTCAGGCCCCGGACCCCCTCCAGGGTGTCTCCTACTTCGGGGGCGGTATCGCTTTCGCCGGCCCATTCATGGTCCTGCCCACCGTCGACTACAGTATTCCGGCTCCGCGGCCCCAGACCCTCATGGCCATGGGCCGGGCCGACACCCTCGAGCTCGTCCGGTACGTCAGAGAGCAGGGTGGCACGATCACCCTGGAGAGCTGTGGAATGCGGCTTTCGGGAATCGAGCCCATCTTCGCGCCCAGGCTGTTATGGGCACCCGGACCTGATGGTGGGGTGGCGGTCGTTGGCACGGATCGGTACGAGGTGGACCTGTATTATCCTCCGGAATTCTCCCTGGTGCGACGGATCCGCCGGCAGGTTCCGACCGTCCAGGCTACGGAGGCCATGGCCCGGGCCACCGTCGGCGACGGCATGCGAATGATGAGCTCGGCAGGGGTGCGAATATGCGATGCGGCGGAAGTGGTCGAGAAGAGGGGGTTCGCGCCAGAGGTACCGCCCGTCGCAGCCGTAGCGATCTCTCCGGCGGGTGAGATCTTCCTGCAGCGTTGGGCCCCGGAAGGAGAGGACCGTGCCATCGATGTTCTCACCCCCGACGGCGAGTACCTGGGCACGACAGCACCTGGATTCCCCTTCCCCGAGGCATTCCTCGGGCGCGACCGAATCGTGGTGAGCGAGCGGGACGAACTGGATGTCGCCTCGGTGGTGGTGTACCGGATCACCCGAGACAACAAATGACGTGGCGGAGTTGGGAGGCCGCGCGAACGGCCTCCCTGCCCAGAGGTCAACGGAGTGCTGGTCGAGCCAGATCCGCTACAGCGCCTCCAGAGCCCTGGTCCCCCTGATTCGGCCGGCCCTGAGGGCCGGCACCAGTCCCGCCACGGCAGCCACTCCCAGGAGGATCACCGCCATTCCCCCATAGGCAACCGGATCGGTCATCTCCACCCCGAAGAGCAGGGTACTCAGGAGCCTCCCCGCCCAGAGCGAAACCAGGCCTCCGGCAAGGATCCCGACCGCGGCCAGGGCCAGGGTCCGACCCAGGACGCTCCCCACCACCTCCTGCCAGGAGGCTCCCAGCGCCATCCGGATCCCGATTTCGGGGCTCCGTTCCGCCACCGATTGTGCCAGGACCCCATAGATGCCCAGGGCCGCCAGAAGAAGGGCTACGCCGCCGTACACCGACAGAATCCAGAGAGTGAAGCTTCGGGCCGAGAGGGCCCGGTCCACCGAGTCCTCCAGGGTCCAGAACTCGCCCGTAGGCATGGAGGGATCGATCTCACGGAGGGCAGAGGACACTTCGCCCACTGCGTGATCCATGGGCAACTGGGACCGAACCACCAGGTCCAGGGTGTTGATGTCCGGCATCTGGGTATGGGAAAAGTAGACCTGGATCCCGGGATCCATCTCGGGTGAGAGGTGGCGGACGTCCCGGACCACCCCGACCACCTCCCACTCCCGGCTGTCCCAGAGCCGGATCCGGAGTCCCAGGGGGTCCTGGCCGGGGAATACCTGCCTGGCCCCGGATTCGTTCATCATGACCACCAGGGCTGACTCCTCGTTGTCGTCCCAGGACAGGGGTCTGCCTGCCAGGAGGGGGACCCGCATGGCCTCCAGATACCCTGGGGCCACGATGTGGGGGAAGAGGGACCGCCCCTCCTCATTCTCGGCCTCCCCCACTACCCGAAATCCCCAGCTTCGGTTGCGCCCCAGGGGAAGGGCATCGATGAGACCCGCTGCCTCCACCCCCGGAATCTCCCTGACCCGCTCGGTGAGGGATCGTGTCACTACGCCCAGCTCGGTCACAGACCTGAAATCGGTGCTGGGGTTGAGCTGCCAGGCCACTGCGTTCTCCGGCATGAATCCGAGATCCACTCGCAGGACTTCCCTGAAGCTCCGAACCAGGAGGCCCCCTACCACCAGAAGGACACAGGCCATGGCCACCTCGGCCACCACCAGCGACTCCCGGAGCTTTCGCCCTCCCCGGCCCCTGGTGCTTCCCCGGGCTTCAGTCCGGAGGACCGTGGCCTCTGCCCCTTCTCCTACCTGGAGGGCCGGGACGAGGCTTACCAGAAGCCCGGCGAGAAAAGCGACGCCGGCGGCGAAGAAGTAGGCCGAGAGGTCCATTTCGGTCTGATCCAGGAGGGGCACCTGCACTGCCCTTGTCCTGGCGATGGCCCGGGTCGCCCCCCAGGCCAGGCCGCCACCCAGGACGGCTCCCACCAGCGCCACACCTGATGTCTCCAGAACCAACTGGCGGGCCAGGCGACCCCGGGAGGCGCCGAACGCCTTCCGCACCGCCACCTCCCTGCTCCGTCCCGGCGACCGAGCCAAGAGCAGATTGGAGACGTTCACGCAGACGATGAGGAGCAGGATGGCAGCGGCGGCGGAAAGGAGGAGGAACGCCGGCATGAAGGGCCCGGCGATCTTCGCTTGGAGGGGCGTCACCTCAGCGGCCAAGCCCCAGCGATCCGGCTGCTCCTCTTGGAGGCCGGTGACGATGGCGTCCAGCTCGGCCTGGGCTCGTTCCGGCGTCACCCCCTGATAGAGCCGGCCCAGGATCACCATGGTGTTCCCCCATTGGTCCGTCTCGGATCCCACGGGGAAGGGCAGAAGGAAGTCCACCTTTACCCCGGGGGTGAAGAAGGAGGAGAAGTCGAAGCTCCGAGGGAGGACGCCCACAACCGTGAAGGGCTCCTGGTTCAGAGTGATCCCGGTCCCCACTACCCCGGGATCCCCGTCGAATCTCTGCCGCCAGAACCCGTGGGAGAGGATGACTGCCCGGGGCCCGCCCCAGAGGCCCTCCTCCAGGGTGAATCCCCTACCGTGGAGTGGATCCACCCCCAGGACCTCCAGTAGATCGTGGGCAACACCGGCGCCCACCAGCCTCTGCGGCTCGCCATCACCGGCGAAGGTGTAGGCGTTCTGGTCGAAGAAGGCGTTGTACCCGGTGAGGCCTGAGAACGAAGTGCTCCGTTCCCTGAAGTCCCGGAGGTTACCGGAACGGGAGGTCACGCCTGACAGGGATGTGTTAGCCCCCTCCGTGACATTGGAGATCCAGACCAAGGCTCCCGGGTCCTTGAACGGCAGAGGCGCCAGGGTGAGCGGCCTCACCACGCTGAAGACCGCGGTGGCTGCGGCCACCCCCAATCCGATGATGAGGGCCGTGAAGAGGGAGAAGCCAGGGGCCCGGCGGACAGACCTTAGGGCATAGGAAGCGTCCTGAGCAAATGAGCGAAAAGGGGTCGGAGCGTTCATGCGTCTCATCGTCCATCGGTTCGGCCGCGGGAGGCGGACTATGCGGCTCAACGCCAAAAAGAGAGATTCCCGCCAATACCATCGGCAGGCCGATGCTTCTCCGTGCTTTCGACAGAGGAGCGAGAAATCCTCATGAAGGTCCCCCAGGATCGCCGGCCCTGCGGGGTCACGGCGCAGGGCCCTGGCCAAGATCGCGATGGCTAATCGTGGAGGAGACATGATCAGGCGTCGTCCAGGGCCGGGCCCGTGTTCTGGAGGAAGGTGTCCAACACGTCCCGGGTTTCCCTCACCGCTTCGATCCCATTCTCGGTGAGAAGGAGTCGCCGCATAGGGTGGCCGCCCCGCTCGGGGCTCTGGCTGGGCTCCAACTCCCACTCCAGGAATCCCTTTTCTGTGAGCCGGTCCAGGGTCCGGTACAGTGCTCCCCGGGTGATGCGCCGGCCGGCGTTCTCCTCCAGATCCAACCGGATCCGGTTGGCATAGGGCTCTTCCCTGTGTCGGAGAACGGACAGGAGAACGAGGAATTCGAGCTGGCCTAGCTTGGTCATGAGGACCTCGGTTCGGAGAATACAAATGATACTACGCGTAGTATACAAAGTATGTTTCGAAGAGACAAGCTTCCTCTTTCATCCCTCCCGCTCCGCGGCGCATCCCCTCCCTGAAAGTTCTTGCACCTCAAGGGGTCAAGACCTAGCGTGACCCAGTACCCCTACAACTCGGAGAGGAATGGCCTATGTGGAGGTGGAACGATCGTAGGGTCCGGTCGTGGATCCAAGCCATTTCCCTGGTGGCGTTCGTCTTGCCAGGGACGGCCCGGGCGCAGGCCGATGTGGAGGTCAAGGACGAGCTGCTTCGGCAATTCAACGCGTCCATGAGGAAGATCGTCGCCCTCGCCAACGCCATGCCGGCGGATGCCTACACCTGGTCCCCCGGTGAGGGCGTGATGGAGGTCGGCCAGGTGTATATGCACATCGCTCGGTACAACTACCTCTACCCGACCCAAAGCCTCCACATGACCCTTCCGGAAGGCATCGAGATGGACCAGATGGAATCGATGAGGGACAAGGACCAGGTTCTGGCCGCACTTGGTTCGTCCGGAGAGTGGGTTCGTGAATCGGTCGGCGCGATGACCGCCGCGGAGCTGGAGCAGGACACGCAACTGTACGGACGGGACGTGCCGAAGTGGGCCGTTCTGGTTCAACTCGTCGCTCACATGAACGAGCACGCAGGCCAGTCCATTGCGTACGCTCGAATGAACGGGGTGGTCCCCCCCTGGTCTCGGTAGAGCAAGCCGATGCGTGACCGGACCCGTCCGCAGTTCTCGGAGATCGATACCTGGGGCCTGACCCATAGGGGAAAGGTCCGCCCGGACAATCAGGACCACTTCTTCACGGGGTCCCTGGTCAGTGGCGTTCAGAGGGAGCGGAGCAGCATCGGTCCGGAGGAGGTCGGATTCGTCGAGATGGAGCGCCTGGCGTCGCTGGGCGTCGTGGCTGACGGCCTGGGCGGGCATGAGGGCGGTGAGGAGGCGGCCCGGCGGGCCGTGGAGGACCTGATCAAATCGGTGTCTACGTTTTTTCACGATGCGGAGCTAAAAGAGGCGGAGGACCCCGAGGTATTCTCCCGGCTTCTCCAGGACGCGGCCCTTTCGGTGCACAAGAGCCTTCTCGAAGACGCGCAGCGTGAGGGGAAAGAGGTCCGCTTCGCAACCACTCTCACGCTCTTCCTAGGGCTGTGGCCCCACGCTTATCTGCTGCAGGTGGGGGACAGCAGGTGTTATGTGTATCGGGACGGAGTGCTCAACCAGATCAGCCGGGACCAGACGCTGGCTCAGGACCTGGTGGATCAGGGCGTCCTGACCCGAACGCAGGCGGAGAAGACCCAGTGGGCCGATATCCTCTCCAGCGCAGTGGGAGGAAGACAAGCCGCTCCGGTGGTAACCCGGGTGGTCCGGGACTGGGGAACGGTGGTCCTCCTCTGCAGTGACGGCCTCACGAAGCACGTTTCGGACGAGCGGATCCGTGAGCGGCTGGCATCCATGACCAGTGCCCGGCAAGTCGCCGAGCGGCTCCTCCAGGATGCCCTGGACGGAGGCGGGACCGACAACATCACCATGGTCGTGGGCCGGACGCTCCCGCCGAGCAAATGAGCATGGCTTCCCGGGCGATCCAGGTGCTGCTGATCGCCGCAGTCGTCGTGGCGTTGGGGTGGGTGGTGATCGATCCGGGCCACGAATCTCTCTTCACATCCATCACGGCCGTCGTGGCCCTCCTGACCCTCCGACGATCGGGCTCGGCTCCCCGCCCCCGCCTCGATCCGTCTGACCTGGGTCGGCGGGTGGCCGTGCTCCCACTGGAAAACATCACGGAGGGCGAGGGGAAGCAGTACTTCGCCGACGGCCTCACCGAGGAGCTTATCTCCGTTCTCTCCCGGGTGACTGGACTTCGGATCATCGCGAGGTCTTCTGTGGAAAGGTACCGGGACCAGAACCGCCCAGTTGCCGAGATTGGCCGTGAGTTGGACGTGGGAGCCATTCTCGAAGGCAGCGTCCGGTCGACCGAGACCGAACTGCGGATCTCTGTTCGGCTCATCGAGGCCCGGTCCGAAAGCCATCTATGGTCGGCCGACTACGACCGAGAGCTCAGGGACGTGTTCTCGGTTCAGCGCGACATCGCGCACGAAGTGGCAAAGGCTCTCGAGGTATCGGTCCTGGGAAGCGAAGCATCTCGTATCGAGAAGCCACCAACCACGGACCTGGAAGCCTACGACCTCTACCTGCTGGGCAGGCATTCCCTCAACAAACGGACCGACGAGGGCCTTCACCGGAGCATCGAGCTGTTTCGGTCCGCGGTCGAAAAGGACCCGGGGTTCGGAGGGGCGTACGCAGGGTTAGCCGACGCATACGTCCTGGCTACTATCGGGTATGCCAACATCCCGTTTCCGGAAGCCGCCAGGGAGGCGAGGGATGCCTCGGCCCGAGCGCTCGAGATCGACGACGCCTTGGCCGACGCTCACACGTCCCGGGGTTGGGTCCTGCTCAACCTGGATTGGGATTTCCCGGGCGCCGAGGCGGAGTTCCGGCGCGCCATTGAGGTGAATCCCAGTGACGCCCGGGCGTTCCAATGGTTGGCGCAATGCTATCTGTACCAGAACCTCTGTGAGGAGGGGATCGCTCCGGGTCAACAGGCCCAGGAGCTGGACCCCCGCTCCCCGCTGATCGCCGCGGAGCGGGGATGGCCCTTCTTCTACACCGGGCGAAATTCCGAGGCCCTCCGCCATTTCAACCGGGCCATCGACCTGGAGCCGGGATTTCCCCTTGGCCACTTCAACGTCGGGAACGTGCTGGAGTCCGAGGGTCGGATCGAGGAGGCCTTGGCGAACTACGAGCACGCCGCGAGTCTCTCCGGGAATGCCCCCATGTACCAGGCGTTCAGGGCAAGGGCCCTGGCCCTGCTGGGCAAGCGCGCGGAAGCTCTGGGCATCCTGAACGGCGTCATCGGAGCAGCCGAGACCGGAGCCTCATCCTCCGTTTACGTC
>JBDHCH010000104.1:0-12825 GCA_039592115.1 Gemmatimonadota bacterium | reverse complement strand
ACCCGGGCGATCTGGTCCTGGTCGAGAACCACCAGGTGATAGGAGTGCTCCACTTCAGGCCCCGGCGGGGTGTATGAAAAACGATGCTGGTGTCCGGCGATCACCAGGTCCACGCCGGCTTCGTTGGCGGTTTCGATCCAGGCGCCGGGCCCGTCGACCAGCCAACCCCACTCAGGCTGGTGCATCAGGATGACACGGAACGGAGCCTCGGACACACGGGGCACGGTTGTCACGTGTTCCCGGAACCAGGCGAGCTCATCGGCCCGATACTCGACGGTCCGATTCAAGCCGGCGTAGACGTTCGTGTCGTCCGGCTTGTCCTCCCCGGTGTCCAGGACGATCAGGTGTACCGGGCCGGCGTCCCGGGCATAGTAGAATCTCCCCTCCGGGGTCGGGACATAGTCGAAAAGACGGCGGGCGAACGGACCTCGCAGCTCGTGGTTGCCGCGGAGGAGGATGAGGGGCTTGGTGTGGCCCAGACCGGCCAGGGTGGGACGGAGCCAAGCGCGAAACACGTGCTCCTCGGTGTCGATCCAATGGAAGGCGTCGCCCGCATGCACCAGGAACTCCGTCGATTCCCAGTCGATGGCCTGGTTCAACCGGTCGATGCGATCCGTATCCTCGTGCGTGTCCGTGACAACGCTGAAGGACACTGAAGGATTACGACGATCGAACGTCTTGAATCGGTGCGGCCCGCTTCGGACGTCCAAACCCTTGTCCGGCCAGTAGGCTTTGAGCTTCACCACCCGAGTCGCGACAACCTCGTAGCTGTAGCTGGCCCCAGGCGACAGATTCTCCAGGTGCACGACGTGGCGGGTGCCCACCGGAACCAGACCATCCACCTGGGGCTCAACAACCGAAGACAAGTCCGATCCAGGCCCGTAACGGACCTTCGCATGGCTGGGCGTATCGGTGAACCAGGCGATCGTCGCCGTCGTCTCGCCGGTTGCCACCAGATACGGGCCCTCGGTGATCACAGGCCGGGTGTCGAAGACCGTGTAGGGTTCGGACTGGGCGTGGGCCGGAACGGCCGCTGTGAGCAGAGCGACGGACAAGAACAGGGCTCGCTGAATCATGGGCGGAACCTAAACCGATCCTTGGCGGCCATGCAATGAACCCACATGACCCGTGGATCCCGGGGATGGGAACGTCCGTTATCCCACCAATTTCAAAAGGTCTGAGCGTCGGAAGCTCGAGCCGAAGCGCCCCCAAAGACGCCCCTTCCCGGGAGTTCAGCCAGGTCGATCCTCCGAGCGGAAGCTGGCGCATCTGGATTTCTTGGGCGAGGTGGGGCAATGTGATGCACTTGCAGACCGGTGGAAGGGCCGGTCTGGGCGAAGGGCGTTTTCCTGTCAACCAGTGTGACGACCGGCAACCTTCCGCCCCGGCCGGTCGTGCCCGGAACGGACGCTCGATTTGAACATCACCGACCCTGTCGTCTTCGCCACAAGACAATGGGAAGAGCCGATCCGCGCTGAGATCTTCGGCATCGAGCGACTGGAACGGCACGCCGAGAGCCTGGCCCGGGCCCAACGCACCGCCCCTGGGCCGTTCAAGGGACGGAAACTTCTCCCCAGGGTTCGGGACAACGCACAGGTGCTTCTCGCGGCGTACCGGGACGTAGCCGACACCATCCGTGAGAAGAGCGAGATCACGCCTGCCGCAGAGTGGCTTCTCGACAACTTCCACGTGGTGGAGGAACAGGTCCGGGGGATCCGAGACCACCTCCCGGGAAGCTATTACCGGCTGCTCCCGAAGATCTCGGAGGGCCACCTGGCGGGATATCCCCGGGTCTATGGGCTGGCCTGGGCTTACGTAGCCCATACCGACAGCAGGTTCGAGCTCGAAACGCTGACGCGATTCGTCCGGGCGTACCAGCGCGTCCAACCTCTGACCATCGGTGAGCTCTGGGCCGTCACGATCCATCTCCGAGTCGCCTTGGTGGAGAATCTACGGCGGGTCTCCCATTTGATTGTCCGGTCCCGGAAAGCCCGGGCCAGTGCGGACGAGCTGGCGGACCGCATCCTGGGCCTGAGCGGCCGGCCGGCGGAGCCCGTGGGCGATGTCCTCGAACCGCTGGGCGAGGCCAAGCTCCGACGTCCCTTTGCCGTTCAGCTCGTACAGCGCCTTCGGGACCAGGGACCTTCCGTTATCCCGGCCATGGAATGGCTGAACGGGAAACTGGCTGCCCAGGACACTTCGGCGGATGAGGTGGTCGCCCAGGAGCACTACTCCCAAGCGGCGGCAAACGTCACCGTTCGGAACATCATCACCAGCATGCGTTGGATATCGTCCATCGACTGGCTCGAGTTTTTCGAGGACATCAGTCCGGTGGATGAGGTCCTCCGAGCGGCTCCAGGGTTCGGTGCCTCGGACTTCGCGACCCGGGACGCCTACCGAACCCAGATCGAGTTGCTCTCTCGGGGTTCGGGGCGATCGGAGATCGAGGTGGCCCGGGCGAGTATGCACCTGGCTGGAAAAGCTGCTTCCGGGAACGCACAACCCGCTGGTGCAGAAGTGGATCTCGACCACCTGCACACGGAATCGGGATTCCTGGAATTTCCCGACCATCCCGAGGATGATCCGGGTTACTACCTCTTGTCCCGGGGAAGGCCTGATCTAGAGGAGTTTTTGAATTTTCGGGCTCCCCTGCGCGTACGGAGCCGCCGCTTCTTCCGTTCCCATGCACCCGTCTGGTACATGGGTACCATTGTGGCCCTGACTGTCCTCTTGATCGCCGGCCTGATGTATCACACCTGGACGGTGGGAGCGGGCGTCTCGAGCCTGGTCCTGCTGGGGATTTTGGGCTTGGTGCCCGCCTCGGAGATCGCGGTTACCCTGGTCAACCGCCTGGTTCCCGTTCTGGTTCCGCCCAAGCTCCTCCCCAAGCTGGAGCTTGCCCGAGGTGTGCCTCGAGAGCTCAAGACCCTGGTCGTGGTCCCCATGTTGCTCAGGAACAGCGACGACATCGCGGAGCAGTTGGAGCGGCTCGAGGTGCACTACCTGGCGAACCCTCAAGGTCATCTCCACTTCGCCCTCCTCAGCGACTGGGCCGACGCGCCGAAGGAGGTGATGCCCGACGACCAGGAATTCCTCGACGCCCTGGCAGACGGGATCGCCGGCCTCAACCAGCGGTACGAGGGCCCCCTCGGAGGCCGGGACCGTTTCCTCCTGTTGCATCGTCGGCGTCTTTGGAACGAGACGGAAAGGAAATGGATCGGTTGGGAGAGAAAGAGAGGTAAGCTTCACGAGCTGAACCGGCTTCTTCGGGGCGCCGAGGACACCACGTTCATCGAAGTCCGCGGTCAACCGCCCTCGGTGCCCGAGGGCGTTCGCTACGTGCTTACTTTGGACGCAGACACGCGTCTCCCCAAGGAGAGCGCCTACCGCCTGATCGGGACAGCGGCACACCCGCTGAACCGCCCGCGCCTCGATTGGCTCAAGGAGTGCGTCGTCGAAGGGTATGGGATCCTCCAACCCCGAGTCACTCCGTCCCTACCGACAGGCACAGAAAGCACGATCTACCAGCGGATCGTTTCTGGCCCCGGAGGCGTGGACCCCTACGCCGCCGCCATTTCCGATGTCTATCAGGACCTCTTCGGGGAGGGGTCCTTCACCGGAAAGGGCATTTACGACGTAGATGCCTTCGAGGGGGCTCTCGAGGGGAAGATTCCGGAGAATGCTCTCCTTAGCCACGACCTGTTCGAGGGCCTGTTCGCCCGGGTCGGACTGGTGACGGACGTGGGGCTGTTCGAGGAATTCCCCAACAATTATGTAGTGGCTGCTCGCCGGCAGCATCGGTGGGTCCGTGGCGACTGGCAGCTCCTTCCCTGGATCCTGGGCCATCCCCGCGATTCGAAGGGGCGCAGGCGGAAGGTTCGCATTCCGGCCAGGGGTCGATGGAAGATGGTGGACAACCTCCGGCGTAGTCTCCTGGCCCCTTCCGCGGTTCTTGTAGCAGTAGTCAGCTGGATCCTGCCGGGAGCTCCCCCCCTTCCGTGGACGATCCTGCTCCTCGGATCTCTTCTCGTGCCCGCGCTGATCCCGGTTCTGGACGGCCTTCTTCCCCAGCGGTGGGGGATCTCGAAGCGCAGCCACGTGCGTGCCGTGTGGCACGATATCTCCGTGGCCTTGGCCCAGACGCTCCTGACCCTCACGACACTGGCCCACCAGGCCTGGCTCATGGTGGACGCTGTCGTGCGAACCCTGGGGAGGCTCTATCTCACGAAGCGGAACCTGCTGCAGTGGGTGACCGCTGCGCAGGCGAGCCACGGCGCCGATGCTAAGGTCCGGCTCTTCCTCAGGCACCTTCGTGGAGGAGTTTACATCGCCGTCGGCACCGGCTTCCTCCTGGTCTTCTTCGAGGCGGGCGCCTGGCCCGTGGCCGGGCCGTTCATTCTCCTCTGGGCATTGGCACCCGTCCTCGCATGGCGGATGAGCGTTCCGGACACAGTGGCCGAATCCCAGGTGCTTTCACCCCAGGAGACAGTCTCCCTGCGCCTGATCGCGCGCCGGACGTGGCGCTTTTTCGAGACCTTCGTGGACGATGAGGAGAATTCCCTGCCGCCGGACAACTTCCAGGAGACCCCTGAGCCTGTCGAAGCTCACCGAACTTCTCCCACGAACCTGGGTCTATACCTCCTCAGCACGACGGCGGCCCACGATTTTGGCTGGATCGGGGTCCAGGAGATGGTGGAACGGCTCGAAGCCACACTCGGGGCCATGGCCAATCTCCGCCGCGTTCGTGGGCATTTCTGCAACTGGTACGACACGCAGGACCTCCGGCCCCTGGAACCCATCTACATCTCCACCGTGGACAGCGGGAACCTGGCCGGGCACCTGATCGCTCTGGCCCAGGCGTGTCGAGAGCGCGCGGAACGCCCTCGCTTCGGTCCGGAGACGCTGGAGGGAATCCGCGATGCCCTCCGGTTGGTGCTCTCCTGTCTGGATGAGGCCGAATACCCACAGCGTACCCAGACGGTCACGGTGGCTCAACTGCGGGAAGCGGCGGCGGGCGTCTCGGCTGGCCTGGACGGCGTGCCCAGGTCCGGTGCCGAGTGGCCGGGTCGACTCGAAGACCTGAAGAGACGCGCGGAAAACCTCCTGGACATCGCACGGACGCTGACGAGAGGGACGGAGGACGGGCCCCCGTCCGAGGTCCTGGCCTGGGCCGCCGCAGTCAGGGATTCCGTGCAGAGCCACGCCCGTGATCTGGAGACGACCACGGCTCACGGATTGGAGTTGCTGAGGCGACGCCTTTCGGACCTCGAAGGGGTCGCGGAAGAGATGGTTCGGGCCATGGACTTCCGGTTCCTCTTCGATCCCTCGCAACGGCTGTTTTCCATTGGCTACCGCGTGGCCGACGGGAAGCTCGATCCCAGCAATTACGACCTCCTTGCCTCAGAGGCACGGTTGGCAAGCTTCGTGGCCATCGCCAAAGGCGACGTTTCACCCAATCACTGGTTCCTTCTGGGACGCTCTCTCACTCCGGTCGGGCGCGGTGCGGCCCTCGTTTCCTGGTCGGGGTCCATGTTCGAATACCTCATGCCTCTGATCGTGATGGACCAGGCCGCTCGGAGCCTCCTGGATCTCACCTGCCGCTTGGTTGTGAGGCGTCAAGTCCGATACGGAGCGGAGCGCAGGGTCCCCTGGGGGGTCTCGGAGTCGGCCTACAACGTCCGCGACGTTCATCTCACGTATCAGTATTCGGGCTTCGGCGTCCCCGGGTTGGGACTCAAGCGAGGGCTTTATGAGGACGTGGTGGTGGCTCCCTATGCAACAGCGCTTGCGGCCATGGTGGATCCCCGGGCAGCCCTGGAGAACTTCCGCCGACTCGAAGAAATCGGTGGCCGAGGGGTCTACGGGTTTTATGAAGCCCTCGACTTCACCCCCTCCAGGTTGCCGGAGAAAGACCCTGTGGCCGTGGTCCGGGCTTACATGGCCCACCACCAGGGGATGACCATCGTCTCTCTCGCCAATGTGGTCCACGATGGCCTCACCCGAAGGCGTTTTCACTCCCATCCCCTGGTGCAGGCAGCGGAACTCCTCCTCCAGGAGCGGACGCCGCGGGCCGTGGCCGTGGCTCGCCCCAGAGGAGAGGAAGTACGGGAGGCCGCCCTCGTCAGGGACACCGTCCCCCCAATCCTCCGTCGGTTCGAATCCCCGCACGACATAACACCGCGGACGCATCTCCTTTCCAACGGCCGCTACACCGTCCTGCTCACGGCTGCGGGTTCTGGTTTCAGCCGGTGGAAAGACCTGGCTGTCACCCGCTGGCGGGAAGATACGGCTCGGGACTGCTGGGGCTCGTTCCTCTTCCTCAGGGACGTGGAGACGGGCGACCTGTGGTCCGCTGGATTCCAGCCCAGCGGAACGGAGGCGGACACTTACGAAGTCGTCTATTCCGAAGACCGGGGCAAGATCATCCAGCGCCACCGCTCCGTCGAGATCACCCTGGAAGTCATGGTTTCCCCGAGCGACGACGCTGAGCTTCGCAGGTTGACGGTGACGAACCTTGCCGGTCACGATCGGAAGATCGATGTGACCTCCTACGCCGAGGTGGTTTTGGCCCCCCACGGGGCGGACGAAGCACACCCGGCGTTTTCCAAGCTGTTTGTCGAGACGGAATTCGTCCCCCAGCTGGGCACTCTGCTAGCCACCCGGCGTCCTCGCTCGGCCGTGGAGTCCCAGGTCTGGCTAGCCCATCTGGTCGGGGTGGAGGGGGAGACGGTCGGGGAGCTCCAGTGCGAGAGCGATCGGGCTCGCTTCCTGGGGCGAGGCCGGGAAGTTCGAAATGCCCTCTCGGCACTTGACGGAGGGATCCTCTCGAACACGTCGGGCACGGTTCTGGACCCGATCGTGAGCCTCAGGCACCGTGTGGCGATTCCCCCGGGAGGAACGGTCAACCTCCTGTTCACCACGTTGGTAGCCAGTTCGAGAGAAGAGGCCCTGGAGACTGCGGAGAAATACCGGCAACCCACGACATTCGAGCGGGAGAGCTCGCTGGCGTGGACGCAGGCGCAGGTTCAAATGCACCACCTCCGGGTCACACGGGATGAAGCCCATCTCTTCCAGCGCCTGGCCAACCGACTGCTGTTCACGGATCCGACGCTTCGGGCGGCGCCTCAGGTATTGGCCAGGAATCGCAGTGGCCCTCCAGGCCTCTGGGCCTATGGAATCTCCGGCGATCTTCCCATCGCGCTCGTCCGGATCGAGGGCGACGAGGAGCGAGACACTGTCAGACAGCTCATCCGGGCCCACGAATACTGGCAGCTCAAGGGGATCGCTGCAGATCTGGTAATCCTCAATGCAAAGGGCACCTCGTACGCGCAGGACCTCCAGGACGGCCTCGAAGCATTGGTGCGAGCAACCCGATCCGCGGGTGGTGACGACAAGGACCGGGCGCGTGGAGGTATTTTCGTGCTCCGGGCCGATCTCCTGCCTCCTCGGGATCGAACCCTCCTGAGCACGGCGGCGCGGGTGGTGATTCTCGCGCACCGGGGTACACTGTCGGAACAGGTCAGGCGGCTACACCGCCTGAGGCCCGCCCCGGTCCCGCCGCAGCTCCGCCCACCCCGTGAGAAGGCCAGAAAGGTCCCCTCTCCGAAACTGGACCTCGAGTTCTTCAACGGACTGGGAGGATTCACGCCCGACGGCCGGGAGTACGTCACGGTTCTGGGCAAGGGGCAGTGGACCCCGGCCCCCTGGATCAACGTGGTGGCAAATCCGAGCTTCGGGTTCCTGGTCTCGGAGTCGGGCTCCGGGTACACCTGGTCCGAGAACAGCCGAGAGAACAAACTCACCCCGTGGTCCAACGACCCGATCAGTGATGCGCCCGGTGAGATATTCTACGTGCGGGATGAGGATAGTGGCCTGCTCTGGGGACCCACGGGGCTTCCCATTCGAGAAGAAGCCAGACCCTATGTCGTCCACCACGGTCAGGGATACAGTCGTTTTGAGCATACTTCGAACGGCATCGCATTGGACCTTCTCCAACTCGTACCGCCCCGGGATCCGATCAAGATCTCTCGCCTCACGCTCGAGAATCGGTCCAGGCACAGGCGACGGCTTTCAGTGACCGCTTACGTTGAATGGGTCCTTGGTGTTGGGCGTCCAGGGTCAACGCCGTTCGTGGTCACCGACGTGGACTCCGCCTCCGGAGCCATCTTCGCCCGGAACGCCTGGAATGCGGAGTTCGCAGACAGGATTGCCTTTGCTGACCTGGGCGGTCGCCAGACTTCCTGGACTGGTGATCGCCTGGAGTTCCTGGGCCGTAACGCGAGCCTGGATCACCCGACATCGTTGGAGCGGGGCGCGGAGTTTTCCGGAAAGGTTGGAGCCGGACTCGATCCGTGCGCTGCCCTGCAGACGAAGGTGGAGCTTGACCCTGGCGAGCGGGCGGAGGTGCTCTTCTTCTTAGGGCAGGGCGAGGATCATGAACAGGCCCGGTCCCTGGTCCGTCGCTACCGCGAGTTGGGCTGCGCCGGGGTTCTCGACGACGTTCGGGAACACTGGGACCGCGTGCTCGGTGCGGTCCAGGTCAAGACCCCTGATCCATCCATGGATCTTATCCTCAACCGCTGGCTTCTCTACCAAACCGTCTCGTGCCGGATCTGGGCCCGGTCCGCTCTCTACCAGTCCGGGGGCGCCTACGGATTCCGGGATCAGTTGCAGGATGTCCTGGCCCTGGCGGTGACCGAGCCCGGTATCGCCCGCGAGCACCTCCTTCGGGCCGCAGCTCGCCAGTTCCGCGAAGGGGATGTGCAACACTGGTGGCATCCCCCCACTGGCCGTGGAGTGCGGACTCGGATCTCCGACGACCTGCTCTGGCTGCCGTACGCGGTCGCGCAATACCTGAAGACCACCGATGACCGGGGGATTCTCGATGTGGAGGTTCCCTGGTTGGAGGGGGCCGCGCTAGAAGATCACCAGCATGAATCCTATTTCGAGCCCACCAGGTCGGAAGATCGGGCAACACTCTACGAACATTGCGCCCGTGCCCTGGACCGGAGCCTCGAGTCGGGGCGGCACGGCCTCCCCCTCATGGGCGGCGGGGATTGGAACGATGGCATGAACCGTGTCGGACACGAAGGTAGGGGAGAGAGTGTCTGGCTGGGCTGGTTTCTCCTGGTAAACCTGAGGAGCTTCGCAGACATAGCCGACGAGCGGACGGAGGAGGACCGGGCGGCACGATGGCGGAGCCGGGCTGCCTCGCTGGAGGCCTCTCTCGAGGTTGAGGCCTGGGACGGAGAATGGTACAAGCGGGCCTTCTTCGATGATGGAACCCCTCTTGGTTCGGCGGAGAACGACGAGTGCCAGATCGACTCCATCTCCCAGTCCTGGGCAGTCATGTCGGGGGCTGCCAGCGAGGCACGGGCCCGCCAGGCCATGGAGTCCGTGGAGAAACATCTCCTCCGGCGAGAACGAGGGCTACTCCTGCTCTTCTCCCCGCCCTTCGACCGGACGCCACAGGACCCGGGATATATCAAGGGGTACGTCCCGGGAATTCGGGAGAACGGTGGGCAGTATACCCATGCCGCCATCTGGTCCATCGTTGCCTGGGCCATGTTGGGCGAGGGGAAGAAGGCCGCCGAGCTCTTCAATCTCCTGAATCCCATCCACCATACCAGGGGCTGGGCGGATCTGGATCGATACAAGGTGGAGCCGTACGCAGTGGCGGCGGACGTTTATTCCGAACCGCCCCACGAGGGCCGGGGGGGATGGACGTGGTACACAGGGGCCGCCGGATGGCTTTACCGTGCTGCCCTGGAGTGGATCCTCGGATTCCGGAAAGAAGGTTCAGCCCTCCGAATCGAACCCTGCATTCCCCCGGATTGGGAAGGCTTCGAGATCACCTACCGCCACGGCGACACGCCGTATCGGATCACCGTCGAAAACCCCGGAGGAGTATCCCGAGGGGTGTCTCAGATTTCCCTGGACGGCGATCTCCTCCCGGCTGGAGAGACAATTCCTCTGGTGGAAGATGGTAGCGAGCACCGGGTCCGGGTGAAGCTCGGTTAGACGACATCCAGTCAGAGCGGATCCAAGATCGGCCCCTGACCTGAAGCACTTGGAGACAAGGGTTCAGCCAGGGGGCCGAGGAAGACCTACGAGGACAGGGTTCGCCCCGTCGCCTACCCTTCAAGTTCTCCCAGCAGTACCTCCATCGTTCCCCGGGCCGCTGTGGCTGCCACCTCCCGGATGAGGGCCCGATCGGTCTGGTCGCCCACCTCATAGATCAACGCCGGTGCTCCGAACTCTCCGTAGATCCAGTTCCGGGACATGGGGGTTCCCATTCCCGACGGAGAATCGTTGACCTCGTAGTGGGGGAGATTTGTGGAGAGGTACTCGAGCCACATGTCGGTGATCCCGGGCGGGTCCGTCTCCAGGTTGCGCTCGAGCGTATAGAAGACGTCGTACTGGGTGGAGTGGAAGTCCACACCGAACCAGAGCTCGTGCCCCGGCTGGTTCAGGATTTCCCGGAAGGTGTCCCGGACCACCCGCGTCTCGGGCTGGTTGAACGCGATCCAGTCCCGGTTCAAGTCCACCCCGCCCGTGTTGTGGCGCCAGTGCCCGAGGTCGACCCCGTCTGGGTTGACCAGGGGGATGACGTGGACCCGGAAGTGCTCCCGGAACCGCTCGGCCAGAGGAGAGTCACCGGCCAGCTCCTCCACGAAGCTGAGGAGGGCCATGGTGCCCGTGGCTTCAGGAGGATGTTGCCTGCCGATGACCATCACGTGCCGGGTGGCTTGGGGGTCTCCGAATTCCACCATGGGCATCGGACGACCCCTGCCCGACTTCCCGACATTCGACCGACCGACGTAAGGTTTCTCTGCGAGCTTCCCGGTCCATTCCTGGAAGAACGCAGAGGTCATCATCTCCTGGCCGGCGACCCAGAGGGTGTCCGGCCCGACCCTCAAGCTCAGCGTGGGCTCCCGGGCGACCGTGTCCATCTGGACGGCCGCCGAGTCGAGGGCAGCCCAAGGCTCTCCGGCTCGGCGCACCTTCGGCCAGTATCGGTGCCGGCCGTTCTCGTACATGAGCCGAACCTCGATGCTCTCGGGTTGATCCGACCAGATCTTGAACGCATACCAGGCACTGTTGTTGATCGGTGCGTTCTCCGGACGGAGATGAACCACGAACTCCGAGTCTCCCTCCTGCCACGCGTCACTGACCCGACCTCCTTCGAACTCGTTGCTGATCCACACACCTGCGTCCCGGAAGCCGATGGTTCTCCTGTGCATGTCCGAGATCGGCCGGGTCTCGGATATCCCCAAGGGGGGTGGAGCCATTTCCGCGGCGATTGGAGTCTCGGCCCGAGGTGCGGGTCCGGCAGTCGGCGGTGTGGTCGTTGAGCAAGCCCACAGTGTCAGAAGGGCGATTGGGAGGGTTGAAATCTTCATGTGATCAGCCAGACCTTCCTGGGTACGCGTCAATCCGTGGTACGGCAATTCGGCGGCTCCGGCGGACCCGGTCTTTTGTGCGGCAGGGGCGAGACAGAAACCAGGAGGCAGTCTAGGAGGCAAACAGTGGGCGGGGAAGGGTGGCGCAGAGGTTTTGTCACACCTGGAACCTTCCGGGACCTGGGGGGGTTTCAATGCTTCTAACTTAAAATAGTTCCCCCAGTTTCTTGGAGTGACCATGTCGGAGAAGAAGATTATTGCGGTGATTGGAGCAACCGGGGCCCAGGGAGGCAGCCTCGCCCGGGCCATTCTGGAAGACGGGGCTAGCCCATTTGCGGTGCGAGCGATCACGAGGAACGCGTCATCCGAGAAGGCTCAGGCCCTGGCCGCTCTGGGGGCCGAGGTCGTTGAGGCGGATCTCGATGACCAGTCAAGCCTCGAGGGGGCCTTCTCCGGGGCCCACGGGGCGTTTTGCGTCACCAACTTCTGGGAGCACTTCTCCCCGGCGAAAGAGCAGGCCCAGGTGCGGAACATGGCGCAGGCCGCGAAGGCCGCGGGAGTGAGCCACGTGGTCTGGTCTACGCTGGAGGACACCAGGAAATGGGTTCCCCTGGGCGACGACCGCATGCCCACCCTTCAGAACGAGTTCAAGGTGCCGCATTTCGACGGGAAGGGAGCTTCGGACGCCTTCTTCCAGGAGGCGGGAGTACCCACTACGAACCTCCTGGTCTCGTTCTATTGGGACAACTTGATTCACTTCGGTATGGGACCCCAGCGGGGTGAGGATGGTAGCCTGGCCATCAACCTTCCCCTGGGTGAAAGGAAGCTTCCGGGGATCGCCGCTTCCGATATCGGGCCGGCGGTCTACGGCGTGTTCAAAGGTGGGGACGAGTTCATCGGGAGGACCGTGGGGATCTCGGGGGACCACTCGAGCGGCGCAGAGATGGCCGAGAGCCTCTCCTCCGCCCTTGGAGAGCCGGTCCGGTACAATGCCGTCCCCTTCGACGTCTACCGCGGGTTGGGGTTCGATGGGGCCGAGGACCTGGGGAACATGTTCCAGTTCTCCCACGACTTCGAGGATTACTTCCGCGGATCCCGGCCCGTCGAGCCCACAAGGGATCTGAACCCGAGGCTCCAGAGCTTCAAGGAGTGGGCCGAAGCCAATAGGGATCGCCTCCAGGTCGATTCGGCCTGAGCCCGTCGACGGGGCTCCCTCAAATCTCCAGGAAGCTCCACTCCTTGGAGAAGGGGACGCTGGAAAACCGGACTCCCCGTGTCGCCGTGACCCTGAGGTTGTCGCTGGGGTTGATCCCGAAGCCCCTGGCGGCATCGTAAAGACCGGGTTCCATGCTGAACGTCATGTTCTCCTGGAGGGGAGTGTAGTCCCCCAGGGCGATGAAGGGTGGCTGGTGGCCAACAAAGA
>JBDHCH010000103.1:0-12854 GCA_039592115.1 Gemmatimonadota bacterium | reverse complement strand
GGCCAGGAGTCGGTGGTGCCAACGCAGTGTCTTCCTCCTGGAGAGGAGGGGCCGGTCCGGCAGGTACATCAGACCCCGGCGAGCCAATCGGGAGAGCGTCGGTTTCAGGTAGGCTTCACCATCGAACTTGACCAGACCGTAGTCTGCCCGGATCAATCCGAGGGCAGCCTTGATGAGCGTAGACTTCCCTGATCCATTTCGCCCGAAAAGGACCGTTACCGTTCCGGGTGTAGCCCAGGCGGTCGCGGCGGTGAGGACTTCTGTCCGCCCGAAGGATTTTCCGAAGGAATCCGCCACGAAGATTGGATTCACGGCGCTATCCCCCGAAGGCGTTGGACACGAGGGAGGGAATCAGAGTCACCCCGACCTCGCAGGCGACCACCGTGGCCAGGGCAATCCCCAGGATGGTCCTTCGAGACACACCGAGGTTCGCCGCGAACACCCTCTCTCTCGTGATCGTCGTGTTGAGGAGGACAACGATGGCGACGCCCACGGCCAGAAGGACCAGAACCGGGGGAGAGAGCTCCGGCGAGATCCCGAACCTCACGGCCATGGCCCTCGCTCCGGTTGTCAGGATGGCCCTGGGGACCGCCCACACAAGGACGGTCGTCAGGATAAGGGAGTTCCTGAAAGGTGGTGGGGGGAGTCGCCTCATGGAGCCCACGATCCGAGCTCAACCACCGAACAGGACCCCGAGGCGCCGGCGGAGCTCGTCCCGAACGCCGCGAAAGTCCGATAAGCGCCTCTCCTCCGGAGCCGAAGGGCCCGCCGGGTCCGGAAGTTCCCAGTGCACCCTCCAGGTGGCACCCAGCCAAACCGGACACACCTCGTCCTGGCACAGCGTGACGACCAGGTCCACCGACCCCTCTACATTGGCGAAACCCGACGATCGCTGGGCCCGGATATCGATCCCGACCTCGTCCATCACCCGGATTGCCTCGGGTCGCACCTGGCTGGGTTCGGATCCGGCCGAGGACACCCGCACCCCACTGCCTGCCAGGGAGCGGCCCAGTCCTTCGGCGATCTGGCTTCGCGCCGAGTTCTGGACGCAGAGAAAAAGGACGTGCTCAGGCGAGAGAGCCCTGAGGATTCCGGCTTCGATCATCCATGTCGGGGGCACTCCGTCGGTGCCGTACCTCCGGCACGCGACGGCCGGGGGGCCCACATCGATCCCCTCCAGATCCAGCCGGTTCACCCGGACCGTGGGGGACCCGGGAAAGGCCAGGGCCGTGGCTTCCTCCAGGTCTCGGACGGTGAGCACTTCGGGAGTGACCTCGGGAGCCAGCCGCCCCAGAACCTCCTCCACCCGGTGCAACGCAGGCTCTGCGTGAGGGCAACCCTCAGTCACGAGCAAATCGATTTTCAACCCCACCTCCTGTATCGGCTGGGCACAAGAAAACCACCTCTCCGCTCAGAGTGGCCTCGCCACCCTGAACAGAATCTCCCTGCTCCGGTTCCGGGCCGTGTCCCGGGCACCCACGTAGGCATCCGTGAGTCCCTCCGTGTGTCGAAGCTCGACACAGCCCCAGTATCCCCCCGGAAGATCGATCCCGACGCCGACGCCTCCTCCAACCCCGAAGACCGCCACTTTCTCCTCTCGGATCACCTGACAGAACTGGGTAGTACACCCACTACTCAGCAAGATATCCATGGTGGGCCCGCCGAAAGCGAAGATGGAGAGGGGCCCGAGCCCGACAGTAGCCTTCCCATGAACCGGCAGGGTCAGGTAGTGGCTCCTGACCCTCGCCTCCGAGGCTCGATCCGGGTCCACTTGCTCGTCCCAGACGATGGTTCCACGCCCGGCGTACCCTGCCTCGGCCCGAATCGAAACAGCTGGAATGGGGGTCTCGACGTCGACAAAAACTCCCGCGCTCACCCCACCCACGACGTCCGTGCCGATGGAGCCGCTCCACAGTTGGCGCGAAGAGGTTCGTCCCAGGTATGTCCCCACCTTTTGCCGCGAATCCTGAGCGGAAAGGGCTCCGGAAGAGGGGGCGGACAGGACGGAAAGGCATAGGATGATAGCCAGGGCCGCGCCACGACCTTTGAAGGGCAGCCCGACAACTACGGGGGTGCCCCCTCCAGACGGGCTTGGTCCTACCTCACCCACTCCCACGTCCCTGCCCCCGGCCATCATGGGGAGCCGGATCCAATGGACGGGGATCCCTCTCCGGGGTTTCCCGCTCCCTCCCCGTCCTTCAGCTCCGCCCTCGCCTGGTATGCCTCCAAGGCTTGCTCCGCCACGGCCAGGGTCAGCTCCGCCGCGAACTCCTCCGCCAGCAACCGGTCGGATCGTCGGACACGAAGGACCAACTCTGCGGGGTGTTTGAGGCGAAGGCCGCCCTCCCCCGCCACCGCCTCGAAAGCTTGGAGGTCAGCAGCGGTCAGGACGAGCCTGGGAGCCCTGAGAAACCCGAGCGAGGACCGCCGCAGGGAAGCTCCGGCCACGCCGTCGAGGGGGACAACCACCTCCTGGACCGCTTCCACCTCCCGGTCGGTGCGGATCTCCTTCCCGATGAACTCGGTCCTCCGGGCCAGCCGCCACTGAATCACGAGACGGTCTCCGTCCAGCCGGAGGAGTCCATGGACCGTCTCGGTGGTCGTGGTCACGGAGCCCGCGCCCAGGACGTCCTGGCTCCGCTTGAGTTTGAACGGGAGCGCCGCGGAACGAGGCATCCCTCAGCTCCTCCCCGTCCGAGACGAAGTTCCCTTGGGTGACAACACGTCCTCCAGGCTGAGGTTCTTCCAGTTCCACCACTTCAGGAGCTCGGGATGGTGTCCCCGGGCTGAAGCGAAGTACACGGCGCACCGGAATACGTAGAGGACGCAAGGGTCCTGGCGTTCTCCACGAATCCGGCAGAGAGAGGAGTACATCTCCTCGGGGTCTCCCCCCACCAGGGCCGCCGGGTCGCCATATCCCAATTCCCTCAGGTCATGGGCGATACTCGGTCCCACGCCAGGGATCCTCTGGAGGGGATCCCCTTTTCCCCGCTTCGTCATCCCCCACCCCCTGGTAGACGCCGTCCAGGTGTCCAGGGGGCACCGGCAGCCTCCAGATCCCGCTCCATCTGGGCGAGATCCTCCTCGATGAGACGGGCAAGCTCCCGGCTCCACGCCTCGAACCCTGCCGCCGCAATCTCGATGTTTCGCCGCTGAGTGGCGGTCGGGACTTGCCGAGTATCCCAGTGCCCGCCGATCACCTGCCCTACCCGCCCGCTGATGCCAGGGATCCCGGGCTCGTTCAAACTTCCGCGGATCCGGTCTCCCCAGAGACGGGTCTGGAGGCCCCCCAGACGGCGACCCAACTGATCGATCCGGCCGAAGAGGGCGGGATCGGCCCGTGGCGTCTCGGCCAAGGCCGCCCGCATGTGCCTGATCCGATTCTGGAGATCGCCGATCCCCTCGCCTGCCCCGGCAATCCGTCGCATCAGCTCACTGGTCTCCCACTGAAATGCGGCGACGGCCTGGAAGTCGGTCCCGGGAGGAGCGGTCGGAACCGGCTTCACCTGGAACGCCTGGCGATTGCCCAGAACCTTGACCCCCTCGGAGGAAACCAACTGAAGCTCCGCCGTATATTCTCCGGGCGCGACCAAGGGGCCCTTGCTCGGACCCGCCCAGGGGGGAACGAACCCCGGGGTGGACAGGTCCACAGGGTCCGGAGCAGGTCCACGGAGATCCCAGCTCACCCTGTGAAGGCCCTTTTTCGCCGGTCCCTCCACCCACCGAACCGGTTCACCCCGAGCGTCCCTCACGACCAGAAACGCCCTCGGCCCCGATTCCAGTGTTTCTTCCCGTAGCTGCTCCCATCCGGGGAAGGGTACATCCTCACCGCGAGCCCGGAGCTCCTTCTCATCCGTTCGGCGGGTCTCTCTCATAGTGGACGGGGTTTCCCCAAGGAAATAGGTGAGGGTCGCACCGAAGGCGGGATTCTCGGCCGTGAAGTCGTCACTGCCGAGCGTCGGTTTTCCCCTCGCCTGCATGGGCGTGTAGGGGACGTACCACCAGGCGTCCCGAACCGGGAAGGCCGAGCCGTCGCCGGCCAGTCCGCCCGCCGCCATCTCCCGCAGGGGAGAGTAGTCGTCCAACACGTAGAAGCCCCGACCGAAAGTCGCGCCAACCAGGTCTTCGTCCCTCCTCTGGAGCTTCAGATCCCGGAAGGCGATAGTGGGGACCCCGCCACTCAACTCGATCCAGTTCACACCTCCGTCGGGCGTGAAGCGGAGACCAAACTCGGTCCCGATGAAAAGGAGGTTCGGATCGATATGATCCTGCTGGATCGCCCACACGATGGTTCCGGCGGGGAGGTCCCCGGAGATGGAGCGCCAGCTACGCCCGGCATCGTCACTTCGGAATAGGTACGGGCTGAAGTCCCCCGTCTTGTGGGCATCCACCACCGCGAAGACCGTCGATCCATCATGTTGGGAAGCTTCCACGTCATTGATGAACGACATCTCCGGCACTCCGGGCAAGCGTCCGGCCGTTCGCCAGCTTTCCCCTCCGTCCTCACTCACCTGGATCAGCCCATCATCGCTCCCGGTGTACAGCACGCCCTCTCTCACGGGCGATTCGGAGATCGCCGTCAGGGTGGCGTACTGGGACATGGCACCGTTGTCGTAGAGGGCATCCACGCTCCACACCCGACCCATGAACTCCATCTCGTATCGATTTCGCCCTCCTGTGAGGTCTCCGCTCACAGGGGTCCAAGAGTTCCCGCGGTCGTCGCTCCGCCAGAGCCTTTGGGATCCGAAGTAGAGGCGATCGGACGCGTGGGGGCTGATGTGGATGGGTGAGTCCCAGTTCCACCGCTCCGGCGGATCTCCCAGAGCCGGTTGGGGCTGGACCTGGAGAGCCTCCTCGCTTCGTCGATCGTACCGATAGAGGTTCCCCACCTGAGTCTCCAGGTAGAGAGTCCCGGGATCATCGGGATCGATGGCCACGTGGTACCCGTCGGCTCCCATGGGGGCATACCAGTCCCGGTTCCGCACACCCTCCACATTCATGGTCCGGACAGGACCGTAGAGCGTCCCCAGGTCCTGGGCCCCACCCAGGATTTCGTAGAACGGCTCCGAGGTGCTGAGGGCAACCTTGTAGAACTGCGAGATCGGAAGGTTCGGGAAATGCCGCCAGGTGATTCCCTCGTCGAAGGTCTCATATAGGCCCGCGTCGGTCCCGGCGAGGAGATGGTTGCGATCCTCCGGATCGATCCAGAGAGCGTGGTTGTCGCTGTGCTTCTCCCGCCCGGTTCCCAGGTTGTCGAAGGTCGCCCCCCCGTCCCGGGTGACCTGGAAGAACACATCCATCTGGTACACCAGGTCCGGGTCCCGAGGGGAGGCCTCGATCTCCTGGTAGTAGTGGGGTCCCGTCCCCCCGGAGATGTATGCATTCCGGCGCTCCCAGCTTTCCCCCCTGTCCCGAGAACGATAGAACCCCCGCTCAGTCCCGCTGGCTTCGATGGTGGCATACACCAGTGAGGGATCTGCCGGGGTCACGGCCAAACCGATCTTCCCCATATCACCCTTTGGGAGTCCGTTCTCGATCTTCCTCCAACTCTCCCCACCGTCGGTGGACTTGAAGATCCCGGACATCGGACCTCCGCCCAGGAAGGCCCAAATGTGCCGGCGCCGTTGGTACGCGGCGGCATAGATCACGTCGGGGTTGGAGGGATCGAATTCCAGATCCGTCACGCCCGTGTTCTCATCGATCTCGAGGACTGCTTCCCAGGTCTCCCCGCCATCCGTCGTCCTGTAGACCCCTCTCTCGCCACCCGCTGACCATAGGGGCCCTTCCGCAGCCACAAGAACCACATTTCCATCCCGGGGATCCACCAGAATCTTCCCGATGTGTTGGGACTTCCCGAGCCCCACATTCTCCCAGGACCGTCCGCCGTCGCGGCTACGGTATACCCCATCTCCCCACCCCACATGGCGCCCACTGACGTTTTCTCCGGTCCCGACCCAGACCACATCGGGGTTCCCGGGGTCCAGCGTCAGGGTTCCGATGGAATACGAGGCTTGACCATCGAAGACGGGCATCCAGGTGGTCCCGGCGTTGGATGTTTTCCAGACGCCCCCGGAGCCGACAGCCACGAACCAGGTGCTCCGGGCTCTGGGGTCCACCTTGATATCCGCGATTCGGCCGCCCATGACCGCCGGTCCGAGCCCCCGAAGCTCCAGGGCCCCCGCAGCCTTCGCCACCGCTTCCAGATCCAGCTCCTGGCTTGCCGCGCTGGGGCTCAAGAGGAGCAGGGACGAAACCATCAAAGAGGGACCGAGTCTCGAGATGCGCATGCCCATCGGTGCGTCCTTTCGGAGATAGGAGTCATCGACTGCCAGCGGGAAAAGTGCGGGAGGAGAGCAGGATTGGCCACCGTCCCTCAGGGCTCGCGACGTGCCTCCTTGAATCTGAGGGCTCCGGTCAGGTCAATGGCGAACACCGCGGTGCGGAGGAGGAGGAGGAGGGGAAAGGTGCGGTCCGGGAGCACATCGGCGTCGAGGATCGCCTACTCTGTGACGGACCGGACCGGGGTCGCCAACGGCACCGTCAGATCACCGTGTGAAGGCTCCTCCCCTCCTGGCTCCTCATGACGTCCCGGAGCTCGCTCTCGATGCCGTGTTCTATTCCATCCTTCTACTTCCGGGGAAGAGATCCGGCGAAGGACACCCCAGCCTGAATCCAGCTCTCCAGGTCCCTGTCCTCGGCGATCCCCTCCGGATCCACATAGACCATCCCCCTGAGCGGCCTCCCGGTGAAGTCCATCTCACGGGCATGAGGCCGGGCGAGGGCCTCTTCATATGCTTCTGGGCCCACTCTCACCATGAGAGTCTCCCCAACGATCCCGCAGCACATGTTCCCACCCAGGAGGAAACAGAGGCCTCCGAACATCCTCTGCTCCCTGGCCTCCTGGTTCCGCTCCAGGATTTCCCTGACCCGAATGGCCAAGCCCTCGTCGAATGCCACCGTATCCCTCCTCCGACCCCGCCCCCGGGGCACGCCCCGGGGGCCGTATCCGAACGGCCTCTGTCAACCGGGGGGCCCCGGGTCGCCCCCTCTCAGGTGGACCCGGCGCCCCGCCCGCATCGACGTACCGCTCTCCTAAGCGTCTTCTGGGTTAAGGGCCTTGAAGACCCACCCAGCAATCCCACCTCCGAGGAAGCAGGCCAACAGATAGATCCAGAGATCGGCCCACGCCGAGAGTCCCATTGAGGAAATTCCGAACGCCACAGCCGGGTTGAAGGCTCCACCGGACACACCACCCACAGCGTACGCCCCCACCATCACCGTGATCCCGATAGCCAGCCCAAAATAGGAATTCCCCTCGGTAGCCTTGGCCGTCGCGGTGTTCAGTACCACGAAGCAGAGGGCGAAGGTGAACAAGAACTCTGCGAGGAGAGAGTTGCTTACCGTGTGCTCCACGGCCGAAATCATCACGTCCCCTTTGAGGTATCCGACCAGGAACGCGGCAAACAGCCCGGCAATGATCTGGGCCGCCATGTAGACCACGGCATCCTTGGTCGTGGTGCGGCCTCGCACCAGAACGGCGAGAGTCACGGCAGGGTTGTAGTGAGCGCCCGAGATGTGGCCTCCAGCATACACCATGACCATGAGAGCGGATCCGATCGCCAACGGAGCCATTGCCCCGGCTCCCGGTTCGATGACGGTCATCCCCACGGTGAACACCAGGAAGAACGCGCCGATGAACTCCATGACGTACTTGGCCATTGGATGGGCTCCTCAGGATGGGGTTTTGTGGTGAGAACTCAGTTTGAATACGACCGAAAAGACCCTGCGTCAACTTCTGAATCCGACCTCCATTTCGGTTGGCCAGATCCAACTCATCCCGGAAATCCTCGTAAGAGGATGCCGCTGCGAAGGTGCCATCTTCCCCACTCCCCTGCTTGCTCCGATGCCCCGATTCATCCTACAGTCCCTCCAACCAAACCACTTCTTCTCACCGGAACTCCACCATGTCCGATCGCCGTACCTTTCTGAAGACCACGGCCCTGGGCGCTGCCATGGGCACCTCTCTCCTCGACGCCTGTTCTCCGCAGGGTGATGAAGCCTCCAACCGCCAAGGGGGGCCCTCAAATCCCGGCGTCGGACCCGTGGCACTTTCCACCTGGCAGCACGGCCAGGGGGCGAACGATGCGGCCTGGGAGATCCTCTCCAGGGGAGGAAGTGCCCTGGACGCTGTAGAAGCAGGGGTCCGAGTGCCCGAGGGCGACCCGTCGGTGATGACGGTGGGGTACGGCGGGTTTCCGGACAGATACGGGAAGGTCACCCTGGACGCATGTATCATGGACGAGGCCGGGCGGTGCGGGTCCGTAGCCTTCCTCCAGGATATCATGCACCCTGTATCTGTGGCGCGGAAGGTCATGGAGCTCACCCCCCACGTCATGCTGGTGGGTCAGGGCGCTCTGGATTTTGCCCTTCGGAACGGGTTTCAGAGAGAAAACCTTCTGACACCCGAGGCCGAAGCAGCCTGGACTCACTGGAAAGAGGAAAACGGGGAGACCCGACCGATGGTGAACATCGAGAACCACGACACCATCGGCATGCTGACTCTCGATGAGGCCGGCAACCTCTCCGGCGCCTGTACGACGAGCGGAGCCGCGTACAAGTACCACGGCCGGGTGGGAGACTCTCCCATCATCGGGGCTGGCCTCTACGTAGACAACGAGGTCGGTGGCGCCACGTCGACGGGGTGGGGGGAGGCGGTGATCCGAGCCGTGGGATGCTTCTTGGTGGTTGAGTTCATGCGGCAGGGGCACAGCCCCGAGGCGGCGTGTGAAATGGCCGTGGACCGGGTGATCAGAAAGAACCCTGATTGGAGGGAGATCCAGGTGGGCTTTCTGGCTCTGAACAAGGCAGGGGAGTACGGGGCATTCTGCATCGCACCGGGGTTCAACTACGCGGTCAAGACTCCGGAGATCGAGAACCAGCTGATCGATGCCGAGAGTCGACTGCCGACAAGCTGATCCCCCAGCCCGAGCGAGGTCAATCCACCACCCACCGGCGAATGTCAGCGATCCTGTCAGGGCCGACCCTGCAGCATCCTCCCACCCCGGAAGCGCCGGCCCGGACCCAATCTCTTGACGCCCCCTCCCATCCGAGGGAGGAAGGAGAAGAGTGCCAGGTCTTGGTGACTGCCTCGTAGCGCTCCCCCGAGTTGGGATAGACCAGCACCGGTTTTTGCGTCGCCGCCTTCGCCTCATGGATCAGTGACGGGATGAACTCCGGGGCTGTGCAATTGATCCCCACCGCCACAACCCGGGGCTCATTCTCACACGCCGCCACTGCATCAACAAGCCGGGTTCCGTCACTCAGGTGGAGGTGGTCCCGGCAACAGAAACTGAACCACGCCCAACTTCGAGAGGTCTCCCTCAGGAGCCGAAGGAGGACCTCTGCCTCCCGCCCCACCGGAATGGTCTCGCACGCCAGGACGTCAGCCTCGCTTTCGGCCAAAATGCGCCACCGACTCAGGTGGAAGTCGTACAACTCCTGGTCCGTGGCTTGGTATCGGCCCGTGTACTCCGATCCGTCCGCCAGGAAGGCGGCATACGGCCCGATGCTCGCAGCCACCAGAGGCCTCTGGCGACCTCGCCGATTGGCCGGGTCCTCCCAGAATTCCTCCCGGGCAGCCACGGCCAACTGCACGGAGAGGGCCAGCAGCTCCGCTCCGGCTGCCTCGTCCAGCCCATGGCGATGGAATCCCGGGAGGCTTGCCTGATAGCTGGAGGTGGTGATGCAATCCGCCCCCGCCTGGAGGAAGTCGAGGTGGACCTGCCGGATGAGATCAGGAGCTTCGATCAGGACTTTCGCCGACCATAGGGGATCGTTCAGATCGCAGCCCCGGGACTCCAGGGCCGTGGCCAACCCACCGTCCAGCATGAGGGTATCCTGGCGGCGGAGAAATCTCTGGAGAGGATTCTCCGTCGGGGCTTCGGTCTCCTTCTGGATCATCTCCCCTCCACGGTCAGAAAAGAGGTCCATTTCCTTACGGCCCTGAGACTCAACCAACCCAGGAATGCCAAGCCCAACGCACCGAGCGCAATCGGGTGCGGGCGAGAGCTCCCCTCGCTGGAGAGCCGCAGCGCCGTATCCAGCGTAACCATCGCCAGGACGGCCCCAAAGACCCCGTTGGGTTCTCGGCCCAACACACTCCGAGGGGAGAAGGGGAGAGTCGGGCCTTCGAACCCGGAGAGCCTCGGAATGAACGCAGGCGTAGTCGAGGCCCACGCCCGAAAACGCTCCCCGAAACGTTCCGATAGGAAACGATCTTCCGAACGGATAATCCTTCCGTAGACCAGCCAGAATACGTGGATGGTCAGCAGCACCAGCCACGGATGCCGAGTGAACAGGGCGACACCGACCCAGATGAAGAGGTTGCCCAGGTAGAGAGGGTGCCGGACAATGGAATAGAGACCCGTGATGTTCAGGCTCTCGGCTCGGAAGCCCTGTGTACTCCGCCCCGATGTCCCTCCGGGGACAAATCCCGCCGTGAGTACCCGGATTCCGAAGCCCAGGAAAGCGATCCCCAGGCCGGAGAGCGTCCACATGTGAATCCCCAGCCCCCGGGCACTCGGGCTGGCCGGTTCAGGAAGAAGGGGAAGGTAGAGGAGGACAAGGAGCACAGGGAGGTAGCTGCGCCGCCGGTAGAGCCAGGTACCCGTATCCTCCGTTTGCCGTATCAGCACCCCCCCACCACCTCCTCAGCCACGGGGTTCCGTTTGGGTGGGGTCAGCCCTCGTAGATCTGGATGAGGTTTCCACAGGTGTCCTCGAACACGGCGATTATGGTCTCTCCAACGTCGGTGGGTCCGGAGCGAAACACCACACCCATTCTCTCCAATCGTTCGTGTTCCGCTTCTACGCTGTCCGACGAGAACGCTGTGAGAGGAATCCCCTGCTCGAAAAGAGCCTGCTGAAAGGTCTTGGCAGCGGGATTCTGGTTCGGCTCCAGCACCAACTCCAAGTCGTCGGGCCCCTCTGATGAGACCACTGTGAGCCATCGGAACTCCCCCAGCGGGATGTCCACCTTCTTTCGAAACCCGAGGATCTCCGTGTAGAACCGGAGGGCTTCTTCCTGGTCCTGTACGAGTACGCTCGTCAGCTTGATTCTCATAGGTCACTCTCCGGGATACGGGGCGACAGGCCGGGGGCCGCTGGGACAAAGGTGGCGGGGACGTACCTCCTCCGCGACCCCGGTGACGTCTTCTCCTGGGGAAGGTGTGCACAAGTGGGGGAGCCGTGTTGCGTGCGCCCCGCCTGCCAACCACTCGACTCAGTCTCCAGGGTGGAGTAGCTGCTCCTGAGAGCGGCGGCCCGTGGGGTCGCAATACCCTTTCCTGCAACCGGTGTTGCATTATATATCGAACATCTTTATATAGAGTGTAGATACTAAGGAGGCCGCTTTATGCAGTCCACTACCGACGAGAGGTTGAACCCGTGAGCGAGAGAGATTTCGACGCCCAAGGATTCGCCAGGGATATCCATGAGCTCCTCGTCCTCTCCACGCTTCGCGAAGAAGCGAAGCACGGGTACCAGATCGCTCTGGACGTGGAAACCGACAGCAATGGCCTCTTTCGATTCAGACACGGAACCCTCTATCCGATTCTCCACCGGTTGGAGGAGGAAGGGTTGATCCGAGGGTCCTGGTCGAAGGGGCGCGGCCGGCGAAAGAAAGTATACGCTCTCACCGGCACAGGAAGACGGCATCTGAGCGGAGGCACCAACCGAGTCCAGGAGATCGTATCCCGTCTGATGGATCTCCTCCAACACCCCGGCGAAGCCCCGGCATGAGCGCTGGCGCCATGAGGGCCTTCCTACCGACCCTGAGGGAGATCGAGGGGAAACTCACCGTCCCCATCCAGGATCGGATCAGAATCCTGAGGGAACTCGAGTTCGACCTCGAAGAGCTCCAGGACCGTTTGGTGGCCCAGGGCGTGCCACCGGAGGAGGCCCAGAGCCGCGCTGTGGAGGCCCTCGTGCCGGAAGGAATCGCCCTGGAGGAGTTGGGAGAGCTTCACACACCGCTTTATCGCCGGATCACTCATCGGTTCAGCGACCATCACCTGCGGATCGTCGAGCGATCCGCGCTGGCTCTCGTGTCCGGCTCCGTCCTGTTCGCAGAAACACTGCTCCTGACCAGAGTCGACCTGCTGACCGATCCTTCACCGTTCCTTTGGCCGGTCCTCGGTCTCGGGGCGGTGCTCCTCTCAGCCGTCCTCGCCCGGGGGTTCCAACTCTGGATCAAAGGCGATCATCAGGTTCTGGACCAGGGGTTTCGGGGGATCCTGACCCTATCGGTGGCGATCCTCGGTTGGGGCGTCGGAGGCACCATGTTCGATCTCTACCGACTCGCCGGCACCCTGGAGCGCTCACCAGAGCTCGCAGGACTATTGGCTCCCCAGTGGTTGGTGCGGGACTGCGCGCTCCTTTCGGTCTCCGTTCTGCTGGCCCTGGCCGGCGGTCTCACCTGGTTCATCCTTACGCAGTGGCTCACCCTGGTCTCGCGCGCACATCGCGACGTCCTGGGATTGAGCAATTCAAACGAGAACATACGAAAGAGGTGATTTCATGGGCGTTGTCTGGGAAGAAATCGGATTCATTCGCTGGCCCCTGGCCTTCTCCTTTCTGGCCGTGGTTCTGCTGGCCCTCTGGTCCGCAGCCAAGCTCTTTGGTCCGGGGGCTGTTCCGGACATGCGCACGAAGGCGTGGGTGGACGCCATCCTGTTCTGGGGCGGGTTTGCTCTGATCAGCGGAGTGTTGGGAACGTTGGTGGGGATCATTATCGCCTCCCAGGCCATCGAGGCCGCAGCCGAGGTCTCCACCAGGATCATCTGGGGTGGGATCAAG